>NZ_JBKEZO010000005.1:0-472420 GCF_053345135.1 Sphingomonas sp. M6A6_1c | reverse complement strand
TGCTTTACCGACCACACGACGCCTTGAAACGCCGTAGACCGGAGCCGCCGCCCACATGTCCCTTCATCTAACTAACAATGTCAAAGAGCCGACAAAAACACCGGCACAGCTCCCTTACCCCTTTTTCTCGGGGCGGTCAGCGCGCCAGGTCTGCTGTGACTGCCTCAGTGACCATGTAGGCCACCGCTGCGGTGACACCCATCTAGGCCGGCCACCCCGGCCCGTCAACACCAAATTGCACTTTTACGACATTTTCAGGGGAACCACGCCGCTGCGTGGCTTAGCGGGCCAATGGCAGGCATGTTCGGAGCCTGTCTCGTCCATACGCCGGGACAGTGGCGCCCTTCCCCGGCAGCGGGTAAGGTAAACCATGGAAACGAGGCGGATCCGGCGGGTGGTCATCTTGGGGGGCGGGACCGCCGGGTGGATGACGGCGGCGGCGCTGTCGCACAGCTTCGGGGCGGCCGTCACCGTTACCCTGCTCGAATCGGAGGAGATCGGCACCGTCGGGGTCGGTGAAGCGACGATCCCGACGATACACTGGTTCAATGCACTGATCGGGCTGGACGAGGCCGAGTTTCTGCGCGCGACCAAGGCGACGTTCAAACTCGGCATCGCGTTCGTCGACTGGGCGGCGCCGGGCCATCGCTATTTCCACCCCTTCGGTCAGTATGGCGCGGCGTTGCCCGGCGTCGCCTTCCATCATCGCTGGCTGAAGGCGGCGGCCGACGGGCTCGACCTGTCGCTCGGCGCCCTGTCGCTGGCGGAAAGGCTCGCCACCGAGAACCGGTTCGCCAGACCGAGTGGCGACGCGCGGTCGATCCTGTCGAGCCTCGGCTACGCCTATCATTTCGACGCCGGCCTCTACGCGGCCCATCTGCGTCGGGTGAGCGAGGCGCGCGGCGTGGTGCGCGTCGAGGGCCGGCTGGGCTCGGTCGAGCGTGACGCGGACACCGGCTTCGTCGGCGCATTGACCACGGCGCGGGGCGAGCGGCTGGAGGGGGACCTCTTCATCGATTGCTCGGGCTTTCGCGCGCTGCTGATCGACGGCGTCGTCGGCGAGCCTTTCGAGGACTGGTCGCATTGGCTGCCCTGCGACCGCGCCGTGGCCATACCCTGCGCGCGGGTCGCCACCACCACGCCGTATACGCGCTCGACCGCACGCGCGGCCGGCTGGCAATGGCGCATCCCGCTGCAGCATCGGACGGGGAACGGCTATGTCTATGCCAGCGCGCAGTGCAGCGACGACGCCGCGATCGCGACGTTGCTGGCCAATCTGGATGGCGAGGCCTTGGCCGAGCCGCGGCTGCTGCGCTTCACGGCGGGCATGCGGCGCCGGCCGTGGCGCGACAATGTCGTGGCGATCGGCCTGTCGTCGGGCTTTCTCGAACCGCTGGAATCGACGAGCATCCATCTGATCCAGAGCGGTATCGCCAAATTGCTGACGCTGTTCCCCGACCGCGATTGCGACCCGGCGCTGGCGGCGCGCTTCAACACGACCTTCGCGCGCGACATGGACGGGATCAAGGACTTCCTGATCCTCCATTATCACGCCACCGGCCGCGACGAGCCGCTGTGGCGACACTGCCAGACGATGCGCCTGCCCGATGGCCTGCATGAGCGGATCGGACAATATCGCAAGTCGGGGCGGCTCATCCTGGACGCCGACGAGTTGTTCCGTGAGGCGAGCTGGCTTGCGGTGCTCGATGGCCAGGGAATCAGGGCGCAGGGCTATAATCCGCTTGCCGATGCGATCGATCCGGCCGCCAATCGCGCGCAGGTCCAGCAGATCGCCGACGTCATCGCGCGGGCGGCGCCGACGCTGCCCACGCACGACGCGGTGCTGGCGCAGATGATCGGCACGCCGTCGTGACGCCGCCGGACATCGTCGCGCGCCGCATCGGCATGGAGGCGGAGCCGATCGCGATCATCGACGGCTTCCACCCCGATCCCGACGCGTTGCGCCGCCATGCCGCCACCGCCCCCTTCGAACCCGGCCGCCATCATTATCCCGGGCTGCGCGCCAGCCTGCCCGCCGATTATTTCGCCGCGGTGCGGCCGGCGCTGACCCGCGCGCTCGCCGGGGTGTTCGATCATGACGGCGCGCTGGCATTGCTCGATTCGAGCTATGCGCTGGTCACCACGCCGCCCGAGCGACTGACGCTGCCGCAGCGGCTGCCGCATGTCGACGCCGTCGAGCCCGGCCGGATCGCGCTAGTCCACTACCTCGACCCCGACGGCAGCGACGGTACGGCTTTCTATCGGCATCGCAGCACCGGGTTCGAGCGGCTCGATCGTGCGCGCGCGCCGATCTACTTCGGCCAGCTCGACGCCGAACTGCGCCATGGCGGCGTGCCGGCACCCGCCTATATCCACGGATCGACGCCGTTGTTCGAGCGGATCGCGCTGGTCGAGGCGCGCTACAATCGCGCCGTCCTCTATCGCAGCGCCTTGCTCCACAGCGGTGCGATCGCGCCCGATGCGGTGCTGAGCGACGATCCCACGCGCGGCCGGCTGACGATCACCGCGTTCCTGGCGCCGGGCTGACCCGCGGCGGCTGCACGGCGAGATAGACGGTGCTCCACAATTGCGCCGCGTTCGATTCGTCGACGTCCTGCTTGCCCGCACCGAACGGCACGACGGCATAGCGGCCGTCGGCAAAGGCCCAGGACCAGAGTTCCGAACTCTGCGTCGCGCGCGTCGCCTGGATCGCCCGCCACAGCCGCGCCTGCGCCCGGGTCAGCCGCGTCCGCGTCGCCGGCGGCAGGTCGGTCCGCGCCAATTGCCGTTCGAGGCCGGCGGCGAACAGCGCCTGCTGCCACGACCAGACCACCGCGCCATGATAAGCGGCGGGGGTGAAGCGCGCCTGCGTCGCGGCGTCGGCCTGCGCGGCGTTGGCGACGAGCAGGCCGATATCGGTCATCAACCCGGCCGGGAACGGCCGCATCGCGGCGTCGACATAGGTGTCGAGATCGGCGGCCGACGGGGTGGCGAACAGCAAGGCGAAGCCCTCGTCGGAATGGACGATCGGCACCGGCTTGCCGTCGGCGGCAAGAGCGATGGCGTGGAAGACGAGCGGCTTGCCGCCGAGGGATGCGAGCGCGGGTGCGGCGGGGATGCCGAGGCCCTGCGCATAGCCGCGGACCCGCGCCGCCGCGTCGGCAGCGGGGATCGTCACGCGGAACAGGTCCGGCACGCGCCGGCGCCAGACCTGCGCCGTGGCGCCTGCCGATGCGAGCATCGCGCGGTCGTCTCCCGCCAGATACGGGTCGAGCAGCCCGGCGGCGAGCAGCCGCGCCGCCGCATCGAGCGCGGCGGGCACGAACACCGCGTTGACGTCATAGGGATAGCGCCCCCTCCCCAGTCCCTCTTCGCTGTCGCGCCATTCGCCGGTCATCCGGCCCTGCTTCAGGCCGATCAACCGGCCGACGGCGGGCGTCGCGGCGAACGGCTGCGCGTGGGCGGCGACGAAGCGGAGGTTGCGGACCAAGGCGGCGCCGGCCGGTTCGGTCTTGCCGGGAATCCCCTCGTCGACCAGTCGCGCGGCGAGGAAGCGCCGTGCCGCGGCGCGGTCGCCGCTGTCGAGCAGGTAGCTCGCCGCCACGGGCGCGAGCATGTAATCGTCATCGATCATCGCATAATCGAGCACGGCGGCATCGCCGCTGCCGCCGTGCTGGCGGCGATCGACGACCGCGAACTCGCCGATCCCCTCTTCATGCGCGACATCGCCCGTCGGATCGAGCCGCGCCAGCACCGAAGCCAGCCCCGCCTCGATCGCGCGCGGTTGCAGGACCGGCATCAGCAGGCGCAGCGACATCAACGTGTCGCGGCCGAAATAGGTCTGGAAGCGCCACGAGCCGGCGAGGAACTTCTCGCGATAGCTGAGGAAGCGCAACGCGTTGCGCGCGATCGGATCGGCGGCGGCCTTGGCGTTGAGCAGTTCGGACGGCGCCAGCCCGGTCAGGGGCGTCTCGCCGCTGGACGCAGTGATCTCCAGGCGGATCGGTTGGCCGGACGTGGCGGTGATCGCGCCGTCGGCGATCCGGCCGGCGAGCACGCGGACCTGCAACAGATAGCCCGGCGCGCCGTCCAGCCGGGGGCGGCGCCAGGTCATCGTGTCGCCCGCGACGACCGGATCGACCGCCAATTCCTTGGGGAAGCGGCCGACCGACTGATAGTCGCGCAGGAAGCGGACGCTCGACAGCACCGCCTGTTTGATCCGCAGCCGCGGCGCGTCGATGCTGGCGACCGCGACGATCGCCGGCTGCGGCCCGGCGACACCGGGCGCCGAGGCGGCGCGCGGGGGCTGATCGAACCGCCATGTCGCGGGACGGGCGAGCGGTTCGAACCACAATCCGACGCCGCTGTTGCCCGCCGGGAAGGCGACGAGGATACGCGGATCGCTGCCGTTGCGCAGCAGCAGATGCGCCGCGACCGGGCCGTGGCGCAGGAAGGCGTTGAGGTTCTGCCCTTCGACGACCTGATAGGCGAGTTCGGGTGCGCTGCGTTGCTGCGCGCCCGCCCAGGTCGCGCCGCCGATCGCCGCGCCGGCGAGCAGCGCCAGTATCAGGGTCTTCATCTCACCACTCCTCGATGGGGCCGACGCCATCGTTCGCCCGCTTTCGTGTTCCCGCGTGGACTATCGTCCATGAGTGCGAGCTGGGTCGATCCACTTTGACGCCCACCCCGTCAAACCGAAGCCGTTCGAACCCTTGGCCAAACATCTTGTGAACCCCGGCGATGGCCGGGGCCCAGTCGGGAAGGCCGTTGTAAGTGATTACAAACCTTCACCCGACCGGGCCCCGGCCTCCGCCGGGGTACAGGCTTGGTGTGTCCCGGACCGACTTTGGCAGAGGTTGCCAGCCGGTTCGGGTCGACGGGTCCCTTGCGGCGACCGGTCGCACCCCGGTCAGAACCGGAACGTCACCGATCCGCCATAGGTGGGGCCGACGATGCCGCGGGCGTAGAAATAGCCGTCGGTGATCGCCTGCGTCTGGCCCTGGCGCGGATTGCCCTCGGTCAGGCCGACGACGTTGAAGATATTCTCCGCATTCACCGCCACCTGCAGCTTCTCGGTGACGTTGAGCGTCACCCCGGCGCTGGTCACGCCATACCCCGGCAGCGCCACGCCGTTGCCGGCATCGGCGAAGATCTTGCCGATATATTTGTAGCGGCCGAAGATCTCACCCAGACCGTTGGGCAGCCGGATCGCCGGCGTGACGGTCCAGAGCGAGGCCGGCGTACGTTCGGGACGGTTGCCCGCATAGCCCGCGTCGGTGACGCCATCGAGCTGGAGATTGACCAGCTTGGGGTCCTGGAACACGCCCTGGAAATCGACCGAGAACCAGCGGATCGGCCGCACCAGTACATCGACCTCGACACCCTTGGTGCGCAGATCGGCGTTGATGTTCTGTTGCTGCGTCGGGTTGGCCGGGTTGGCGAAATTGTAGTTCTGGTCGTCGAAATTGGTGCGGAACACCGTCACCGATCCGGTGAACAGGCTGGAATATTGGTAGCGCAGCCCCGCCTCGTAGAGCTTGATCGTCGTGATCGGGTCGATGTTGTTGGTCTGGAAGCCGTCGGCGTAGCGCGCGTAGATCGAGAAGTTCGGCGCGAACAGGTAATTGGCGCCGATCGTCCAGGCGATCTTCGACTGGCTGAGCTTGCCGTCCGCGCCGGTGCGGGTGGCGTTGGTCGGCGCATATTGGCCGTTGAAGGTCGAACCGACGTTGCGGATCACGCCGTCCTGGCTGGCCGGCACCGCCTGGTTGGTCGCCGCCGTCACGCCGTCGAAGGCGGTCGCCGTGTCGCGCTCCCAGCGGATGCCGCCGTCGATGCGCAGATGATCGCCGAGCGCGATCTCGTCGTTGGCGTAGAGCGAGACGGTCTCGTCCTTGCGCTCGCGGATGCCGTTGCCCCAATCGCCGTAGGAGACGAGGCCGCTGTCGGTCAGCGTGCCGATCACCGCATTGGCGCCGTTCAGCGCGACGATGTCGTAGATGTCGCTGTTGTTCTTGACGTCGTTGACGACGCTGGCGGTCGCGGACTGATCCTGGTTGCGCTTGACGTTGTAATACATGCCGCCGACGGTCAGCGAGTTCTTGATCGCACCGAACTGCGTTTCCCAGCGCGCGCCGATGTTGCTGCCGAAATCCTTACCGTGGACGGCATCGTGGTTGAGCGTCGTGCGCTGGAGGAAGCCGTTGCCGTTGAGCGCGTTGAGCGCCGCGGTCTGATCCGAGCCGAGCACCACGCCGGTGCGCAGGTTGCGGATGCCGAAGCGGGTGGTGGCGGGATAAGCGGCGAAGCCGGCGCGCAGCACGTCGATGATCGGCGAGCGTGCCGGATCGGGCGTCAGATAGTCGACCGCGCTGGCGAGGCCGGCGTTGCCCGTCCCCGATCCGGGGAACAGGCCGTTGAAATCATATTTGTAATCGATGTAGCGCGAACGGGCGAACAGGCTGACCGTCTCCGACACCGGCACGTCGATATCGAGGCGCGCCTGATTGTAGAGCGAGCGGATGCCGTCGCGATAGCGGAACGGCCGATAGCCGCTGGCATGCGCGAAGGTCGACACAGGCACGTCGATCGAGGTGAAGGCGTCGCCGCCGATATTGTCCTTCTGGATGTTGAAGCCGGGGATGCTCGACGGCTTGCCGTTCTCGAAGCGATAGGGCGCGTCCGCGTAGAAGGCGGTCTCGATATCGCCGCGGCGGCCGGACAGGCGGACCGAACCGCCGCCGGGCAGCCGGTATTCGAGCGCGCCCTTGATGCGATAGCCGGCATAATCATAGGGATTGCGGCGGACGCCGGGGCTGCTCTGCACATAGCCGCCGAAGTTGAACGCGAGATTCTCGGCGAGCGGCGCGGAATAATAGAAATCGGCGCGCTTCAGGCCGTAGTTGAAGCCGGTGAGCCGCACCGCGCCTTCGAACTGGTTGAAATTGGGGCGCTTGGAGATGAAGTTGATCGTCGCGCCGGCGCCGTTGACGGTCAGCACGCCCGACGAGCCGCCCTTCACCGCCTCGAGCCGGTCGATCGTCAGATCCTGCTGGAAGAAGAAGTCCGAGCCGCCGCCGCCGTAGAGGACCGGCATGCCGTCCTCCTCGATCTGGACGAAGCGCTGGCCACCGCCCTGCAGGCCGCGCACCGAATAATTGTTCGACGATTCGCCCGCGGTCGCCTCGACGAAGATGCCGGGGACCAGTTCGAGCATGTCGGCGGTCGAGCGCGGCGCGCGGCGGTCGATCGCCTCGCGCGTCGCATAAGTGATGTCGGCGGACGAGGTGATCAGCGGACGGTCGCGGGTCGTCTGGCCGGTGACGACGATATCCTGGAGATCGTCATTCCCCTCGGCCGAGCCGGTCGCGGCGGCGGGCGTGCCTGCCTGTGTGGTCGGCTGCGTGCTCCCCTGCGTGGTCGGCTGATCGCCCGGCACGGTCTGTGCCGCGGCGGCGAAAGGCAAGGTCGCGGCGCCTGCGAGCAGCAGGGCGCGAATCCCAACATGGTCGGTGCGCATCGTATCTCCCCAAAAACGTCTGCCGTTCTTTGACGGCTGCGCGAGTCGTTATACCTTTCGGGCATCCGGCAACAGCGGTCGGCGCGGATTCGGACCAGAATGGGTGGAGCCTGTGGCGCCGGGGACACAGCCGGGAACACAGGCCCGAACACAGGGGTGCGGTGCGCCGAAGCTTGCGCCGGTGCGGAAATTCGCTATAGGCCCCCGCTTCGCGATGCGTCCGGTTGTCGGTGGCGTCCAGCGACCGGCGTTGCGTCGGTTGCCCGGGCGGCCCGTCGGGCTCATCGGTTTTCCGTAAGCCGATTCCTAGAACAAGGTGCCGAAATGGCCGTCCCCAAGCGAAAGACCTCTCCCTCCAAGCGCGGCATGCGTCGCAGCCACGATTCGCTCAGCATCGAATCGTTCCAGGAGTGCCCGAACTGTGGCGAGCTCAAGCGTCCGCACAATCTGTGCACCGCTTGCGGCCACTATAACGGCCGCGAGATCGTCTCGGTCGAGGGCTGAGCCCCTCCCCTCCCATCCGGATAAGCGCTGAACATGCCCGACACTTCCTGGATCGCCGTCGATGCGATGGGCGGCGACGAAGGGCTAGCGGTCATGCTCGCCGGCGTGGCTGCCGCCCGCCGGCGATATGAAGGCATGCGCTTCTTCCTGGTGGGCGACGAGGCCAAGGTTGCGGAAGAGCTGAAGAGCCATCCCAACCTCAGCCAGCACAGCGAGATCGTCCACGCCCCCGAGACCGTCGGTTCGAGCGACAAGCCGAGCCAGGCGATCCGCCGCGCCAAGACGACCTCGATGGGTATCGCCATCGATCTGGTGAAGCAGGGCCGTGCCGGCGCCGCGGTGTCGTCGGGCAATACCGGCGCGCTGATGGCGATGGCCAAGGTCGCGCTGCGCACCCTGCCCGGCATCGACCGGCCGGCGCTCGCCGCGCCGTTGCCGACCTTGGGCGACAACGATGTCGTGATGCTCGATCTCGGTGCGAATACCGAGGTGGATGCGCGCAACCTCGTCCAGTTCGCGGTGATGGGCGCCGCTTATGCGCGGACGATCATGGACCTCGACAGCCCGCGCGTCGCGCTGCTCAATATCGGCAGCGAGGACCAGAAGGGCACCGACGAGATCCGCGACGCCGCCGCGGTGCTGAAAGGGCAGACGCATCTGCCGCTGACCTTCACCGGCTTCGTCGAGGGCAACCAGCTCGCGCGCGGCAATCACGACGTGATCGTCTGCGACGGCTTCGCCGGCAATATCGCGCTCAAGACCGCCGAGGGCACTGCGCGCTTCGTCGCCGACCTGCTCAAGCGCGCGTTCAGCTCGTCGGTCCGTTCGAAGGTCGGCTTCCTGATCTCGCGCCCGGCGACCGAATTGCTACGCGACCACCTCGATCCCAACAATCACAATGGCGCGGTCTTCCTCGGCCTCAACGGCATCGTCGTGAAAAGCCACGGCAGCGCCAACGAGCGCGGCGTCGCCACCGCGATCGGCAATGCCGCCAAGATGGTGCGCGCCGACCTGACCCGCCGCATCGCCGACGATCTCGGCAATTTCGAGAAGAAAGCCGCATGATCCGTTCGGTCGTCCTCGGCACCGGGTCGGCGCTGCCCGAGCGGCGCGTGTCCAACGCCGAACTGGAAGAGCAGCTCGACACCAGCGACGCCTGGATCGTCGAGCGCACCGGCATCCGCTTCCGCCACATTGCCGGTCCGCACGAGACGACCGCGACGCTCGCCGCCGACGCCTGCCGCGCCGCGCTCGATTCGGCCGGCATCGCCGCCGGCGAGATCGACCTGATCGTGCTGGCGACCGCCACCCCCGACCAGACCTTTCCGGCCACCGCCACCAAGGTGCAGGCGATGCTCGGCATCAACGATTGCGTCGCGTTCGATGTCGCCGCGGTCTGCTCCGGCTTCCTCTATGCGGTACAGGTCGCCGATTCGATGCTGCGCACCGGCGTGCATCGCCGCGCCCTGGTGATCGGCGCCGAGACGTTCAGCCGCATCCTCGACTGGGAGGATCGCACCACCGCGGTGCTGTTCGGCGACGGCGCCGGCGCGATCGTGCTCGAGGGCCAGGAAAGCGACGCCGACACCGGCCGGGGCATCCTCGCCACCAAGCTGCACGCCGACGGCCGCCACAACGACCTGCTCTATGTCGACGGCGGCCCGTCGACCACCGGCACCGTTGGCAAGCTGCGCATGAAGGGCCGCGAGGTGTTCCGCCACGCCGTCGTCAACCTCGCGGCGGTGCTGGAGGAGACATTGGTCATCGCCGGCCTGACCTCGGCCGATGTCGACTGGGTGGTGCCGCATCAGGCCAATGCCCGCATCCTCGATGCGACCAGCCGCAAGCTCGGCCTGTCCCCCGACAAGATCGTCGTCACCGTCGATCGCCACGCCAATACCTCGGCCGCCTCGGTACCGCTCGCATTGGACGTCGCGGTGCGCGACGGCCGCGTCCGCCAGGGCGAGATCGTCGTGCTCGAGGCGATGGGCGGCGGTTTCACCTGGGGCGCCGCCGTCGTCCGCTTCTGACAGCAATTCGTTCGTTTTTCCGGCCTTGCCGGGAACCTGACAACAAAGTCACTTTCGGACACGTCTGCTATCGTGTAACATTATACGCGGGCATCCTAGCAGATGGAGTGGGGCGAGCGTGTTGATGACTACTGTTGGAACACTGACGAGGGCGGACCTTTCGGAAGCCCTGCACCGTCAGATCGGATTGTCGCGAACCGAGTCGGCGAAGATCGTGGAACAGATTCTGACCGAAATGTGCGAGGCGCTCGCGCGGGGCGAGAACGTCAAGATTTCGGGCTTCGGCACCTTCGTCCTGCGTGACAAGGGCGAGCGGATCGGCCGCAATCCCAAGACCGGCGTCGAGGTGCCGATCGCGCCGCGGCGGGTGCTGACGTTCCGCGCCAGCCAGATGATGCGCGAACGCATCGTCACCTCCAGCTGAGCCGGATGGTCTCCGGCACGCCCAAGGCGAGCGGAGCGTTCAGGACGATCGGGGAAGTGTCGGAGGCCACAGGCCTCCCGCAGCATATCCTGCGCTATTGGGAAACCCGTTTCCCGCAGCTACGCCCAGTGACGCGTGCCGGAAACCGTCGTTATTACCGACCCGAAGACGTCGCCCTGGTGCGGCGCATCGATGCGTTGCTCAACGCGCAGGGCTATACCGTCCGCGGCGTCCAGCAATTGCTGACCCATCCCGCCCCGCCGGAGGCTCGCCCCGGCGATGGCCCGGACGATGGGGCGCCCACGATGCTTGCGGCGCTGCGCACGATCCGCGACGATCTTGGCTGCGCGCTGAAGCAGGACGACGATATCGCCTGACCGGCCGGCCGGCACGCCGGGAGCCGGGCTGCGATCCGGAAAGGACCGACCGACCATGGCCGTCGCCCATCGCCGCACCCGCCTGCTCGTCCTGGCGATGCTGTTGCTCGTCTATACGTTCAACTTCCTCGATCGGCAGATCCTCGGCATGCTCGCCGCACCGATCAAGGCGGAACTGCACCTCACCGACACGCAATTGGGCGCGCTCGGCGGCATCGCCTTCGCCTTGCTCTATTCGACGCTGGCGATCCCACTGGCGCTGGTCGCCGACCGGACCAGCCGCAGCTGGGTGATCACGATCAGCCTTGCGATATGGAGCCTGTTCACCGCCTTGTGCGGGCTCGCGAGCGGCTTCTGGCAGCTCTTCGCGTGCCGTCTCGGCGTCGGGGTGGGCGAGGCCGGGGGCGTCGCGCCATCCTATGCGATGATCGCGGATTCCTTTCCGCCGCGTCAGCGCGGCCGGGCGCTGGCGATCTATTCGCTGGGCATTCCGATCGGGATGGCGGCGGGGGCGTTGCTGGGCGGCGTGCTGGCGAGCGCGGTCGACTGGCGGCGGGCGTTCCTTGCGGTCGGCATCGCCGGGCTGATCCTCGCGCCGATCTTCCGCTGGCTGGTGACCGAGCCGGCACGCGGCCGGTTCGACCCGCACGTCACGATCGGTCCGGGCAGCGCGTCGACGCTGGCGGTGTTCGGGTTGCTCGCGGGCAAGCCGAGCTTCTGGCTGATGGCCTTCGCCGCCTCGTGCAGCTCGCTCGCCGGCTATGGCCTCGCCTTCTGGATGCCGTCGGTCCTGATCCGGTCGTTCGGCTTCACCTTGCTGACCGCCTCGCAATATCTCGCCGCGCTGCTGCTGATCGGCGGCACGATCGGGGTGTTCGCGGGCGGCTGGCTCGCCGACCGGCTCGGCCGCAGCGATCGCGGCGTCCATGCGCGGTTGCCGGCGATCGCCTGGCTGATCACCGCGCCGCTGTTCGCTGCCGGACTCAACAGCGCCTCGCCCACGCTCGCCTGGCTGCTGTTCCTGATCCCGCACGGGCTCAACATCCTGTGGCTCGCGCCGGTGACCAATGCCGTCCAGCATCTGGTGCCGCCACCGATGCGCGCCACCGCCGCGGCATGCTTCCTGTTCATCAACAATCTCATCGGCCTGGGGCTGGGATCGCTGGTGATGGGGCGATTGTCCGATGCGATGACCGCCGCCTATGGCAGCGACGCGCTGCGCCACGCGGCGCTGTCGGCGCTCGCCTTCTACCCGGTCGCGGCGTTGCTGATGCTGCTCGCGGTACGGCCGCTGCGCCGCGACTGGGTGGGCTGACGGCGCGTTACCGTTCGCGCGTCGCGGCGAAGCGGACCTTGCTGTAGCGATCGGCGATGTAATTGACCTCCCACGCGCTCTTGGCGAGGAAGACCGGATTGCCGTCGCGGTCCTTGGCCATCGCGGAACGGTTGAGATCCATGAATTCCTTGAGGTCGCTCGGGTTCTCCGCCGAGACCCAGCGCGCGGTCTCGAACGGCGCCGGCTCCAGCCCGGCCGCGACTTTATATTCGGCGTCGAGCCGGCTGAGCAGCACCTCGAGCTGGAGCTGGCCGACGACGCCGATGATCCAGTTCGAGCCGATCTCCGGGTAGAAGACCTGCGTCACGCCCTCCTCGGCCATGTCGTCGAGCGCCTTGCGGAGCTGCTTGGTCTTGGTCGGGTCCTTGAGCTGGACGCGGCGCAGGATCTCTGGCGCGAAATTGGGCAGACCAGTGAAGCGCACGTCGGCGCGCTCCGATAGGGTATCGCCGACGCGCAGCGTGCCGTGGTTGGGGATGCCGATGATGTCGCCCGGAAACGCCTCGTCGGCGAGTTCGCGGTTCTGCGCGAAGAACAGGATCGGCGAATGGACCGCGATCGGCTTGCCGTGGCCCGTCGGCGTCAGCTTCATGCCGCGCTTGAACGTCCCCGAACACAATCGCATGAACGCGATGCGGTCGCGATGGTTGGGGTCCATGTTCGCCTGCACCTTGAAGACGAAACCGGTGACCTCGTCATTGTCGGGCGAGACGGGGGCGGGCTCGGCCGGCTGCGCGCGCGGCGGCGGGGCGTGTTCGGCGAGCGCGCCGATCAGCTCGGCGACGCCGAAGTCCTTGAGCGCCGAGCCGAAATAGACCGGGGTGAGGTCGCCGTTGCGATAGGCCTCGGCGTCGAATTCGGGATAGCCCGCCTGCGCCAGCTCGATCTCCTCCGCCCAGCGCTCGGAGAGCGTCGGGTCGGCCTCGGTCTTGCCGAGGAAGGCGCGGCTGTCGCCTTCGGGGCGGCTGATCGTGTTGGTGACGAGGTCGAGCACGCCCTCGAACTCGCCACCCATGCCGACCGGCCAGCTCATCGGCGCGACGTCCAATGCGAGCATGTCGGCGATCTCGTCGAGCAATTCGAAGATCGGGCGCCCTTCGCGATCGACCTTGTTGACGAAGGTGATGATCGGCACCGAGCGCAGGCGGCACACCTCGAACAATTTGCGCGTCTGCGGCTCGATGCCCTTGGCGGCGTCGATCACCATCACCGCCGAATCGACCGCGGTCAGCGTGCGATAGGTGTCCTCGCTGAAATCCTCGTGCCCCGGCGTGTCGAGCAGGTTGAAGGTGATGCCGTCGCGTTCGAACGTCATCACCGACGAAGTGACCGAGATGCCGCGCTGCTGCTCGATCTTCATCCAGTCGGAGCGGGCGCGACGGGTCTGGCCGCGCGCCTTGACCTCGCCGGCGAGATGGATCGCGCCGCCGAAATACAGCAGTTTCTCGGTCAGCGTGGTCTTGCCGGCGTCGGGGTGGGAGATGATCGCGAAGGTGCGGCGGGGGGAGGTCACTGGCGGTATCCGGCTGGCGGGCGACTCGGGCGGGAGCCGCGGAAGGTGGCGAAATCGACGCTAGGTCGGGATCGACGACGCCCCGCCCGGAGCGGCGCGCTTGCGGGCGGCCGGCTGCGGGACGGGCGTGTCGTCGCGGCGCTTTGCCAGATGTGGGGCGTGGAGGACAGAGGGTGTAGAGTATAGCGGCTACCTGGTCGTCATCCCGGCGGACGCCGGGACCCATGGATTCGGCGCCATGGGCGTCGGCGCGCGACTCCTGACTGCGCCGCCACCATGGGTCCCGGCTTTCGCCGGGATGACGATTGGGGAGAGTCGCGCGCCTACCCCCACGATCGGGGGAGTCGCGCGCCTACCCCTTCAACGTCACGCTCATCGCGATCCGTTTCTCGCCGCCGGCCGGCACTTCGAACACGCCGGGCTTGTCGCGATACTCGCCGGTATAGCCTTCGGGATCGGCGATGCCGTGCCACGGCTCGACGCAGACATAGGCGGCGCCGGGCTTGGTCCAGATGCCGAGCATCGGCGTGTCGGGGAAGGCGATCTGCAATTGCGGGCCGCTCGCCGCGCCATAAGTGACCGCGTCGGAGCGGACATGGTCCCAGACCAAGGCGTCGTCGGTGAACAGGTCGTCGCGCAGCGCCAGCGTGCGGCCGTCGAGCGGCGACGGGCGGCGCGCCTCGGCGATCGTGCCGTCGGCGGCGATGGTACGCAGCGCGTCGGGTTCGTCGGCGTCGAACAGGATGCGGTGCGCGGCGCGATCCTCGCCATAGGGCAAGGGCCAGGCGAAGGCGGGGTGGAAGCCGAGGCTCGCCGGCAACGGGGTCTCCGCCGGGTTGGCGATCCGCGCCGCGATCGACAGCGTCGCGCCCTCGACGCGGTAGGTGAGTTCGAGGCGGAAGGCGAACGGATAGGAGGCGCGCGTCTCCGCGCTGTCGGTCAGCGCGAAGGTGACGCGATCCTCCGCCGCCTCCACCGTTTCGAACCGCGAGCGGCGGGCAAAGCCGTGCTTCTTCATCGGATAGGCGGTGCCGTCGACGCGGATCGTCTCCTCGAACGGCATGCCGATGACCGGGAAGAGGATCGGCGCATGCCCCGTCCAGAATGCGGGATCGGCATCGGTCATCAACTCGCGCCCGCCGGCGTCGCGCAGATGCGTCAGCTCGGCGCCGAGCGGGTTGATCTGCGCGGTCAGCGCGATCGAGCGGATGGTGACGAGGTCGGTCATGCGCGGCCTTGTGCGTCAGCCGCGGCGCGATCGCAACCGCCCGCCGCTCACGGCGCGATCGGGTCGAGCGGCGCCGCATCCGCCGCGGTCGGCGGCACCCAGCCTTCGGCAGCGGAGGCGTCGGTGACCAGCACCGGCGTGCCCTTGCTGGTCACGCCGAACAGGTTCCTGGCGAAGGCGGTCGGCACGCGGATACAGCCGTGCGAGGCGGGGAAGCCGGGGTTCATCCCGGCGTGGATCGCGACACCGTCCCAGGTCAGCCGCTGCATGAACGGCATCGGCGCGCTGTCGTAGAGGTTGCTCTTGTGCACCTGCGACTTCTGCAGGATCGGGAAAGTGCCGAGCGGGGTGTCCTTGCCGCCCTTGCCGGTCGAGACGGTGGACGCGCCGATCAGGATCTCGCCGCGATAGACATAGGCCTTCTGGTCGGGGATCGAGATCACGATGCTGACCGGGCCGAGCGTCGCATCGTCGTTCCACAGAAACCTGTTGGGGGCGAGCGTGGTCACCTCGGGCGCGAGCGCATCGGCGGCGACGGCCGCGGACGCCGGAGCCGGCGCGATGGCGAGGGTGACGGCGGCGCCCGCCATGATGAGCCAATGCTTCATTTCGTCGTCGTCCTTTCGCTTTCCCCCTTCCGCCCGCTCAACGCGCGACTCCGCGGATCGTGCCGGACCCGATTCGGGACCAATCGAGGGCCGCTCGCGGTCAACCGTGCAACCAGAACGCCGATCGGGGCGCGCGGTGGGCGAAAATTAAGTCCGTTGCTGCTATATGATGATCAGCGGGATTGACCGGGGCTTTTGAAATTTTGATGCACATTGAGCATGATAGCGCACGCGACCGACGGGCTCTGCTGAAGAACGGGCTCGTGCTCGCAGCGACGCTGGCACTGCCCGGCACGCTGTCGGCGACGCCGCGTCGCCTCACCCAGCGCGATCTGCGGCCGATGACCGAGCCGCCGGTGCCGACACCGCGGCCGATGGTGGCGGCGCGGCCGATCACCTCGTCGCGCGTCGTGCGCCCCGATCTGATGCGCCAGGCGCTCGCCGCGCTGAGCCAGCACGGCCGCCGCATTCCGCAGCGCGACCGGATCGCGATCGCCGACATGGCGGCGCCGTCGTCGGAAGCGCGCTTCCATCTCGTCGATCTCGTCTCGGGGCGCAGCCAGTCGTTTCTCGTCGCGCACGGCAGCGGTTCGGACCCGGCGCATACCGGTTTCCTCAAGCGCTTCTCGAACGAGCCCAATTCCAACGCCTCGTCGGAAGGCGCGTTCGTCACCGCGGATTATTACGTCGGCAAGCACGGCCGCTCGCAGCGGCTGATGGGGCTGGACGCGACCAACGACAATGCGCTGGCCCGCGCGATCGTGGTCCATTCGGCCTGGTATGCGAACCGCGACATGCTGCGCACGCACGGCATGCTCGGCCGCAGCCAGGGCTGTTTCGCGGTCGGCGAAGGCGATTTGTCGCAGGTGTTCGAGCAGCTCGGACCGGGCCGGATGATCTTCTCGACCAAGGTGTGAGGGTTTAGGCCGGGGCCTTTCCACGAGAGTGCCGTCATCCCGGGATTTTCACCGGGGCGGACGA
Organism: Sphingomonas sp. M6A6_1c; assembly: GCF_053345135.1. Taxonomy (NCBI): domain Bacteria; kingdom Pseudomonadati; phylum Pseudomonadota; class Alphaproteobacteria; order Sphingomonadales; family Sphingomonadaceae; genus Sphingomonas; species Sphingomonas sp. M6A6_1c. The sequence goes on along the minus strand of NZ_JBKEZO010000005.1, from coordinate 455,900 downwards.
AGCTATTTGGCGATGTCCCTTATTCCTCCCCCGCCAGGGAGTGTCGGGTTGAACGGCCCCCGGCCGTCCAAGGTCATGCCGGGGGCATGACCGACCCGGCACTGTGGCAGGGCGAAGGCCTGACGGAGGGGGAGGATACGGCGAACCTGACCGTATGCGGCGACGACCCCTCCACCATTCGCTTCGCGAACGGTCCCCCTCCCCCGCTAAAGCGAGGGAGGATTTCGCCTGTTATCCCCGCAGCACCGCGCCCTGTTTCGCCGCTGCCGCGACGACCTTGTCGGCCACCGCCTTCAGCATCTCGTCGGTGAAGCTCTTGTCGCTCGGTTGCAGCGTCACTTCGACCGCGACCGACTTCCTGCCCTCGTCCACGCCCGCGCCGGTGAACACGTCGAATACGCGCGCCGCGACGATCGCCGCCTTGTCGGCACTGCGCACCGCGCGGACGAGCGCGTCGGCGCTGACGTCGGCGGGGACGAGGAAGGCGAAGTCGCGGCGGACCGATTGCAACGCCGGCGGCGCGAACGCGGGACGCATGAAGCCTCCCCCGGTTTTCGACTCGCGCTTCGCCGGCAGTGCGTCGAGATACAATTCGACCGCCGCCACCGCACCGTCGAGGTCGAACGCCTTGAGCAGGCTGGGATGGAGCATGCCGAAGCGCGCCAGCACCGTCTTCGGCCCGAGCCGCAGCGTGCCGCTCTGCCCCGGATGCCAAGCGTCCCCCGCCTCGCCCATCACCTGGAGATTGTCGACCGGCGCCCCCGCCGCGGCGAGCAGCGCCAGCGCCTCCGCTTTGGCGTCATAAGCGTCGAAGCCCGCCGCCTTGCCCTCGCGCCAGCCGCGCTCGCGGCGGTTGCCGGCGAGGACGAAGCCGAGCGTCGCATGTTCCGCCTCGGCGAGATAGCGACGGCCGATCTCGAACAGGCGGACCGCGGTGATGCCGCGTTTGAGGTTGCGCGCGGTCGCCGAGAGCAGGCCGGGGAGTAGCGACGGCCGCATCACTTTGAGGTCTTCGCTGATCGGATTGGCGAGCGTCCACGCGCCGCCGCCGAACGGCGCGGCCTGCGCCTCCGACAGGAAGCTCCACGTCACCGCCTCGTCGAGGCCGCGCGCGGCGGCGGCGCGACGGACGCGGCGTTCGAGCTTCTGCTCGGGCGTGGCGGTCGGCTTGGCGACGCCGGGGACGCGCGGCAGCGGCACCGGCGCGACCTTGTCGATCCCCTCGATGCGGATCACCTCCTCGACGAGGTCGGCAGCGCCGTCGACGTCGCGGCGCCAGGTCGGGACGGTGACCTGCCAGTCGTCCGCGACGCCGAAGCCGAGCGATTCGAGGATCGCGCGCTGGCGGTCGGCGGGCACGGCGAGGCCGCCCAATGTCTCCGCCTTGGCGGGATCATAGGCATAGACGCGCGGGGCCAGCGGCGGTTCGCCGGCGCGGGTGACGGGCGAGGGCGTGCCGCCGCACAGGTCGAGCACCAGCCGCGTCGCGATGGCGAGGCCGTCGTCGAGGAACGCCGGATCGACGCCGCGTTCGAAGCGCTGGCGCGCGTCGCTGGTCAGCAGCAGTTTCTGGCCGGTGCGCGCGATATGGTCGGGATCGAAATAGGCGCATTCGATCAACACGTCGGTCGTCGCGGCGGTGACGCCCGAATGCTCGCCGCCCATGATGCCGGCGATATCGTGAACCTCGCGTTCGTCGGCGATGACGGTCATCGTCGCGTCGAGCGTATAGGTCTTGCCGTTGAGCGCGACGACCTGTTCGCCGTCCTGCGCCTTGCGTGCCACCAGTCCGCCGGAGAGCTTGGCGCGGTCGTAGACGTGGAGCGGGCGGCCGAGGTCGATCGACACGTAATTGGTGATGTCGACCAAGGCGCTGATCGGCTTCTGCCCGATCGCGGTGAGGCGACGGCGCAGCCAGTCGGGCGATTCGCCGTTGGTCACACCGCTGACGTTTTGCGCATAGAAGGCGGGGCAGCCGTCCCGATCGTCGGTGCGGACGTCGGGCGCCTCGCCCTCGCCCGCCACCGCTTCGATGGCGAGCGGCTTGAGCGTCCCCAGCCCCGCCGCGGCGAGATCGCGGGCGATGCCGCGCACGCCCATGCAATCCTGCCGATTGGGCGTGACGCTGATGTCGATCACCGCGTCGTTGAGCCCGGCATAGTCCGGGAAGGGCGTGCCGACCGGCGCATCGGCGGGCAGCTCGATGATCCCGTCATGATCCTCGCCGAGTTCGAGCTCGCGCGTCGAGCACATCATGCCGTTCGATTCGACGCCGCGGATCGCCGCGACCTTGAGCGTCACGTCGAGCCCGGGAACATAGGCGCCCGGCGCGCCGAACACGCCGACCAGCCCGGCGCGCGCATTGGGCGCACCGCAGACGACCTGCAACGGACCGTCTCCGGCGTCGACCGAGAGAACCTGCAATTTGTCCGCCTGCGGATGGCGTTCGGCGCTGAGCACCTTCGCCACGCGGAACGCCTTCAACGCGTCGCCGGGATTGTGGACGCCTTCCACCTCCAGCCCGATGCGGGTCAGCGTATCGACGATCGTGTCGAGGCCGGCGTCGGTGTCGAGATGCTCGCGGAGCCAGGACAAAGTGAATTTCATGTCTATTCCAAACCTTCGTCATCCCGGCGACCGCCGGGACCCATGGATGCAAGCGGTTTGTGACGTCCGCCTGCATCCGCCATCATGCGCATCCGATCGGAGGCGGGGTCACGCGCCCGCGCCGACCCCGCCCGACAACGTCGGGACGTCGAGCGCCGAAAAGCCGTAATGTTTCAGCCAGCGGATATCGCCGTCGAAGAACGGCCGCAGGTCGTCCATGCCGTATTTGAGCATCGCCAGCCGGTCGATGCCGCAGCCGAAGGCGAAGCCCTGCCACTCCTCGGGATCGAGCCCGCAGGCGGCGATCACCTTCGGGTGAACCATGCCGGAGCCGAGTACCTCCATCCAGCCGCCGCCCCCCTTGCTGCCGGGATGGCCACCGATGACGCGCTTGCCCTTCTCGATCGTATAGCCGACGTCGACCTCCGCCGAGGGTTCGGTGAAGGGGAAATAGCTGGGGCGCAGGCGCAGGACGATATCGTCGCGCTCGAAGAACGCCTTGAGGAAGGTCTCCAGCGTCCATTTGAGATGGCCGAGCGTGATCCCCTTGTCGATCACCAGCCCCTCGACCTGGTGGAACATCGGCGTGTGCGTCGCGTCGCTGTCCGACCGATAGGTGCGGCCGGGCGCGATGATGCGGATCGGCGGCTGCTGTTGCAGCATCGTGCGGATCTGCACCGGCGAGGTATGCGTGCGCAGCAGCATCCGCGCAGCGCGGCCCGCGCCGGCGGCAAGGCCGCCGTCGTCGGACGGCGGGCTTTGCCCGCCGCCGGCCGTGCTCGGTTCCTCGCAATAAAAAGTGTCGTGCATCGCGCGCGCCGGATGCGTCTCGGGAATGTTGAGCGCGGTGAAATTGTGCCAGTCGTCCTCGATCTCCGGCCCGGTGGCGACCGCGAAGCCGAGGTCGGCGAAGATCTCGGCGAGTTCGTCCATCACCTGGCTGACCGGATGGACGGTACCGGCGAGCGGCGCCTCGGCGGGCAGCGTCATATCGAGCGTCTCGCCGGCGAGCCGCGCGTCGAGCGCGGCGCGGTCGAGCGCGGCCTTGCGGGTGGCGATCGCCTCGGCGACGGCTTCGCGCAAGCCGTTGATCCGCGGCCCCTCCGACTGGCGCTGCTCGGGGCTCATCTTGCCAAGCGTCTTCAGCAGTTGCGAGACGCTGCCCTGCTTGCCGAGCGCCTCGACGCGCAGCGCTTCGAGCGCGTCGGCGCTCGCCGCGGCAGGAATCGCGGTCAGCAGATGGTCGCGCAGGGTATCGAGGTCTTCGGTCACGTATCGCTCTCTTTCACAGGCGGCAGGCCGAGGCCGAGCGCCAGATCATCCCAATCGGGATTATGCTCTTCGATGAGCCGCAGCTTCCAGTCGCGGTTCCATCGCTTGAGCTGCTTCTCGCGATGGATAGCAGCTTCCATCGTGTCCGCCACATCGTACCAGACCAGACGATGCACGCCGTAGCGGGAGGTGAACCCCGGGATCAATCCTTCACGATGCTGGATCAGCCGTCCGATGAGGTTCGAGGTGACGCCGACGTAGAGCGTGCCATGGCGGCGACTGGCGAGGATGTAGACGCAAGGCTGCCATTCCATCGCATATGCCTTTCGCTTGGGGGAAGTGCCGGCCCCCCGCTTCATCGTCATCCCCGCGAAGGCGGGGATCCAGACGCGCAGGTGTTGCGCCTCCAGCATGGACGTCAGCGTTTATGGATCCCCGCCTACGCGGGGATGACAGTTGGGAGAGCAAATGGCCCGAACACGAAAAAGGGCGCCGGTGGTGTCCCACCGGCGCCCCGATCCGTCTGCAGTCCCGACCGCTTACGCGGCCTGGGGCAAAGCGGCCTTCGCCTGGGCGATGATCGCGCTGAATGCGGCGCTCTCGTGCATCGCGATGTCAGCCAGGACCTTGCGGTCGAGCTGGACGCCGGCGAGCTTGAGGCCGTGCATGAACTGCGAATAGGTCAGACCCTCGGCGCGGACGCCGGCGTTGATGCGCTGGATCCACAGGCCGCGGAAGGTCCGCTTTTTGACCTTGCGGTCGCGATAGGCGTACTGCCCGGCCTTTTCGACGGCCTGACGGGCGATACGGATGGTGTTCTTGCGGCGGCCGTAATAGCCCTTGGCCTGCTCAAGAATCCTCTTGTGCTTGGCGCGGGTGGTTACACCACGTTTGACGCGTGCCATGTCCTGATGTCCTTACTTGAGGCCGTACGGCGCCCAGGCCTTCACCGTCGCGGTGTCGGCCTTCGACAGCACCTTGGTGCCGCGGTTCTGGCGAATGTACTTGCTGTTGTGGCTGATCAGGCGGTGGCGCTTGCCGGCGACGCCGTGCTTCAGCAGGCCGCTGGCGGTCAGCTTGAAGCGCTTCTTGACGCCACTTTTGGTCTTGAGCTTGGGCATTTTGGTCCTTTCGCTGTGAGCATGGCATGAACCGCCGCGGCAGCCCTTGATGGCCGGGCAGTCCTGTAGCGCCTCGCTCGGGAAGCGGGCCACCTAGCGGACCCGGCGAGGAAACGCAACCGATGCGGAACCGGAACGAGCGCTGGCGCGATTCAGCCGGCGATGGATACGCCGCCCCCCGCCCCGGAACCGGCTGCCGCGCCGCCGCCCACCCCCGCCGTGCGCCGGCAGCAGCGCCGGCGAATCGGACGAATCCTGCGCAACGCGGCGCTGGTCGTGATCGGCCTGATCGTCGCGATCTGGCTGGTGCTCTATATCACCAAGGGGCGGTTCCTGCGCCATGCGTTCGAGCGGTTCGTCGGCGGCCAGACGCACCGGCCGGTGACGGTGGCGGGCGACTTCCAGCTCTATTTCGCGCCGTTCCGCATCAAGTTCGTCGCCGAGAAGATGACGATCGCCAACCCGGACTGGGCGACGCGCCCCTATCTGTTCCAGGCGGCGCGGATCGACACGCGGATCGCGCCGCTGTCGCTGCTGTGGGGCAAGCGGCGGCTCTACTGGCTCGATCTCACCGACGGCGCGGTCGATCTGGAGTGGAACGCGGCGCATACCGCCAACACCTGGACGTTCAGCGACAAGAAGGGCGGCAAGCCGCTCGACTTCCCGCGGATCGACACCGCGGCGGTGCGCGGCACGAGCGTGCGCTATCGCGATCCGCGCATGCAATTGCTCGCCGACCTCAAGGTCGACGACATCCGCTCGACCGACGCGCGAATCGGCAAGGCGGTCGGTGTCGCCGGTGACGGCACGATCCGCGGCACGCCGTTCCGCGTCGCCGCGCGGCTGCTCGCGCCCGACGCGACGGTCAACCGCGGCAAGAACGAATTGGTGATGCGCGCCTGGGCGGCGCATAACGTCCTCGACGTGTCCGGCACGTTGCCGTCGATCGCGGCGATCGAGGGCGTGCCGTTGCAGACGCGCGCACGCGGGCGCAATCTGTCCGAGCTGCTCGGCATCATCGGCGTCGTCATCCCTACCACCCGCACCTACCGGCTGAAGGCGCAATTGGTGCAGCAGGGGCAGGTCTATAATTTCACCCGGATGAGCGGCATCGTCGGCGCGAGCGATGTCGCGGGCACGCTGAAGATCACCAACGGCGAACGGCTGCATCTCGATTCGCAGCTCACCACCAAGACGCTCGACATCATCGATGCCGCGCCGTTCATCGGCTACAATCCCGATATCGTCGCGACCAAGGGCGCGCTCGCCGCCGCCGCCGCGACCGGCGCGGCGCCGCAGCGCATCCTGCCCGAGGCGAAGCTGCCGATCGAGACGATGCAGCGCTTCGACGCCGATTTGAAGTGGAAAATCGGGCGGGTGCGCTCGCGCAACCTGCCGATCAGCGACATCGACATGACGCTCGACCTCGAGCGCGGCCGGCTGGCACTGTCGCCGCTGACGATGGCGATGGCGCGCGGCAACGTCGCCTCGGACGTGGTGTTCGACACGCGGCAGCGGCCGGCGCTCGACACCTACGACATCCGCCTGTCGCCGACGCCGATGGGGCGGCTGCTCGCCGGCTATGGCGTCGCCGAGGCGGGAACGACGGGGACGATCAAGGGCCGCATCCGGCTGGAGGGGCGCGGCGATTCGATCCACGAATCGCTCAGCACGGCGCATGGCCGCATCGCCTTCGTCATGCCTCACGGGCAATTGTGGACGCGCAACGTCCAACTCGCCGAGCTCGACCTCGGCACGTTCGTGCAGAAGATGTTCGAGGACAAGCTCAAGAAGCCGGTCGAGGTGAATTGCGGGCTGATCGGCTTCACCGTGCGCGGCGGCGTCGCGGCGGCGGACCCGATCCTGATCGACACCACCAAGAACGTCATCGTCGGGCGCGGCGGGTTCAGCTTCAAGACCGAGGCGGTCGACCTCGCCTTCCGGGCCGACGGCAAGAAGTTCAGCCTGTTCTCGGGCCAGTCGCCGGTCGGGGTCGGCGGCTATTTCGCGGCGCCGAAGCTCAATGTTATCAGCGACCAATTGCTGGGGCGCGCAGGCGCGGGATTAGGGCTCGCGCTGGTCGCGACGCCGCTGGCGGGGGTGCTGGCGTTCGTCGACGTCGGCGACGCCAAGTCGGCGGCGTGCGGACCGGTATTGTCCGGCGCGACGGCGGCGGCGCAGCGGACCACCAAGGGCCAGCCGCGCGACGACGTCGGCCACGGCACGACCGCGAAGGACGAGGACGGCAAGAAGACGAGCGGCGAGAAGAAGAGCCAGCGGAAGAAGTTCCTGGGGATTTTCTGAGGGCGGGAGGTGGCGCCCCCTCCCCCTTCGTCATCCCGGCGAACGTGGGAGGGTGTCAGACCCCCTCAATGCCCGTGGTCGTCCCCCGCGGTCGCGCGGATCGCTTCCAGCACGTCGTCGGTGCGCGCCGGGTCGCCGATCGCCAGCACGTGGCCGGCGCTCGCCGAGGTCAGCGGGTCGCCGTTCCAGTCGCACATGCGGCCGCCGGCACCCTCGACCACCGGCACCAAAGCGGCGAAATCGTACAATTGCAGCCCCGATTCGACGACGATGTCGAGCTGCCCGCTCGCCAGCAGGCCGTAATTATAGCAGTCGCCGCCATAGACCGGCCCCTGCCGCGTGTGCCCGCCCGAGGCGGCGGCGACGAGCGCCATGTAATGCGGCACGTCGCCCTCGGCGAACAGGTGCGGGCTGGTCGTCGCCAGCACCGCGCCCTCCAGTTGCGGACACAGCCGGGTGCGCGTCGGCTGGCCGTTGAACGTCGTCGGCCGGCCGGCGACGCCGAGCCAGCGCTCGCGCTGCACCGGCTGGTCGATGATGCCGAGCACCGGCCAGCCATCCTCGACCAAGGCGATCAGCGTGCCGAAGATCGCGCGCCCCACGGTGAAGCTGCGCGTGCCGTCGATCGGGTCGAGCACCCATTGCCGACCGGTGACGCCGGGCTTCTCGCCATATTCCTCGCCGATCACGCCGTCGCCGGGCGCCTCGGCATCGAGCAATTTGCGCATCGCCGCCTCCGCCTCGCGATCGGCGCGGGTGACGGGGGAGTGATCGTCCTTGAATTCGACGCCGTGTTCGGCCCGGAAATAGGGGCGGATCGCGGCGCCGGCGGCGTCGGCGAGGCGGCTGGCGAGCTGGATGTCGGCGGCGGTGATCGGCATGGTCCAGCCCTATCGCGCCGCCCCGCGCCGCGCTAGGGTGCACGAAAGTCGAGAGGATATCCCATGCGCCTGTTTCCCGCCGCCATTGCCGCCGTCGCCCTGATCGCCACCCCCGCGCTCGCCGGCCTGCCGGTCGGTGCCAAGGCGCCGACCTTCTCCACCCGCGGCGCGGTCGCCGGGCAGGTGGTCGGGGTCGATCTCGCACAGCAGCTCAAGAAGGGGCCGGTGGTGCTGTATTTCTTCCCGGCGGCGTTCACCGGCGGCTGCAATGCCGAGGCGCATGCCTTCGCCGAGGCGATCCCCGACTTCCAGAAGGCGGGCGCGACGGTGATCGGCATGTCGGCCGACGACGTGCCGACGCTGCAGCGCTTCTCGGCGGAAAAATGCGCGGGCAAGTTCGCGGTCGCCAGCGCCGGCCCGAACGTCATCAAGGGCTATGACGTCGCGCTCAACGGCGGCGGGCGCGCGCTGACCAAGCGGACCAGCTACGTCATCGCGTCCGACGGCCGCGTCGCCTTCGTCCACGACGACATGAACCCCGCCCAGCATGTCGCGCTGACCCTCGCCGCGGTGCGCAAGCTGCGCCATTCCTGATCCTTTCGAAACCCTCCGCTAATCAATAGTGCTTATAAGTGCTTGGGAACGAAGGGTGGGGCATGCGCGGGATTGCAGCGAGGAAGGATGGAAAAGTCGATCTGTTCGGACAGATCGGCGACTTCCTGGCGGATCACGGCCTGTCGCCGGAGCCGGCGCATTACAGCTTCGCCTATGACGTCATCGCCGATCCGCATGGCGCCATCGCCGAAGCGGTGCGCCGGCTGACCGACGGCGGCATCCGGCTCAGCCGCTCCGACATCGAGGCGCTCGGCGGGACGGTGAGCGCCGGTGGCGGAGTCGCCGAATCGCCCGAGCGGCGCCATGGCGAACCCGACGCCCGCGACGACGATGCCGCCAATCTGGTGGCGAAGACGCAGGCGCAGGTCGACGGCTTCGCGACGATGATGCGCGAGATGCAGGACGAGACGCGCGGCTTCGGTCGCGACCTGGCGCAGAGCGCGGAAGCGATGCGCCACCATACGCCCGCCGTCCCCTCCGCGGCGGGGCTCGACGAGATCGCGCGGATCACCGGCGCGATGCTCACCCGCATTCGCGAGGCGGAGACGCGGCTGGCCAAGGCGACCGACGAGGCCGAGGCGTTGCGCGCCAAGCTGGCCGAGGCGAACGACACCGCGCGGCGCGACCCGCTCACCGGCCTGCCCAACCGCCGCGCCTTCGACGAGGCGTTCGCGGTGCGGCGCGAAAGCGACGGCCCCTTCTGCCTGGCGGTATGCGACATCGACCGGTTCAAGCGGATCAACGATGTCCACGGCCATCCGATCGGCGACCGCGTGCTCAGCGCGGTGGCGCGCACGCTCGCCGATGCCTGCGGCGATCATCTCGTCGTACGGCATGGCGGCGAGGAATTCGCGGTGCTGCTGCACGGCGTCGCGCTGGCCGATGCGGCGGCGCAGCTCGACGAGGTGCGCGATGCGATCTCGATCAAGCGTTTCCGCCTGCGCGAGAGCGACCGGCCGCTGGGGCAGGTGACGGTGTCGATCGGCGTGACCGCGGTCCACACCGGCGAAACGCTCACCGATGCCTTCGATCGCGCCGACCGCTTGCTCTACACCGCCAAGGCCGAAGGCCGCGACCGGGTATGCGCCGCCTGATCTTGGCGTGATTTGCGGCACGGGCTGGCGGGGATTCCCAACTTTGTCGAGAGACACATTGGTTTTCCGCAGAATTCAGCCATTTTTAGGTTCTGGCACGGTGCCTGCAAAGTCCCTGACATCGGTGGCGAACATGTCGCCCCGATCAGCAAAAGGGACCAACGCCATGTTTCTCCGCCTCGAACTCGCCCAGCGCACCGCTTTCTCGGTCGTCGCCGCCCTCGCCTTCGCCGCCGTCGCGATCAGCGCCGCGGTGCCGGTCACGCCGATCGCATGATGGCTCAGGCGGGCGCGGCGGCCCCGACCGGGCCGACCGCCGCCGCCTCGCCGCGGCCATAGGTCGCGGTCAATATCCCGGCGGCGAGCACATGCCCCGCCATCGCCTCGACGATCGCCGTACGCCCCGGCGTTTCGCCCGGCGCGCCGACATCCGGCCCGAGCGCGAACAACTGGAAGACGTAGCGATGCGTGCCGTGACCGGTCGGCGGATCGGGCGGCAGCCAGCCCTCGCGCAGATAGCTGTTGCGCCCGACGTCGCGATCGGGCGAGCCGGCACCATCGCCGACGATCGCCCCCTCTTCGAGCCGGCCGGCATCGGCGGCGATCCCCCATACCACCGCATGCACCAAAGGTTGCGGCGCGGGCGCGTCGGCATCCTCGACCAGCAACGCGAACAGCGCGGTGCCCTCCGGCGCGGCGCCCCAGGTGAGCGGCGGCGACACGCCCTCGCCATCCGCGGTGAACCGGTCGGGCAAGCGCGCGCCGTCGGCGAACGCCGGGCTGCTGAGATCGATCGCCGGGAAGGTCGAACCCAGTTCGGGCCGGGAGATCGCCAGCTTGTCGGCACCGGCGCGCACGCCGCTCAGGGCCTGGCCGAGCCAGGCGGGAACATGTTCGAGCATCGCTTACTCCTGCGGACAATCGCCGGGGCGGGATTTCGGCGGGCTGCCGGCGGCATACCAGCGGCTGGTCGCCCCCATCGTCTCGCCGTCGTGGTAACAGGCCTCGCCGCGAGTTCCGTCGGGGGCGACGAGGAAGGTCCAGTCCTTGCCGTCGCAATTATGCGCTTCGCAGCCGTGCGCGGCGATGCGGCCGTCCTTGGTCTGGAAGATCGGCACGCTGACCGCATCGTGCGCGGTGAAGCGATGGCGCAACGCGTCGTCGCCGACCGCATCGATCAGCGCGCGCGACACCTCGGTCCGGTCGTAGAAGCCGACCCCGGCGACCGCGTCGCCCGGGTATTTGCCGACATAAGCCGTGATCGGTTTGCTGTGCTCCTGCCCCGGCAGCGGCTTGGGCGGCAGCGTCGGCGGCGGCACGAAGCGCGCCGCTTGATTGTCCGCACCATCGGACTTTTGGCCGCTGCCGCAGGCGGCGAGCAGCAAGAGCGGAGCAAGGCAGAGAGCGCGCATTGTCGTGGAACGCGGCAAGCGCCCCGGCGGTTGCCTGCGACATGACGCAAGATCTCGACCGTTTCCTCTCCGCCCAGGCGCTCGTCCACGATCAGGCGCTCGCCGAGCTACGCCGCGGTCGCAAGACCAGCCACTGGATGTGGTTCATCTTCCCGCAGATCGCCGGTCTGGGGCGCAGCGAAACCGCGCGCTTCTACGCGATAAGCGACGCGGCGGAGGCGCGTGCCTATCTCGCGCATCCGCTGCTCGGCCCGCGGCTGATCGAGGCGACGCGGACGGCGACCGCCGCACCCGGCACCGCGGTCGCGATCTTCGGCGAGATCGACGCGCTCAAGCTGCGCTCGTCGCTGACGCTGTTCGCGGCGGTGGCGGACGATCCTGCGCCGTTCGAGGCGGCGCTGACGCGCTTCTACGACGGCGAGCGCGATGCGGCGACGCTGGACTTGCTGGAGCGGAACGGCGGTTCGTGATGCGTGCGGTTTGCCGCATGCGCGATCAGAACAATCTGCCGCCGTTCGGCACCGCGAGGCTCGGGCCGATCAACACCACCTTGCCGTCCGCATCGGGAAAGCCGAGCGTCAGCACTTCGGACATGAACGGGCCGATCTGGCGCGGCGGGAAATTGACCACCGCCGCCACCTGCCGCCCGACCAGCGCCTCGGGCGTATAATGATCGGTGATCTGCGCCGAGGATTTCTTCACCCCGATCGCATCACCGAAATCAATGCGCAACTTGATCGCCGGCTTGCGCGCCTCCGGAAAGGGTTCGGCGGCGACGATCGTGCCGACGCGGATGTCGACGCGCTCGAAATCGGCGAAGGCGATCGGTTCAGAAGTCGACATTGTCGTAATGCGCCGGTGGCCCGATCATCTCCATCCGCTCCGAGAGCAACGGCCGGAAGCTCGGCCGGCTCTTGAAGCCGCGATACCAGCGCGCGGTCTGGTCGTGCCCCTTCCAGTCGATGCCGCCGAGATAATCGGCGACCGAAATCTGCGCCGCCGCGGCGAGATCGGCGAGGCTCAGCGTCGCGCCGCCCAACCAGTTGCGATGATCGAGCAGGTAATCGGTATAATCGAGGTGGCTGACCGCCGCCTTCATCGCCTCGCGCAGCCCCTTGGCATCGGGCGCGGCGCGGTGGGCGAGCCGCTTGACGACGCGCTCGTGCAGCAGCGGCCCGGTGACGTCGCGATAGAAATGCGTGTCGAACCAGCTCACCAGCCGGCGGATCTCGGCGCGATTGGCGGCGGTGCCGTTGATCGTCGCCGCCTTGTCGACCGTCTCCTCGAAATATTCGCAGATCGCCATCGAATCGATCAGCGGCGCACCGGGACGCGACGCATCGACCAGCACCGGCGTCTCGCCGGCGGGGTTCATGTCCATGAACTCGTCGCGCCGGTCCCACGGCGATTCGCGCACCAGCTCATAGCCGATGCCCTTCTCGCCGAGCAGCAGGCGCACCTTGCGGCTGAACGGACAAAGCGGGAATTGGTAAAGCTGCCACATGCGGCCACCTGTAGGGCATCGGCGGGGGCGAGGTGAAGCCGTTGCAGACCGGCCCGCCCTAATCTATTTACCGGCTCACCGCCGTAGAGGTGCCCATATGGATATCCAGATCGATCGGCCCGATGTCGAACATGCGATCCACCGGCTATCGGAGCTGCGAGGACAATCGCCGGTCGATACCGTCGGACAGGTGATGCTCGGTGAATTATCGAAGGAGCTCGACCTGCGCGCGCGTCTGTCGCCGGAGCGGCTCGCATGGCTGGAAGACATCCGCAAACTGCAGGCGCATATCCGTACGCTGCCGGTGCTCGACGAGCGATCCCCGGACGAGATGCTCTACGACGCCGACGGCCTGCCGAAATGATCGTCGTCGACGCGTCGGCGCTGGTCGCCATCGCGTTGGACGAGCCGGATGCCAATCGCTTCCTCCAAGCCATTGCAGGGGCTGACGAGGCGATCATGCCGGCACCCACCGCGCTTGAGGTCCATCTCGTCCTCAGCCGGCGGTTTGGACCCAATGACGATCGCCTCACAGCGGCACTGTTAGGTCGCGGCGTCATCCGTATCGTCGACTGGACCGAGCACCATCTGACGCTCGCGCGCGAGGCATACGCGCGCTTCGGGGGACGCCCGGCCCGGCTGAACTTCGGCGATTGTATCGTCTATGCGGTCGCCAAGGCGATCGACGCGCCATTGCTTTACAAAGGCGAGGATTTCGCGCGGACCGATATCCGCTCCGCGCTCTGATCCGTCACTCCGCCGCGACCAGTTCCACCGAATCGTCCAGCGGATAGGTCTGCCGCGACAGCATCTCCTTCGGCACCACCTGCCAGAAGTCGCCGGCAATCCGCTCCCAGTCGGCGAGCAGGCCCTTCGACCATTTGCTGTCGGTGGCCTGCGCGTGGCGCGCGATGAGGTCGTGCAGCACGCCCTCCCAATGCGCCGAGGCGAGTCGCTGCCAGACGATATTCTCCGGGTTGGCACGCTGGGCGAACTCGCCGTCGGGATCGTAGACGAAGGCCATGCCCCCGGTCATCCCAGCGCCGAAATTCTGGCCGACGCGGCCGAGCAACACCGCGACGCCGCCGGTCATATATTCGCAGCCATTGGCACCGCAGCCCTCGACCACCACGGTCGCGCCCGAATTGCGCACCGCGAACCGCTCGCCCGCCTGCCCCGCGGCGAGCAACGTCCCCGAGGTCGCGCCGTAGAGCACGGTGTTGCCGAGGATCGTATTGTCCTGGCTCGCCAACGGTGAGGACACCGCGGGGCGCAGCACGATGATGCCGCCCGACAGACCTTTGCCGACATAATCGTTGGCGTCGCCGAACACCTCCAGCGTGATGCCCTTGCACAGGAACGCGCCGAGGCTCTGCCCGGCGCTCCCGCGCAGCCGGACGGTGACGTGGCCGTCGGCGAGCTTGCTCATCCCGAAGCGGCGGGTGACCTCGCTCGACAGCCGCGTGCCGACCGCGCGATGCGTGTTGCGCACCGAATAGGTGAGCTGCATCTTCTCGCCGCGGCTGAACACCGCCGCGGCATCCTTGATGATCTGCGCATCGAGACTGTCGGGCACCTCGTTGCGGAAGGTCGACAGGGAGAAGCGGCGCTCGGCGTCGGTCGCATCGACCTTGGCGAGGATCGGGTTGAGGTCGAGGTCGTCGAGATGCTCGGCGCCGCGGCTGACCTGACGGAGGAATTCGGTGCGGCCGATCACCTCGTCGAGGCTCCTGACGCCCAGCCGCGCGAGGATGTCGCGCACCTCCTCGGCGATGAAGGTCATCAGGTTGATGACCTTCTCGGGCGTGCCGACGAACTTGTCGCGCAATGCCTGGTCCTGCGTGCAGACGCCGACGGGGCAGGTGTTGCTATGGCACTGGCGCACCATGATGCAGCCCATGGCGACGAGGCTCAACGTGCCGATGCCATATTCCTCGGCGCCGAGGATGGCGGCGATGACGATGTCGCGCCCGGTCTTGAGCCCGCCGTCGGTGCGCAGCCGCACCCGGCCGCGCAGGCCGTTGAGGGTGAGCACCTGATTGACCTCGCTGAGGCCCATCTCCCACGGCGTGCCGGCATATTTGACGCTGGTCTGCGGGCTGGCGCCGGTGCCGCCGACATGGCCGGCGATCAGGATGACGTCTGCATGCGCCTTGGCGACGCCGGCGGCGACGGTGCCGATCCCCGACGAGCTGACCAGCTTGACGCAGACGCGCGCGCGCGGGTTGATCTGCTTGAGATCGTAGATGAGCTGCGCGAGATCCTCGATCGAATAGATGTCGTGATGCGGCGGCGGGCTGATCAGCGTCACGCCCGGCGTCGCATGGCGCAGCTTGGCGATGAATTCGGTGACCTTGAAACCGGGCAACTGACCGCCCTCGCCGGGCTTGGCGCCCTGCGCGACCTTGATCTCGATCTCCTCGCAGGCGCCCAGATATTCGGCGGTGACGCCGAACCGGCCGCTGGCGATCTGCTTGATCGTCGAATTGGCGTTGTCGCCGTTCTCATAGGGCTTGAAGCGCTTGGTATCCTCGCCGCCCTCGCCGGACACTGCCTTGGCGCCGATGCGGTTCATCGCGATCGCCAGCGTCTCGTGCGCCTCGGGGCTGAGCGCGCCGAGCGACATGCCCGGGGTGACGAAGCGCTTGCGGATCTCGGTGATCGCCTCGACCTGATCGACCGGCACGCCTTCGCTCGGGAAGTTGAACTGGAGCAGGTCGCGCAGATAGACCGGCGGCAGATCGGCGACGCCGCGGCTGAATTGCAGATAGCTGGTATAGCTGTCGGTCGACACCGCCGTCTGCAAGAGGTGCATGAGCTGCGCCGAATAAGCGTGCGTCTCGCCGGTGTGGCGCTGGCGATAGAAGCCGCCGATCGGCAGCTTCGCCACGCCCTCGTCCCACGCCAGTTCGTGCCGCACCAGCGCGCTGTGGTGCAGCGAATTATAGCCTTCGCCCGAGATCTTAGCGGGCATGCCGGGGAACAGGTCGTTGACGAGGCTGCGGCTCAACCCGACCGCCTCGAAATTATAGCCGCCGCGATAGGAGGAGATCACCGCGATCCCCATCTTGCTCATGATCTTGAGCAGACCTTCCTCGATCGCATGGCGATGCCGCTTGAGGCATTCGTCCAGGCTGAGATCGCCGAACAGGCCGCGCGCCTGCCGGTCGACGATCGCCGCCTCGGCCAGATAGGCGTTCACCGTCGTCGCGCCGACCCCGATCAGCACCGCATAATAATGCGTGTCGAGACATTCCGCCGAGCGGACGTTGATCGACGCATAGGAACGCAGCCCCCGGCGGACGAGGTGCGTGTGCACCGCCGCCGCGGCGAGCACACCGGCGATCGCGATCCGGTCTTCGGAAACATGCTCGTCGGTCAGGAACAGCTCGCTCTTGCCCTGCCGCACCGCCTGTTCCGCCTCGTTGCGGATACGCTGGATCGCCGCGCGCAATTTTTCCGGACCGCCCTCGGCGTCGAAGGTGCAGTCGATCTCGGTCGCGGTGCGGGCGAAATGCGCCTTGAGCCGCGCCCAATGCTGGCCGGTGAGCACCGGCGAATCGAGCACCAGCACGCGATCGCGCTGATCCTCGGTGTCGAGGATGTTGGCGAGATTGCCGAAGCGGGTGCGCAGCGACATGACGTAGCGCTCGCGCAGCGGATCGATCGGCGGGTTGGTGACCTGGCTGAAATTCTGGCGGAAGAACTGGCTGATGAGCCGCGGCTTGTCGCTGATGACGGCGAGCGGCGTGTCGTCGCCCATCGAGCCGATCGCCTCCTTGGCAGTCTCGACCATCGGCGACAGGATCAGCTCCATATCCTCGAGCGTCTGGCCGGCGGCGACCTGACGGCGCGCGAGGCTGCCGCGATCGTAGCGGACCACCGCCTCGGCGACCTCGGGCAGATCGTCGAGCGTATGGAATTCGCCGATCATCGCGGCATAGTCATGCTCGCCGCTGATCCGGTCCTTGACCTCGAGATCGTCGAGCACGCGGCCCTCGTCGAGATCGACCGCGATCATCTGCCCCGGCCCGAGCCGGCCCTTGGCGACGACGGTCGATTCGGGAAGGACGACCATGCCGGTCTCCGACCCGACGACCAGCAGGCCATCGGAGGTCCGCGTATAACGCAGCGGCCGCAGCGCATTGCGGTCGACGCCCGCCACCGCCCAGCGCCCGTCGGTCATCGCCAGCGCGGCGGGGCCGTCCCACGGCTCCATCACCGAGGCGAGGTAATTGTACATCGCGGCATGATTGGCCGGCGTGTCCGCCCCCGTCGCCTCGGGCACCAGCATCAGCTTGGCGGTCGGCGCATCCCGGCCGGAGCGGCAGATCGCCTCGAACACCGCGTCGAGCGCCGCGGTGTCGGACGCACCCGCCGGGATCACCGGCTTGATGTCTTCCGAATTGTCGCCGAACGCGAGGCTCGCCATCCGGATCTCGTGGCTGAGCATCCAGTTCTTGTTGCCGCGGATCGTGTTGATCTCGCCATTGTGCGCGAGGCAGCGGAACGGCTGCGCCAACCACCATTGCGGGAAGGTGTTGGTCGAATAACGCTGATGGAAGATCGCGACGCGCGATTCGAAGCGCTGATCCTGCAGGTCGGGATAGAAGACCGACAGACTCTCGGCGAGGAACAGCCCCTTGTAGACGATCGAGCGGCACGACAGCGAGCAGACGTAGAAGCCCTGGATCTGCGCGGCGATGATGCGCTTCTCGATGCGGCGGCGGACGAGATACAGGTTCTTCTCGAACTCGGCGGCGCTGACCTCGTCGGGCAGGGGGCCGGCGATCATGATCTGCTCGATCTCGGGCCGTGTCGTCTGCGCTTTCAGGCCGATCACCGACACGTCGACCGGCACCTGCCGCCAGCCGTAGATCGTATAGCCCGCCTCGATGATCGCGCTCTCGACGATCGTGCGGCAATTCTCCTGCGCGCCGAGATCGGTGCGCGGCAGGAAGATCATGCCGACCGCGAGCCGGTTGGGCAGCACCTTGTGGCCGCTCGCGACGACCGCATCGTCGAAGAAGCGGTGCGGCAGGTCGATATGGATGCCGGCGCCATCGCCGGTCTTGCCATCGGCATCGACCGCGCCGCGATGCCACACCGCTTTCAGCGCATCGACCGCCGACTGGACGACGCGCCGCGACGCGCGCCCGTCGGTGGCGGCGACGAGACCGACACCGCAGGCATCGCCCTCGCTGTCGGGGCGGTACATGCCGTGTTCGGCGAGGTAGGCGCGCTGGTCGTTCTTCATCGGATCATGGGCGTCGGTCATGTCGGCAGGCCCTTCTGCTCGGCATAGGCGCCGAGATTATCGGTGATGGTGTGCAGCAGGGGCATCGCCGCCCAGCTTTCGTTGAGCCGCAGCACCTGTTCTTGCTCTTCGATCGGATATTCGTGGACGAGGCGGTTGCGCAGACGCACCGCCACCATCCAGGATTCGGAATCAGGCACGAGCGCATACTTCTCCAGCCAATCGCCGATATCCCGATGCGTCATCGATCCGGCATCCACGCCCGTCCAGCCGGCAATCGCACGCACGGCGCGGGCGATCAGATCCTGAAGCTGTTCGAACCGTTTCAGGAATGCGGTCGCCGCCGTACGTTGCATCAGGTTCAGCGCGGCGAGATCCTCACCGTCGAACGGCATCACGCCAGCCAGCAGCGGCATCAGTTCCTCTGCACCCGCAGCAACCTTGCGACAGCGGGCAAGTGTGCGACCGATGAAGACCTCGGTGTCCGTCATGGCAGCGGCACCGCATGTTGCGCGACCATCGCCGCGAACGGCGGCAACGGCTGACCCTGTTTGGTCAACACCACATCGACTTTGCGCTCGTCGATCCGCCGGAACAGGTTGGAGAGAAACCACGATTCATAGGCGATTCCGATCCGGTCCGCCGGCGCCTCGATCAGCAGGTCGATATCGCCGCCACGCTTGGTATCGTCCACCCGGCTGCCGAACAGGCGCACGACGGCGGACGCGCCGAACGCTTCGGCGGCGGCCGCCTTGATCGCCTGCACCTCGTCCGCGGTGAGTCTCACGCCGCTTGCCTTCCCGCCTTTGCCTTCGCCTTCAGCCATTTGTGCATCGTCGCCGCGACGTCGCGGCCGTCGCGGATCGCCCAGACCACCAACGACGCCCCGCGGACGATGTCACCCGCCGCGAACACGCCGTCGAGACTGGTCATCAGCGTCTTGCCGTCGACCAGCACCGTTCCCCAGCGGCTGACGCCGAGTTCGGGCGCGCCGAACAGCGTCGGCAGATCCTCGGCGTCGAAGCCCAGGGCCTTGATCACCAGATCCGCCTGCACGGTGAAATCGCCGCTCGGATCGGCTTCCGGCGCACGCCGGCCGCTCGCATCGGGGGCGCCCAAGCGCATCTTGCGCACCCGGACCGTGCCGTCGCTGTCGAACGCCGCGGGGGCGGAGAGCCAGACGAATTCGGCGCCCTCCTCCTCGGCGTTGGTCACCTCGCGCTGGCTGCCCGGCATGTTCTTGCGATCGCGACGGTAGAGGCATTTCACCGATGCCGCGCCCTGGCGGATCGCGGTGCGCACGCAGTCCATCGCGGTGTCGCCGCCGCCGATCACCACGACGTGCTTGCCCGCCGCGTCGAGCCCGCCCTCGTCGAACGCCGGCACCGCATCGCCGAAGCCCTTGCGGTTCGACGCGATCAGATAGTCGAGCGCCGCCACCACGCGGCCGTCGTCGCCGCCGGCGACATCGAGTGCGCGCGCCTTGTAGACACCGGTGGCGATCAGCACCGCATCATGCTCGCGGCGCAGATCGTCGAGGCTCGCCTGTTCGCCGACGCCGAAGCCTTCGTGGAAGACGATGCCGCCCGCCTTCAGCCGGTCGACGCGGCGCATGACGACGGGCTTCTCGAGCTTGAAGCCGGGGATGCCATAGGTCAGCAAGCCGCCGGCGCGATCGTGCCGGTCGTAGACGTGAACCTCATAACCATGGCCGCGCAGATATTCCGCCGCGGTCAATCCGGCCGGACCGGCCCCGATCACCGCCACCGACTGGCCGCGCGCCGGGCCGGGCACCAGCGGCTCGACCCAACCCTCTTCCCAGGCGGTATCGGTGATGAACTTCTCGACCGATCCGATCGTCACCGCGCCATGGCCGGTGAATTCGATGACGCAATTACCCTCGCACAACCGGTCCTGCGGGCAGATGCGGCCGCAGATCTCGGGCATGGTCGAGGTGCTGTTCGACAGCTCGTACGCCTCGCGCAGCCGCCCCTCGGCGGTCAGCCGCAACCAGTCGGGGATATGGTTGTGCAGCGGGCAATGCACCGAACAATAAGGCACGCCGCATTGCGAGCAGCGCCCGGCCTGATCCTCCGCCGTCGGCGCGGCATAGCGCGCGGCGATCTCGGCAAAGTCCTCGGCGCGCGTTTCCGCATCGCGCTTGGCGGGATAGGCCTGCGCGCGGTCGACGAACTTGAGCATGGAATCGTGCGGCATGGGGCCTCCTTCAGCCTCAGCTACGAAGGAAAGCCAACCATGTCACGCACAAAATCGCCAATATGGCAGTTATACTGCCTTAGTTAGGTGCCTCATTCCGCCCTTCGCACGCTTCCTCGCTGCAGCCGCAGCGAACAAGGTAATGAACCGGACCTACCTCAGTTGCAGCGCGACCAGTGCGACCGCGCCGACGACGATCCGATACCAGGCGAAAGGTGCAAATCCGTGACGGCTGACGATTCCGACGAACCAGCGGATCACCACCAGGGCGACGACGAACGAGACGACGAAGCCGATCGCGATGCTCAGCCACTCGCCCTGCCCCAATGTCGCGCCCGACTTGAGCAGATCGTAGCCCGAGGCGGCGAGCATCGTCGGGATCGCGAGGAAGAAGGAGAATTCCGCCGCCGCGCGCCGATCGACGCCGAGGCTCAGCGCGCCCATGATCGTCGCGCCCGAGCGGCTGACGCCGGGGATCATCGCGAGACACTGGACGACACCGACGCCGAGCGCGGTGCTCCACGGCATCGCCTCCACCGATTCGATCCGCGCCTGCTTCACCAGCCGCTCGATCACGAGGATGGCGATACCGCCGACGATCAGCGCGACCGCGACCACCGTCGGGCTTTCGAGCAGCGCCTTGACCGCCTTGTAGACGACGACGCCGATCGCCGCGGCGGGCAGGAAGCCGAGCGCGATGTTGCGGACGAACGCCCACGACTTGGGCTGGCCGCCGACCAGGCCGACGGCGACGTCCCAGAACCGCCGCCAATAAAGGACGATCACCGCGAGGATCGCGCCCAATTGGATCACGATGTCGAAGGTCGCGGTCGCCTGGTCCTGCACGCCGAGCAAGGTGCCCGCGAGGATCAGATGCCCGGTCGAGGAGACGGGCAGGAATTCGGTGACCCCCTCGACGATGCCGAGGAGGATGACGGTGAGCAGGTCCATGAATAGTCCTTAAGCGGCGAGGGTTTCGGCGCGGCGACCGAACCGGCCGGTACGGCGGAAGCGGACGAGCCATTCGGGCGCGACCGCCTGCAGCGGGGTCGGATCGATGCCGAGCGCGGCAAGACCCTGCGCGTCCGGTGCGACGACATTGTCGCGCTGGAGCATCAGCCACTGGTCGTTGGTGATCGGCGCGAACGGCAATTTGGCGAGCAAGGCGCCGGCCGCATCGGGCAATTCGATGATCGACGGGCTGCGGCCGATCGTCTTGGCGATCCAGCGGATGATCTCGCCCATCGTCATCACGTCGGGGCCGCCCAGTTCGAACGTCTGGCCGGCGAAGCGTGCGTCGGTCGCCGCCGCCATCGCATCGCCGACGTCGCCGGCGAACACCGGCTGGAACTTCACCGGTGCACGCAGCACCGGCACCACCGGCGCCTTGCCGATCATCCCGGCGAAGCGGTTGATGAACTGGTCCTCGCGGCCGAACACGATCGACGGGCGGATGATCACGGCGTTGGGGAAAGCGGCCTGCACAGCCGCCTCGCCGCGCCCCTTGCTGCTGCCATAGGCGGAGGGCGCGCTCGCATCGGCGCCGATCGCCGACATATGGACCAACGTGCCGACGCCGGCCGCCGCCGCCGCCTCGGCGACGTTGCGCGCGCCGCCGACATGGACGCGCTCGAAATCGCCGGCGAGCAGCCCGACCATGTTGATCACCGCGTCGGCGCCCTGCACCGCGCGCTGCACCGTATCGGGCAGCGTCACGTCGGCGGCGACGAACTGGGTCTGGCCGAGGCCGCCCAACGGCTTGAGAAACCACGCATGCCGCGGATCGCGCTCGGCGACGCGCACCCGCGCGCCCCCGCGCAGCAGCGCCTGCACCACATAGCGGCCGACGAATCCGCCGCCGCCGAAGATCGTAACCAGCTTGTCTTTCATCGCCCGGGCCTCATTTTTTCGTCGCTGTGCTGATGTTTCGCCCCTTGCCCCGCGAAACCCGTGTTGACAAGCGCGGCGACCGCCCCCTAAAGGCCGCCCCCTACCCCGTGCCCAGATGGCGGAATTGGTAGACGCACCAGCTTCAGGTGCTGGCGATCGCAAGGTCGTGGAGGTTCGAGTCCTCTTCTGGGCACCATTTTCCGACCCCGGCGTCCGCCGCGGCCGGACGGCGCGACGCCCCGGCGCGAACGCCGGGCCACACCGCCCATACCTCAGTCCTTACCCCGCCCGCAGCCAGTGGCGCAGCAGCGTCGTCACCTCGCCGGGACGCTCCATCGGCGAGAGATGACCGCAGCCGCGCAGCACGTGCAGGCGCGCGCCGGGAATCGCCTCGGCGAGCGCACGCGCGTCGTCGGGGGTGCAGATCCGGTCGCGATCGCCGACCGCGACCAGCGTCGGCACGCGGATCGCGCGAATCGCCTCGGCGATGTCGGGACGGGCGAGCAGCGCCGCCTGCTGGCGCGCGAAGACGGTCGGGCCGAGCCGCTCGGCCATCGCCAGCGCCGGGCCGCTGACGATCGCCGACAGCTGCGGATCGGCATGCGGCGCGGTGGCGATCAGGCCCTGGTCCGCGACGGTGCGCGCGCGCGGCTCCATCGAGGCACGCGTGCCGAACAGGGCGATGCGGGTGATCCGCTCGGGCGCCTGGCGCACCATCTCCAGCGCGACATACCCGCCGAGGCTGACCCCGGCGACCGCGCCGCGCGGCGGCATCGCGGCGAGCACCCGCGCCGCCATCGCACCGATCGTCGTATCCTGCGACAGGTCGGCGAAGTCGGGCTCGGCGATGTCGGCGAGGTCCATGATCTGGCGCGCCCACAGGCGCCCGTCGCAGCCCATCGCGGGCAGCAGCATCAGGGGCAGGCGCGGTCGGTCCATACGGTCTCCGGGGGTTGGGTGCGGCGGAAGGCGAGCGGCGCCCCGATCAGCACCAGCACGACGCGGGTGAGATGGTGGACAATGACGAATCCGGGTTCGAGCGAAAGGCCGAGGGCGACCATGCTCATCTCGGCCAGCCCGCCGGGCGAATAGCCGAGCACCAGCAAGACGGGATCGAGATCGGTCAGCGCGGCGATGGCCGCCGCCCAGGCGATGGTGAGCGTCAGCAGGATCGCGGTCGAGCCGGCGGCGAGCAGCAAGGTGCGCCCGAGCGTCGCCAGCGTCAGCCCGACGAAGCGGCAGCCGATCGTCGCCCCCAGGCCGACCTGCGCCGCGCCGACGATCCAGCCGGGGATGCGGAAGTCGCTCAATCCGGTCAGGTGCACCGCGGCGCTGACCGCGAGCGGCCCGATCAGATGCCAGGCGGGCAGCCGAAGCGCCCGGCCGAGCAGCAGCCCGAGCGCGATACAGCCGCCGCCCCAGAGCAGCAGCGCGGGGTCGAGCGTGCCGCCGCCGGCGGGCGCCGCGGCCATCGCCTGCTCCGCCGCAGGGCGGATCAGATGCACCGCCCAGGGCAGAGCGAAGACGACGAGGAAGATGCGCGCGCCGTGGATCAGCCCGATCGCGCGCTCGTCGGCACCGCGATCGGCACCCATCAGCACCATCTCGGCGATGCCGCCGGGCATGCCGGCGAAATAGGCGGTGGCGGGGTCGAAGCGTGCGACCTTGCGGAAATAGAGCACGCAGAGCAGCGCCGCGCTCGCCAGGAACAGCGGCAGCAGCGCGAGCGGCACCAGCCAGTCGCGCGCCTGCGCGATCAGCCCGGGGTGGAAGCTGCTGCCGAGCACGACGCCGATCACCGCCGCCATCGGCCGCCGCGTCGCCGCCGAGGCGCGGATCGGCGCCCCCGCGACGCTCGCCGCGGCGCAGGCGGCCATCGAGCCGAGCACCCAGGGCAAGGGCGCGCCCGCGGCATGGAACAGCGCGCCGCCTGCGCCGCCGACGAGCAGCGCCGCGGCGAAGCGCAGCCCGATCGAGGCGGCGTCGCGGTTCACCCGGCGACGAACGGAAAGGCGAGCGCGATCATGCCCACCAGCGTCATCACCGCGCAGACCATGATCGCCGGCAGCAAGGTGAAGCGCTGGTGATCGGCGAGATCGACCCCGGCGAGGCTGACCAGCAGATAGGTGGAGGGCACCAGGGGGCTGAGCAGATGCACCGGCTGCCCCATCAGCGAGGCGCGCGCGATCGCGATCGGCGAGACGCCGTAATGCGCCCCCGCCTCGGCGAGGATCGGCAGCATGCCGAAATAGAAGGCGTCGTTGGAGATGAAGAAGGTGAAGGGCAGGCTGAGCAACGCGGTGATCGGCGCCATATACGGCCCCATCACCGGCGGGATCATGCCGACGACCTCCTTGCTCATCGCCTCGACCATGCCGGTGCCGCCGAGGATACCGGTGAAGATGCCCGCGGCGAAGATCAGCGACACCACCGACAGCACGTTGCCGGCATGCGCGGCGATCCGCTCCTTCTGCTCGGCGACGCCGGGGTAATTGACGATCATCGCGATCGCGAAGGCGATCATCATCAGCACCGACAGCGGCAACAGCCCCCAGACCAGCAGGGTCAGCAGCGTGACGACGAGCAGGCCGTTGAACCAGATCAGCTTGGGCCGCCGCGCCTCGGGATATTGCGACACCGCCATGCCGGTGAAGTCGGTCTCGTCGCGCGCCTCCACCGTGCCGATGCGCACGCGCTCCTTGCGGCCGAACCAAATTGCGAGCGCGAGCAGGCTGGCGAGGCCGGCGATCATGCCGGGGATCAGCGGCAGGAACAAAGTCGCCGGATCGAGCTTCAGCGCGCTCGCCGCACGCGCGGTCGGGCCGCCCCAGGGGGTGAGATTCATGATGCCGCTGGTCGCCATCAACAGGCAGCACAGATACAATCGGTTCATGTCGTAGCGCTTGTAGAGCGGCAGCAGCGCGGCGATCGTGATGATGTAGGTGGTCGACCCGTCGCCATCGAGGCTGACCAGCGCGCACAGCACGACGGTGCCGAGCAGGATGCGCGTCGGATCGCCGTGGACCAGCCGGATCAGCCGGCCGACCAGGGGATCGAACAGGCCGGTATCGGTCATCGTCGAGAAGAACAGGATCGCGAACAGCAGCATCACGCCGGTCGGCGCGAGGTTCTTGATCCCGTCGATCATCATGTCGCCGAGCCCCGCGGCCTGGCCGGCGATCACGCCGAACAGCGTCGGGATGACGATCAGCGCGACCAGCGGCGTCATCCGCTTGGTCATGATGAGCGTCATGAAGGTGGCCACCATCAGGAAGCCGAGCAGCGCCAAATCCATGGGCAAAATCCTTGGAAAGATCAGAAGGTGACGGCGACGCGGGCGCTGACGGTCTCGCCGGAATCGGCGCCGGTGACGGCGCCGCTGCGATTGTCGGTGTCCCAATGGATGCCGTTGACCTGCAGCCGCGTGAAACTGTTGAGGTACCAGTTCACGCCGAGGGTCCCCGCCCAGCCCTCGCCGCCGGTGATGAGGTCGGTGTAATCGAGACTCTCATAGCGCGCGGTCAGCTCGATCGCGCCGGGACCCCCGTCGAAAGTCGGCCGCTTGACCTTGGGCTGGCCGAAACTGCCGAGCCGCGGATTGTACGGCGGCAGGTCGCCGGTGAGGAAGAAGCCGCCCGACACGCTCCACGCCTTGCTGACGAAATCGGGCCGGCCGCCGTCGAGCCGCGCGACGCGCCGCCCCGCCTCGCCCATCACCCACAACGGCCCGCGATAGCCGCCCAGCTCCGCGCCATAGCCGGTGGTGCCGGTGCCGCCGAGCAACGTGCCGGTCGAGACGCGCAGGCCACCGTTGAAGCGGCCGCCGATCACCGTGTTGCGGGTCAGCGTCGTCGCCGCGGGCGACAGGCTCTCGTCGAAGCCCCAGGCGCCGACGTGCAGCACCGTGTCGTCGGTCTTGACCGGGTTCCAGTGCGCGCGGCCCAGCAGCGTGCGTCCGTCGCTCACCGCCTGCGTGCCGTCGACGCGGTCGCCGGTTACGGTCAGCGAGGCGTGGCCGGTCTTCCAGAACAGGCGCGGCATGATGCCGATGCCGTAGAAACCGCGCTGGGGGATGATCGCGGTGGCGACCGTGGTGCGTTCGAGGAACGGCGTCGAATCCGATCCGGTCGAGCCTTCGAAGCCGCGGTCGTTGAACAGATGCCCGGCGCGCACGTCGTAATCGAGCCCCGGCCTGATCCGGTCGCGCCAGCCCATGAAGGCGGTGACGACATCGACCTCGTTCTCCGAAAAATCCGCCTCCATCTGGTAGAAGAAATGCGTGCCGACGCCGCCTTCCAGCCCCAGGCGCAGCGCGCGCATGCCGGTCGTGGTGAGGTTGCGCGTGTCCGATTTGGAGCCGAAGGTGCTGCTGACGTCGGCGAGGATGCGGCCGCGCGGCTTGAACGTATAGACGCCGTCGGCCGAGTGGAAGACGGGCAGACCCGCACCCCATTCGGTGGTCACCCCCGACGGATTGTCGCGCGCAGCGGTCGCCTGCGCGACGTCGCGGTCGGCGGGGCCGGGCGGCGCGAGCTGCGGCGCGAACGGCACCGTGCGGCGCACCGGCGGCGGCGCGGCCTGCGCGACCTGCTGCGGCGGCGTCTGCACGGGGGCGGGCGCCGGAGCGGGGGGCGGTGCCGCGGCGAGCGCCTGCTGCCCCTCGACCCGGTCGAGCCGCGCCTTCAGCGCCGCGATCTCCGCCGCCTGCGCCCGCACCAGCTCGGCGAGGTCCGCCTGCGAGGGCGTCTGCGCGAGCGCAGGCGTAGCGGCGACGAGCGCCAACAGGGCGCATCCGGTACGCAGGATCATGACGTGGGGGCTCCGGCAAGGATCGCCTGCCAGTCGCGCAGGAAGCGCTGGCGGGTGATGCGGTCGAGGGGGACGAGGAGTTGCGGCCCGACGCGGATCGGGCGCGCCTGCGCCGCGGGCAGCCGCCGCGCGGGCACGTCGGCGCGCACCGGCCACAGGCTGCGCGCGGCGAGCAGGCTCTGGCCGCGCCGCGACAACAGGAAATCGAGGAACAGCTTGGCGCTCGCCGGCGCGCGCGCCTGGCGCGCGATGAACGCGATGCGCGAGCTGACGATCGTATAGTCACTCGGCAGCACCACGCCGAGCCGCGGATCGCGCTTCGCCTGCTCCAGCGCATAGGATGCGACGACGTTATAGGCGATCGCCTGCCGCCCGGCGGCGACCGCGGCGAGCATCGGCTCGGTCCGCTCCGCCAGCACCGGCCTGGTCGCCGCGATCGCCGTCATCAGCGCGCGGCTGTCGCGGGTGATCGCGAGATCCTCGGTCAGATACAGATAGCCGACGTTCGACCGCGCCGGATCGAAGGTGGTGACGCGGCCGGTGAATCGCGCGCGTCGCGTGCGCAACAGCGCCTCGAGCGCGGCATGGCTGCGCGGCCGCTGCGCGTCGGGGATCAGCTTGCGGTTGTAGACGATGCCGATCGGCTCGGCGGTGACGCCATAGCCGATGTTCTTCCACACCGCCTGCGGCGGCAGCGCCGGCTTCTCCGGGCTGGCATAGCTCTGGCCGAAGCCGTCGTTGATCAGCTTGACCTGCAACGCCATCGCCGACGACCAGACGAGGTCCGCCGACGGCCGCCGCGCGCGCGTCTCGCCGACCAGCCGGCGGTAGATCTCGATCGAGCCGAGGTCGACGTAGCGGACGCGGATAGTGGGATAGAGGCGGTGGAAGCCGGCGACGACGCCGACCAGCTCGCTGGAGTCGGCATTGCCGTAGACGGTCAGCCCGCCCTCCGCCTTCGCCGCGGCGATCAGCGCGTCGTAGGACCGCGGATAGCCCGCCGGCCGGGTCTGCGCGTGCGCCGTCCCTGCTGCCGCCAGCATCATCATCGTCCCGAATAGGATCGTCCGCATCCCGGCTCCTCTCGCTTTTCCGCTTCTGTGATCGGATAAGCTGCCATCGTGGGATATCCGGCGCACCTGTCAGCAACCTTTCACCGGGTGAAACCATGCGAATCCTGATGATCGAGGACGATGCGGCGCTGGCGAGGAGCATCGCCGCCCTGCTGCGTGCCAGCGGCCACGCGGTCGATCATTCGGCGAGCGGCGAAGAAGGGCTGACGCTGATCTCGGGCGAACCCTATGCGCTCGTCATCCTCGACGTCGGCCTGCCCGGCATCGACGGCTTCACCGTGCTCGAACGGCTGCGCCGGCGCGGCGAGAAGGTGCCGGTACTGATGCTGACCGCGCGCGACGCGCTCGACGACCGGGTGCGCGGACTCGATCTCGGCGCCGACGATTATCTGCGCAAGCCGTTCGAGCCGCAGGAGCTGGAGGCGCGCGTCCGCGCGCTCGGCCGCCGCCGCGGCGGCGATCCGACCCCGGTGGTGACGATCGGCGCGCTGACCCTCAACCGCTCGACCGGCCAGGCCGAGGTCGGCGGCCGCGCGCTCGACCTGCGCCGCCGCGAATGGGCGGTGCTCGACGCGCTGGCCACCCGCGCCGGCCAGGTCGTGCCGCGCGAACTGCTGCTCGCCGAGGTGTTCGGCTATGACGAACCGGTCGGTCCCAATGCGATCGAGGTCAACGTCACCCGCCTGCGCAGCAAGCTCGCCCCCGACGGCCCGCAGATCCGCACCGTGCGCGGCGTTGGGTATCTGCTCGATGCCGGGTGAGGCGGGAGGGCAAGCGCGCCGCCACCGCTACCCGCGCTCCGACGCAGGCGAGACTTTCGCGAAAGTCCCACCCCATACCAAGCCCGTACCCCAGCAGAGGCCGGGGGCCAGTTGGGTGAGGGTCGTCGTGACTCACAGCGGCTTTCCCAACAGGGCCCCGGCCTTCGCCGGGGTACACCAAGCGTATTGCGGAGGTCACCAACCAATCCAGAGTGAGACATGCCCGGAACCCTCCAGAACCCGACCGGAGCTTCGCGCATGACCTTCCGAGGTATCACCTGATGCCCGCCCCCCGCGCCATCGCGTTGCGCACGCGGCTGCTCGTCGCGATGCTCGGGCCGTTGCTCGGCGTCGCGATCCTGCTCGGCGTCGCCGGCGCGGCGCTGATCGCCGACGTGGTTCGCCGCACCAACGACCGCGTGCTCGGCGGCGCGCTCGGCGCGATCGCCGAGACGGTGCAGGTCGAGCGCGGCGAGGTGACGCTCGATCTGCCGCCCGCCGCCTTCGGCATGTTGGAGAACAGCGAGCGCGACAACGTCTATTACCGCATCGCCGTCGGCGGCGATCTGCTCACCGGCTATGCCGACCTTCCCGCGCCCGCGGCCGACGCGCTCGCGATCGACCAGCCGCGCTTCCGCTTCGCCGACTATCGCGACCAGCGCATCCGCATCGCCGAGGTGCGTCGCGCCTTGCCCGGCATCGAGCGCCCCGTCGTCGTCCAGGTCGCCGAGACGCTCGACGGCCGCCGCGCGCTCAGCCGCCGGCTGATGATCGCGCTGCTCGGCGGCGAGCTCGCCCTGGTCGGCATCGCGATGCTGCTGCTGCGCCCGGCGCTCGGCTGGAGCCTGCGCCCGCTCGCCCGGCTGCGCGGCGCGGTCGAGGCGCGTGAGGGCCATGCCGCGCCCGACCTGTCGCCGATCGACGCCGGCCCGCTGCCGCTCGAATTGCGGCCGCTCGCCGAGGCGTTCGACCGGCTGCTCGCCCAGCTCGACACCGCCACCGCCGCGACGCGCCGCTTCACCGCCGACGCCTCGCACCAGATGCGCACGCCGCTGTCGGTGCTCAAGGTGCAGATCGAGCTTGCCCGCCGCGGCTCGCGCGAGGCGCTCGACGAGATCGCCACCGCCGCCGCGCGGCTCGAACGGCTGCTGATCCAACTGCTCGCGCTCGCCCGCGCCGAGGAAGCGGGCGCGGCGCCGCCGCTCGAACGCGTCGATCTGCGCGAGGTCGCGGTGCGCGTCATCAGCCGCCGCATCGGCCAGGCGATCGACGCCGGCGTCGAACTCCAGCTCGACGCCGCGGCGACCCCCGCCTGGGTGCACGGCCATCGCACGCTGCTGGTCGAGATTCTCAGCAACCTCATCGACAACGGCATCCGCTACAACCGGCGCGGCGGCACCGTCACCGTCGCGATCCGCGCGGCCGGCGGCGGCGTCGATCTGTCGGTCCGCGACGACGGCCCCGGGATCGCCGCAGCCGACCGCGACCGCGCACTGGAGCGGTTCGTCCGGCTCGGCGACCGCCATGCGCCCGACGGCAGCGGCCTCGGCCTCGCCGTCGTCCGCTCCGCCGCGGCGCGGATCGGCGCGACCTTGCGGCTGGCCGACGCCGAACCCGGCCTCGTCGTCCTCCTCCACCTGCCCGACGCGCCGTCGCCCTGACGAACCCGGCCATAGTAAATGGTTAGTTAACCAGCATTATCCTCATATCGGTTCGATTAGTTTCGGCCGACGTGCTCCGCGATGCTGACGACACCTGTCGACATCGCCCGGCTTTGCTTTGCGTTTTCGATTGCATTGTCTGGCAACTAATTGCGATACTTGGGGTTGTTGATGAAACAAGTGGGAGAGCACGGTGGACGAACCGCGCGTTAGTTCATGGTTCGATGCCTTCTCTGCCGAGAAGACGCGGCAGCTTGCCGTAGATCGCAGCCGGGCGGTATCGATGCGCGGCAGCACCGAACTGGCGCGGATCGTCGATGTCGTGCGCGATCATTATCACCGCCCCTATGCGGCGATCTCGATCATCGACAAACGCTCGCAGGTGCTGCTCGCCGAACGCGGCCTCGGCATCGCCGAGACGGCGCGCAGCACCGCCTTCTGCGCGGTGACGATCCAGCAGGGCGGCCATGCGCTCGTCGTTCCCGACGCGCGCGAGGATGCCCGCTTCGCCAAATTCGACAGCGTCACCGGCGATCCCTTCGTCCGCTTCTATGCGGGGGTGCCGATCCACGACGAGGCGGGCATGGCGCTCGGCGCGATCTGCATCGCCGACAGCGCGCCGCTGACCGAGGATTTCGACCGCTCGCTGCTCGTCATGATGGCGCACGAAGCCGAACGCGCCATCGCCGCCATCGCCCCCGCCCCGCCCGCCGCGCCGACGCCCTGGCGGCTACGGCTCGAATCCGACGTGTGATCGGCGCGGAAGGCAGGCCGCCGTCGCCGGGCACGGCAAATCACCCGATCGGCATAACGATGGGCGCTACGCCACGCGCGTGGCTCGCGGCATAGTATTGCGATGTCGTCGCTTCCCCCTCCCGTGATCGAAACCGCTGCCGGACCGGTCGAAGGGCGCCGCCTCGGCGCGCTCACCGTCTTCCGCGGCATTCCCTATGCCGCGGCTCCCGTCGGGGCGCAGCGGTTCGCGCCGCCGGCGCCGGTGGCGCGCTGGTCCGGCGTGCGGCAGGCGGTCGCGTCCGGTCCCAACGCGCCGCAGCGGACGCGCAAGCTGCCCGGCCTCGATGCCGCGCCGCTGATCGGCGAGGGCTGGACGCCGGGCGACGAGTATCTCGCGCTCGACGTCTGGTGCCCGGCGGGAGTGGACGCAGAAGAGGACAAGGCGCGCCCGGTCATGGTGTTCATCCACGGCGGCGGCTTCGTCGTCGGCAGCAAGGACGCGGGCGTACAGACCGGCGCGAGCTTCGCGCGCGACGGCATCGTCTATGTCGCGATCAACTATCGCATGGGGGTGGACGGCTTCCTGCCGATCCCCGGCGTGCCGACCAACCTCGGCCTGCGAGACATGATCGCCGCGCTCGGCTGGGTGCGTGACGAGATCGCGGGCTTCGGCGGCGACCCCGCCAACGTCACCGTGTTCGGCGAGAGCGCGGGCGCGATGGCGATCGCCGACCTGATCGCCTCGCCGCTCGCCAAGGGGCTGTTCCATCGTGCCATCGTGCAGAGCGGCCATGGCGGCATGACCCGCACGATCCCCGTCGCGCAGCGGCTGGTGAAGAAGATGGCCGCGCTGCTCGATGTCACCCCCGATCGCGCCGGTTTCGAACGCATCGCCCCCGGCGAGCCCTTGCTCGACGCGGTCGAGACGGTCTCGCTGCCCACCACCCGGCTCGATCTGCGTGGCGCGGACGGGCGGGAGCCGGTATTCGGGATCAGCCGCTTCGTCCCCGTCCACGGCGACGACGTGCTGCCGCTCGCCCCGCTCGACGCGCTCGAACAGGGCGCCGGTGCCGAGGTCGCACTGCTGATCGGCAGCAACCGCGAGGAGATGAACCTCTACCTCGTCCCCAGCGGCGTCCGCGACAAATTGAACACCGCGATCGGCAAGCTGCTCGCCTGGGTCGTGCTGCGCAAGTC
Organism: Sphingomonas sp. M6A6_1c; assembly: GCF_053345135.1. Classification (NCBI taxonomy): domain Bacteria; kingdom Pseudomonadati; phylum Pseudomonadota; class Alphaproteobacteria; order Sphingomonadales; family Sphingomonadaceae; genus Sphingomonas; species Sphingomonas sp. M6A6_1c. The sequence goes on along the minus strand of NZ_JBKEZO010000005.1, from coordinate 423,490 downwards.
GCAGCCGAGCGCCTGGGCGGTGCTCAAGGCCTATGGCATGGGGCGCGGCAAGCCCGCCGGACAGGCGCTGACCGATGCGATGACCGACCTCGTCTTTCGCTGGCCCGCGCGCCGGTTCGCCGAGGAGCATCGCGGCCGTACGCATATGTACGAATTCGAATGGCGCTCGCCGCGCTACGGCGACGGGCTCGGCGCGTCGCACGGCATGGAATTGCCCTTCGTCTTCGACAGCCTCGCCACCTGCACCGGCGCGGAAGGGCTGTGCGGCGATGCGCCGCCGCAGGACCTCGCCGACCGCATCCACGCGCTCTGGGTGCAATTCGCCCGCGACGGCAGCCTCCCCTGGGCGCCGTTCGAGCGCGACGGCCGCATCGTCTACCAGCTCGCCGCCGGCCAGCCGGTCGCCGAGCCGGTGATGCCCGCCGCCGCCTTCCTGCCCTGATCGGATTCCCCAGATGTATCTCGACCGCCTGCGCCTCGACGGGCGCACCGCCTTCGTCACCGGCGCCGCGCAGGGCATCGGCTATGCCTGCGCCGATGCGCTGGGCGAGGCCGGCGCGCGCGTCATCCTCGCCGACCGCGATCCCGACGCGCTCGGTGCCGCGATCGAGCGCCTGCGCGCGCGGGGCCGCGCCATCGACGGCGTGCTGCTCGACGTCACCGATCCCGCCGCGGTGACGCGCATCGCCGACAGCGCCGGCGCGGTCGACATCCTCGTCAACAACGCCGGCATCGCGCGCAGCGACACCCCCGCCGAGGACGTCACCGACGAACAATGGCGCAACGTCCTCGACGTCAACCTCAACGGCACCTTCTGGTGCGCGCGCGCCTTCGGCCGGCATATGCTCGCGCGCGGCACGGGCAGCATCGTCAACATCGGCTCGATGTCGGGGCTCATCGTCAACCGCCCGCAGCCGCAGAGCTATTACAACGCCAGCAAGGCCGCGGTACACCAGCTCACCCGCAGCCTCGCCGCCGAATGGGCGCCGCGCGGCGTCCGCGTCAACGCGGTCGCGCCGACCTATATCGCCACCCCGCTCAACGCCTTCGCCGACAAGCAGAGCGAGATGTACCGCCGCTGGATCGACGGCACGCCGCAGGCCCGGCTCGGCGAGCCCGAGGAGGTCGCCTCGATCGTCCACTTCCTCGCCAGCGACGCCGCCAGCCTGATGACCGGCAGCATCGTCCTCGCCGACGGCGGCTACAGCTGCTGGTGATCGGCGAAGCGGCAGAGCCGATCGGCATATCCGCCTTACCTTTCGGATAGGTAGCGAAAGGCGCACACACCTTTCTGACAGGTGGGCGGAGACTCACCGGCCGAAGAGAGGATAAAAGATGCGCCTTCGCACCCTGTTTGCCGTCACCACCGCGCCCGTTGCACTGCTCGCCTTCGCCGCACCCGCCGCCGCGCAGGTCGCCGAAGCTCCCGACGTCACCGACACCGCCCCGCCCGGCCGCGCCACCGGCGCCGCACCGCAGACCGGCGACCAGGACATCGTCGTCACCGCCCGCAAGCGCGCCGAATCGCTGCTCGACGTGCCGATCGCCGCCACCGCGATCAGCGGCAACACGCTGACCGAGCGCGGCGTCAATTCGGTGCGCGAGGCCGCGTCGCTCACCCCCGGGCTCAACATCGCCAGCGACGGTGCCGGCCGCGCCTTCGTCTCGATCCGCGGCGTCGGCGTCACGCTGGTGCAGTCGGTGCAGCCCGGCGTCGGCCTGTTCATCAATGGCATCTACCAGCCCAACACGTCCTATCTCAACAATCCGCTGCTCGACATCGACCGGATCGAGGTGCTGCGCGGCCCGCAGGGCACGCTGTACGGCAAGAACACGCTGGGCGGCGCGATCAACGTCATCACCCGCCAGCCGTCGAACGAGACCGAGGCACGCGGCAATTTCAGCTTCGCCGGCCCCGACGACAGCATCCTCGCCTCCGCCTCGGTCAGCGGCCCGATCATCAAGGACGTGCTGCAGGTCCGCGTCGCCGCCGGCCACCGCCAGCAGGACGGCTTCCTGCGCAACAATCTGCTCGGCATCGATGCCAGCCCGTTCAAGACCGATTCGCTCAACACCACGATCCGCTTCGTGCCGACCGGCGACGTCGTGCTGACCGTCAACGGCTATTACGACTGGGTCGACGGCGCCAACACGCCTTATGCGCGCGTCACCGGCCCGACCGATTATTCGCGCATCGTCCAGTTCAACGCGCCCAACCGCATCCAATATCGCTATCGCGGCGTCAACGCGCGGCTGGAGACGCCGATCGAGGCGATCAATTCCAAATTCACCCTCGTCGGCTCCTATGACGCGCGCAACGGCGTGTCGCCCAACAGCGATGCCGATTTCGGCCCCGCCGACATCGCGCGCAGCAACGGCACCGACAGCCTGCGCACCAAGACGGTCGAGACCCGCCTCGACACCGAACTCGGCGGCACGCTCAGCACCCTGCTCGGCCTGTTCTACAGCCGTGAGGAGGCGACCGCGTTCGACCGCACCCGCATCCTGCCCGCCAACCTCACCCGCCTGACCAACAACGCCACCAAGGCGGACACCTATGCCGCCTTCGGCACGATCTTCTGGAAGCCGACCCCGGCGTGGGAGATCGCGCTCGGCCTGCGCTACGATCACGAGAAGCGCAGCGCCGACGGCGATATCGCGATCACCGTCGGTGCCGCGACGCTGCCGACCACCATCTCCAACGCGCAGCTCAAGTCCGATCAGGTCGAACCGCGCCTGTCGGTCACCCGCCACTGGACCAGCCAGCTGATGACCTATGCGTCGGTGGCGCGCGGCTATCGCGGCGGCGGCTTCAACGCGCCGACCGCGCCGATCCGCACCTACAAGGGCGATTCGGCATGGACCTATGAGATCGGCTCGAAATACGTCTCGCCCAATCGCGCGTTCAGCCTGTCGGGCGACGTCTTCTACAACGATTATTCCAACTATATCGGCCTCAACTCGATCGCGCCGGCGGCGGGCGGCGGCCTCGTCACCGTCGATCTCAACAGCGGCGACGTCGAAAGCTACGGTGCCGAGCTGGAGGCGACGGTGCGGCCGGTGTCCAACTGGACGATCAACGGCAGCGTCACCTACATCCACGCCCGCCTGACCGATTCCTCGCCCTATACGCTGGTCACCGGCCGCACGTTGTCGTCGGACCGGCTGACCTTCCAGCCCGATTTCAGCGGCAATATCTACAGCGACTACACCATCCGCCTCGGCGGCGAGGATACGCTGACGCTGACCGGCGGCGTCGTCGCCAAGGGCAGCCGCCTCGCCGCGACGCTCAACCAGACGACGCCGACCTTCCTGCGCCCCTATGCGCTGGTCAACACCGCGATCACCTATCGCACCGGTCCGCTGGAGGTCGCGGCGTTCGCCAACAACCTTCTCCAGAAGAACTATTTCGACGCCTATATCGAAAAGACGACGCTCGCCCTCGCCGGCCTGCCCGCCTCCGATCTCGGCATCATCGGCGATCGCCGCCGCATCGGCGTCCGCCTCGGCTTCAGGTTCTAGGTCCCATGCATATCGACACCGCCCTCCCCCGCGCCGCGCTCGACCCGGCGTTCCTCGAGCGGCTGCGCGAGCGGTTCGGACAGCGGCTGCATCTCACCGACGCGATGCTGCGCCAGCACGGCTCGAACGAGGCGCATTTCGACGTCGTCCTGCCCGACGCGGTCGTCTTCGCGCATTCGACGCAGGACGTGGTCGATCTCGTCAACCTCTGCGTCGCCGCCGACGTACCGATCGTGCCGTTCGGCGCCGGCACCTCGATCGAGGGCAATGCGGTGCCGGTACGCGGCGGCGTCAGCGTCAATCTCGGCGAGATGAACCAGATCGTCGCGGTCAACGCCGAGGATTTCGACTGCACCGTGCAGGCGGGCTGCCGCCGCGAGCAGCTCAACGAGCATCTCCGCGACACCGGCCTGTTCTTCCCGATCGATCCCGGCGCCAATGCGACGATCGGCGGCATGGCCTCGACCCGCGCCAGCGGCACCAATGCGGTGCGCTACGGCACGATGCGCGAGGCGGTGCTGAGCCTCAAGGTCGTCACCCCCGACGGCAAGGTCGTCACCACCGCACGCCGCGCGCGCAAGTCCGCGGCGGGCTACGACCTCACCCGCCTCTACGTCGGCAGCGAGGGCACGCTCGGCATCATCACCGAGGTGACGCTGCGGCTGCATCCTATCCCCGAGACGATCTCGTCCGCGGTCTGCGGTTTCGCCAGCCTCGAAGGCGCGATCACCACCGTCGTCCAGTCGATCCAGGCCGGCGTGCCGCTCGCCCGCGTCGAAATCCTCGACGACATGCAGATCCGTGCGGTCAACGCCTGGTCGAAGCTCGCGCTGCCCGAGGTGACGACCTTGTTCTTCGAATTTCACGGCTCGCCGGGCAGCGTCGCCGAACAGGTCGAGATGGTCGGCATGCTCGCCGCGGAGAATGGCGGCGGCGATTTCGCCTGGTCCAACCTCCCCGAAGAGCGCGGCAGATTGTGGAAGGCGCGGCACGAGGCGTATTATGCCGCGGTGGCGCTGCGCCCCGGCGCGGTCGGCTGGGCCACCGACGTCTGCGTGCCGATCAGCCGCCTGCCCGAATGCATCACCGCGACCAAGGCGGACCTCGCGACGTGCAGCGTCCCCGCGACGATCCTCGGCCATGTCGGCGACGGCAATTTCCACGTCATCTTCGCGATGGACCCGGAGTCGAAGGCGGACCTCGCCGAGGTCGAAGGCGTCAACGCCCGCCTCGTCGCCCGCGCGCTGGCGATGGACGGCACCTGCACCGGCGAACACGGCATCGGCATCGGCAAGCAGCATTGGCTGGTCGAGGAACTCGGCGACGCGGTCGACGTGATGCGCATCCTGAAGCGCGCGCTCGACCCGAAGGACCTGTTCAACCCGGGCAAGATCTTCAGTTTGTAACCCTCAAATTCCTCCCCCGCTAGGGGGAGGTGGCGCGCCCGAAGGGCGTGACGGAGGGGGAGGATACGGCGAAGTCGGTTTTCGCGGAAACGCCCCCTCCACCACCGGCCTACGCCGGCGGTCCCCCTCCCCCGCTGAAGCGAGGGAGGAATTTGGCCCGCGCTGACCGTCCGACGACCTACCCCAACAGGAGCCAGCCATGCCGACCCCCGCTTTCTCCCGCTCGCTCCTCCCGCTGCTCGCGCTCGCATTGGCGATGATGCTCGGCTTCACGATGATGGCGTCGTTCGGCACCGTGCAGGAAGGCGCCAAGGCCGAACTCCACCTCAGCGATTATACGCTCAGCCTCATCCAGGGCCTCAGCGCCGCGCTGCCGCTCGCGTTGTTCTCAGTCCCGATCGGCATCTGGGTCGACCGGCACAATCGCGTCCGCATCATGATCGTGCTGGTCGCCACCTTCGTCCTCGGCACCTTCCTCACCGCGGTCGCGCACAGCGTCGCCTTGCTGTTCGTCGCGCGCATGCTGACCGGCATCGGCACCACCGGCGCGCTCACCGCGGCGCTGTCGCTCTGCGCCGATCTCTGCCCGCCGACGCAGCGCGGCCGCGCGCTGCTCGTCGTCAACCTCGGCAAGTCGCTGGGGCAGGCGATGGCCTTCGGCCTCACCGGCGCCTTGTTCGGCCTGTTCCTCCACGGCGGCGCGCCCGGCTGGTTCTGGCACGCCGCACCGTGGCGCAGCGCGCATCTCGCGCTCGCGCTGATGGGCGCGGCGTTCATGATCCCGCTGTTCCTGCTGCGCGAACCCGTCCGCCACGAAGTCGCCGCGAGCACCCACGCCCCCTTCCGCATCGTCGCCGGCGAGCTGTGGGCGCGCCGCGCCTTCCTGCTGCCGCTGTTCATGGGGCAGGTCAGCGTCGTGATGGCGGACGCCGCCGCGGCGATCTGGGCCGCGCCCGTCCTGTCGCGCAGTTTCGGGCTGCGCCCCGATCAGGTCGCCGGCTGGATGGGGACGATGATCTTCGTCGCCGGCCTGCTCGGCGCGGTGATCGGCGGCTTCTCCGCCGACTGGGGGCAGAAGAGCGGCCGCCGCGGCGGCCTGCTGATCGGCGCGGTGATCGCCGCCGCGCTCGGCATCCCCGCCGGGCTGTTCCCGATAGCGCCCTCCGTCCCGCTGTTCGGCGCGGCGCTCGGGCTGCTGCTGCTGTGCGGCGCGGTGACCGGGGTCGTCACCTCGGTGGCGCTGACCGTGCTCATCCCCAACGAACTGCGCGGCCTGTGTATCGGCGCGTTCATCGCCATCGCCGGGCTGATCGGCTTCGGCGTCGCACCGACGCTGGTCGCCGCGGCGAGCAGCCTGTTCGGCGGCGAATCGCATCTCGACCAGGGCCTCGCCACCGTCGGCGCGGCGACCAGCGCGCTGTCGCTGATCGCCTTTTTCGTCGCGATGCGCCGCGCGCCCGCGACGGCGACCACCGAACCTATCTGAAAGCTCTTGCATCAGCTATCGGATAGGTTCATCACGCCCTCAACGATATAACGAGAGGTCAGGATGAAAACGCGGGTCGAGGTATCGCCGGAGATGTTCGCCTTCATCGGCGAGGGACCGTTGCCGGTGGCGGATTGGCCGTTCGAGGCGGTGGCGTTCGGTTACCGGCTGGCACCCGCGACCTTCGACTTCCATCCGGCCCCCGCCGCAGACGCGCTGGAGTCGGCGGATATCGCCTTCGTCGTCGCGACCACCGCCTGCACCCGCATCTTCGGCGGCGCTCCCGATCGCGCCGGCACCTGGCATATCCCCAGCGACATGCGCGCGATCGCGCTGACGCTGCAACCCGGCCGGCTGGCGAGCGCCGCCGCCGCGACGCTGCGCATCGCCAAATGCATCGAGCTGATCTGCGCGACCTTCGAGAAACTGGGCGACGGCAGCCTGATCCCCGCCGACGGCAGCGGCGCCTTGTCCGCCGGCGAGGCGCAGCGGATCGCCGCCGCCCGCCGCCTGATCGACGAACGCTGGCACGAGAAGCTGACGCTCGATTCGATCTCGCGCGCCTGCGGCCTCAATCGCGCCAAGCTCACCCGCGGCTTCCGTTCGATGTTCGCGATGAGCGTCGCCGACGCGATCACCGACCGGCGGCTGAGCGGCGCGCGCGAGCTGCTGCTCGCGACCGACCTGCCGGTCTCGTCGATCGGCTATCGCTGCGGCTATCTCAACAACGCCAGCTTCACCCGCGCCTTCTCGCGCCGCTACGGCCAGCCGCCGACGCAGCTGCGCAGTCACCCGCTCGCCGCATGACGGCCGATCTCTCCGGCTCGCTGGTCGATCAGGCGGTGCGCCGCGTCCGCGACCATATCCGCGGCGCCGACCTCAAGGTCGGCGACACCCTGCCCGGCGAGGGCCAGTTCGCCAGCGACCTGGGCGTCAGCCGCGCGGTGATGCGCGAGGCGTTCGGCGCCCTCGCCGCGCTGCGCGTCATCGACGTCGGCAACGGCCGCAAGGCGCGGGTCGGCGCGATCGACGGTTCGGTGATGGCCGCCTCGATCGACCATGCCGTCGCCACCGCGCAGATCACCACCAGCGACGTCTGGGACGTCCGCCGCACGCTGGAGCTGCGCACCGCCGCGCTCGCCGCCGCGCATCGCAGCGACGCCGACGCCCGCCTGATCGTCGATCATGCCGCGCAGATGGCGACGAGTGCCGACGATCTCGACCGGCTGATCCGCCACGACATCGCCTTCCATCAGGCGATCGCCCGCGCCGGCGGCAATGCGCTGTTCCACCAGATCGTCCGCTCGTTCGAACAATTGATGCGCGTCGCCGTCCCCACCGCCTGGCAGACGCGCGAGACGCTCGAACAGCGCGAGACGGTCTTCGCCGTCCACCGCGATCTTGCCGCGGCGATCGCCGACCGCGACGCCGCCGCCGCCGCGACGCTGATGGACGCGCATTTCGACCGCGCGATCAGCGACATCTTCGTCCGCTAGAACGAGACTCCGGCGGCGCTGAGCTGCACCTCGATCGCATCCACCGTCGTGCCCTGCGCCAGCGGCATCGCGATGGCGCGCGTGTACGGCTTCCGGATCGCCGCCGCGAACCCCTCGCGCCGCGCATCCAGCGCCGACCACGCCACGCAGAAGTCGTAGGCGAGGCCGACGAACACGCACCGCCGCACCCCGATATCGCGCAGATAGCCCGCCAGCCCGGTGCGCGTCGTCTTGTCGTTCTCGAAGAAGGCCGAATAGGAATCGACGTCGGGATGCTGCCCCTTGCGCAGGATCAGCCCCGCCCGCGCCACCGCCGCATCAACCGCGGGATGAAAATCGGCGCCGGGCGTGCCCTGGATGCAATGGTCCGGCCACAACACCTGCTCGCCATAGGGCATCCGCATTGTCTCAAACGGCTGCCGTCCGGCATGGCTGCTGGCGAACGAGCTGTGGCCCGCAGGATGCCAGTCCTGCGTCACCACGACATGCGCGAATTGCATGGCCAAGTCCGCAATCGGCCCCATTACCGCGTCTCCGTCCGCCACCGCGAGCCGTCCGCCGGGACAGAAGTCGATCTGCGGATCGACGATGACGAGCGCATCTGCGGGGGTGACGTCGCTGGGGTCCATGCCGCCTCTTACCGGGCGAACCGCCCGCCGGCAAAGCAGGACAACGCGCAATGTCTGCGTCCACACCGGCGTTCGCGCGTTGGAGGGGCTTGGCGGTCGCTGTGACCGCCGGGAGAGGTTCATGAGCACGACCCTGACCGCGAAGTTCGAGACGCGGCGCGAAGCGGAGATGACGGTGGAGCGGCTGGTGCAGCAGTTCGAGATCCCGCGCACCGACGTGTTCATCGCCGCCGACGGCCCCGACAACACCGTCGGCACCGAGGAAGCCGGTTCCGACACCGAGGCGGGCGCCCCCACCCCCGAAGCGCGCGACGACGGCGCGCACGCCGGCGCGGTCGTCGTGTCGGTCGACATCAACGATGCGACGCTCGCCGACGAGGTGAAGGACGCCTTCGCCGAATTCAACGCGGCGGACGTCACCGCCGATTGACGCCTACCGGCCGGACGCCTCGCGTCCGGCCGACGCGCGAGACTTGTCGCGGCACGCGCATGACGTAAGGTCGGCGCGATAAGGGCGCCGGACCTACCGGCGCCGACGGTTTCGACAGGGGTTTCTCCATGCGTCACGCTCTTGCCCTGCTGCTGGTGTCGGCAGCACCGCTCGTCCAGGCCGACGCCGCCCCGCCCCAGGCCGCTCCGCCCCGCGCCGCATCGACCGCGACGCAGGACGCGGCGCTGCTGCAATTCCTCGACCGCGCCTTCGACGAGCAGCTCGACCGCAATCCGGAGGCGCTGACCCAGCTCGGCCTCAAGACGCACGAAGACCGGCTCGACGATTACACCGATGCCGGCGCGCGCGGCGATCAGGCGCTGGCCGAACGCCAGTTGCAGGACATGCACGCCCGCTTCCGCCCCGACCAGCTCGGCGAGAGCGCACGGGTCAGCTACCGCTTGTTCGAATATGAGGTCACGCGCGGGCGCGGATCTTTGCGTTTCCGCAAGCTCCGCTTCCCGGTCTCGACCACCGGCAGCCCGGCCGGCGATATCCCGGTGCTGCTGATCAACAATCACCGGATCGACACGCTCGCCGACGCCCGCGCCTATATCGCCCGCCTGCGCGACACCGAGCGGGTGATGCGCGAGGTCGCCGCGACGATGCGCGAACAGGCGGCGGCGGGGATCGTCCCCAACAAGGTTAATTTCGCCCCCGCCCGATCCGACGCGCGCGCCATCGTCACGGGCGCGCCGTTCGACAGCGGTCCCGATTCGACGCTGCTCGCCGACTTCCGCAAGAAGGTGACCGCGCTCGACGTGCCGCCGGCGACCCGGAGGCAGCTCATCGCCGATGCGTCCGCGGCGCTGACCGGTCCGTTCCGCCGCGGCTATGACGTGCTGTTCGCCGCGCTCGACGCGGTCGAGCCGCTGTCTAAGGGCAATTCCGGCGCGTGGAGCCTGCCCGACGGCGCCGCTTATTACGCCGACCGCCTCAAGACCGCGACCACCACCGATCTCACCGCCGAGCAGATCCACGCGCTCGGCCTGCGCCAGGTCGCGACGATCCGGCAGGAGATGGAGGGGATCAAGCGCGAGGTCGGCTTCACCGGTACGCTGGAAGCTTTTTTCGACAAGATCCGCACCGATCCGCAGTTCAAATATCCGAACACGACGGCGGGGCGGCAGGCGTATCTGGGCGATGCGCGCGCGGTGATCGCCGGGGCGATGGCGGCGGCACCCCGCTATTTCCGCGTCCTGCCCAAGGCGCCGCTGGAGGTCCGCGCGGTCGAGCCATGGCGCGAGCGGACCGCGTCGACCGCCTTCTACGATCCGCCCTCGGCGGACGGGTCGCGGCCGGGCATCTATTACGTCAATCTGATCGACATGACGCAAACGCAGAAGGTGCAGGTCGCCGGCATCGCCGCGCATGAGGGCGCGCCCGGCCATCATTTCCAGATCGCGCGCCAGCAGGAGCTGACCGGCATCCCCAAATTCCGCAAATACGGCGGCTACGGCGCCTATGCGGAGGGTTGGGGCCTCTACGCCGAACGGCTCGCCGACGAGATGGGACTCTACAAGGACCCCTATGCCCGCTTCGGCATGCTGTCGTTGCAGATGTGGCGCGCGATCCGGCTAGTGCTCGACACCGGCATCCACGCGCAGCGCTGGGATCGCGACAAGGCGATCGCCTATTTCCGTGCCAACAGCTCGGTCTCCGACACCGACATCGCGCGCGAGGTCGATCGCTATTTCAACTGGCCGGGCCAGGCGACCAGCTACATGGTCGGCCAGCTCCGGATCAGCGAGGCGCGGGCGCGGGCGCAGCGTGCGCTGGGGCCGAAGTTCGACATCCGCGACTTCCATGAAGCCGTGCTCGACCAGGGCGCGCTGCCGCTCGACCTGCTCGACGAACAGGTGACGCGCTACATCGCCGCCAAACGCTAGGCGGCGCGGCGCTCGGTCAGGAACAGCAGGAACACCGCCGTCATCAGCACCGCGCCGACGGCGGCGGTCGCGGTCCAGCCGCCGCGATCGTAGCTGATCGTCGCCAGCGTCGAGCCGAGCGCACCGGCGAGGAAGACCATCGTCATATAGACCGAATTGATCCGCCCGCGCGCCTCGGGCGCGATCGAGAAGAGCACGCGCTGGCCGAGCACCTGGTTCATCTGCGTCGCGGCGTCGAGCACCACCGCCGCGACCGCGAGCAGGATCAGCGCATGCGCCGCGCCCGCCCAGCCGGCGAGCAGGAAGGCGAGGATGGCCGCTGCCAGCGCGCCTGCCGTACCCGCGCGGATATGCCCGCGGTCGCCCAACCGCCCGGCGATCGGCGCCGCAAGCGCGCCCCCCGCCCCCGCCAAGGCGAACAGCGCGATCCCCATCTGGCCGAGCCCGAAGCGCTGCGCGAGCAAGAGCGGCACCGTTGTCCAGAACAGGTTGAACGCGGCGAATATCGTCGCTTGATAAGCCGTCCGCCGCCGGATCGCGGGCGTGCGGACGAGCAGCGACAGGCCCGACCGCAGGAGCGCGCCATAGCCCAGATCGGGCTTGGGCCGCCGCTGCGGCACGGTGCGCGCGATGAGCAGCGCGAGCAGCGCCATGCCGATTGCCGACAGCCCGAAGATCGCGCGCCACCCCGCCACCGCGGCCAGCCCGTTGGCGAGCGGCCGGGCGAGCATGATGCCGGTGATCAGCCCGCCCATGATATTGCCGACCACCTGGCCGCGCCGCTGTTCGGGGGCGAGATGCGCGGCGAGCGGGACCATGATCTGCGCGCCGACCGAGCAGAAGCCGGTGAGGAACGAGAAGATCAGGAAGCCCGTCGCCCCCGTCGCGGTCCAGATCCCGACCAGCCCGAGGCACGCCCCGACGGTGAGCAGCAGGATCAGCCGCTTGTTCTCGACGCGGTCGGCGAGCGAGACGACGAAGAACAGCCCGGCGCCATAGCCGAGCTGGGTCAACGTGACGATCAGCCCGGCGACGCTGCCGTGCAGCCCCAGCGCCGGCGCGATCTCGCCGATGAGGGCCTGCGCATAATAGAGGTTGGCGACCATCAGCCCGCAGGCGAGCGAGAAGATCGCGGTGAGCCCCGGGCTGATCCCGGCATGGTCGGTCTGGTCGGTCATCGCCGCCGCTTACCGGCTCCCGCGCCCGTCGTCGCGCCCCGATCGCCAAGCCCGCGGCCGATCGGGGAAAAGGCCGATCAGGCGCCGGCCACCCGATCGACGATCTCGCGAATCGCGTCGCGTTGCAGCGGCTGGCGGTCGATCGAATTGTGGATGCCGATCCCCTCGACCAGCGCGTCGAGCGCGCGGGCGGTCAGCGGATCGAAGAACCGCTCCAGCGCCGCGCGGCTGTCGTCCATCCATCGCTGCATCACCGCGGTCACCGGTGGGTGGCGCGCGGCGAAGGCATAGAGTTCGTAGCTGAGCAGCAGCGTGCGCGGCTCCGCCCAGATCGATTCGGCGATGATGTCGACGATCGCCGCGCGGGCGCCGTCGCGATCCTGCGCCTCCGCCAGCCGCGCCGCGAACGCCGCCGACGATTCCGCCGCCAGTTGCAGGAAGGCGGTGGTCAGCAGCGCCTCCAGCGACGCGAAATAATAGGTCACCGATCCCAGCGGCACCGCCGCCGCGGTGGCGATCCGCCGGTGCGTCGTCGCCGCGACGCCGTGCTGCGCGATCACCTCCAGCGTCGCATCGACGATCCGCTGCCGGCGATCGGGGTCGTTCCGCTTGGGTTCGCCGGAGGCCACGCATTCTTCCTTTGCCAATCATGTGTACATTTGTACATATACGCACATCTTTCGCGGCTGACGCCGCCGTATCGCAAGAAAGGCCGTCGATCATGTCCCAACCGCCGCTATCCCGCCGTACCGTCCTCGGCGGTGCCGCGGCACTGGCGCTGCCCGCAACCGCCGGTGCCGCCCTCGGCGAGGCGGCGGATGCGCCGGTATTCGGTCGCCGCGACGGCCGCTGGCTCAATCCGCCCAAGCAATGGCACGCCGATGCCGCCGGCGAGCTGACGATCGTCACCGATCGCGCCACCGATTTCTGGCGCGAGACGCATTACGGCTTCACCCGCGACAGCGGCCATTTCCTCGGCTTCCCCACCCCCGCCGCCTTCACCGCGCAATTGCGCATCCGCGGCGACTATCGGCAACTCTACGATCAGGCCGGTATCATGGTCCGCGTCGACGAGCGCCGCTGGGTCAAGGCGGGGATCGAATTGTCGGACGGCGCGGCGATGCTGAGCAGCGTCCTGACCGACGGCCGCTCGGACTGGGCGACCGGCCGCTACACCGGCGACGCCTCCGACTTCTGGATGCGCGCGACGGTCGCCAAGGGGGTGCTGCGGTTGCAGGTCTCCGCCGACGGCCGGACCTGGCCGCTCGTCCGCCTCGCCCCCTTTCCGGTCGCATCCTCCTACCGGGTCGGACCGATGGCCTGTACGCCGGAGCGCAGCGGGCTCGGCGTGCGCTTCTCCGATCTGCGCATCACCGCGCCGCTCGGCAAAGACCTGCACGATCTGAGCTGAGACGATGACCGAGAAGGAGAAGATGCTGGCGGGCGACCTCTACACCGCCGACGATCCCGAGATCGCCGCCGATGCCGCGCGCGCCGCGCAATGGATGGCGCTCTACAATGCCGCCGTCGCGGCGAGCCCGGCCGAGCGCCACGCTTTGCTGGTCGAAGGGCTCGGGGCGGTCGGCCGCGGCGTCACCGTGCGGTCGCCCTTCCATTGTGATTATGGCGACAACATCCGGCTCGGCGACGGCGTGTTCCTCAACTTCGGCTGCGTCATCCTCGACGTCGTCGCGGTGGAGATCGGTGCGGGGACGCAGATCGGGCCGGGCGTCCAGATCCTCACCGCCGACCATCCGCGCGACCCCGCGACGCGCGCGGCGATGCTCGAATTCGGTCGGCCGATCCGGATCGGCGCCAACGTCTGGATCGGCGGCGGCGCGCTGATCCTGCCCGGCGTGACGATCGGGGACGATGCGATCGTCGGCGCGGGCAGCGTCGTCACCCGCGACGTGCCCGCCGGCGCCACCGTCGTCGGCAATCCCGCCCGCGTGGTGCGTGCATGAACGTGGTGCCGACGCCCGACCGCACCAGCGTCGGCAAAACCCATTTCGAGGTGCTCGACGGCCTGCGCGGCACCGCCGCGCTGCTGGTGGTCGCCTTCCACATCCAGGGCATTGCGGTGCTGTTCGACGCGTCGCGGCTGATGCTGCCGCACGCCTATCTGGCGGTCGACTTCTTCTTCGCGCTGTCGGGTTTCGTCATCGGTTACGCCTATGACGATCGCTGGCCGCGGATGACGACGCGGGGCTTTCTGGCGCGGCGGCTGGTCCGGCTGCATCCGCTCGTCGTGCTCGGCGCGTTGCTCGGGCTGGCGAGCTACCTGTTCGATCCGTTCGCGGGCGGCAAGCAGGACGCCTCCGCCGGTCTGATCGCGCTCGCCTTCGCCGCCGGACTGCTCGCGCTGCCGTCGCTGCCGCTCGCCAACCGGCTCGGCGACAGCCACCCGCTCAACGCGCCGGCCTGGACGCTCTTCCAGGAATATATCGCCAATCTCGCTTATGCGCTGCTGCTGCGCCGGCTCGGCCTGCGCGCGCTCGCCGGCGTCGCCCTGATCGCCGCGATCGTCTCGGCGGCGACCGCGCTGACGCTCGGTTCCTACGACACCGGCTGGGGGCTCGCCAATTTCTGGGGGGCCCCGGTCCGCCTTGCCTATCCCTTCGTCACCGGGCTGCTGCTCTACCGGCTCGGCGATCGCCTGCCGCGACTGCGGCTCGGCTTCGTCACGCTCAGCGTCGTGCTCGCGCTGGCCTTCGCCGCGCCGGTCTTCCCCGCCGTCGGCGCGCTCAAGCTCAACGGGCTCTACGAAGCCGCCTGCGTGCTGCTGCTGTTCCCCGCGATCATCGTCGCCGGCCGCCATTCGCGCGGCGGTCCGCGCGTCGTCGCGCTCTGCAAGCTGGCGGGGCGCCTCTCCTACCCGATCTACATCACCCACTACCCCTTCGTGTATCTCTACATGAACTGGATCGCCGGGCGGCAGGGACCGGGCTGGCTGACCGCGACGGTCGCGGTCGCGCTATTGGGCTTCACCATCCTGTTCGCCGCTGTCGCCTATGCCCGCTGGGACGTGCCGATCCGCACCTGGCTCAACCACCGCCTGCCCGCGGCATGACGCAGGCGCGACCCGATCGCATGACGGCGGAGGAACGATCGCGGACCCGCATCGCTTGGATATCGTGGCCGCAACCGCGGCCACGACCAAGGATGACATGATGAGCGACGACAAGGTCCCCAATCCGGTCAGCGGCAATCCGGCGAGCAAGGGCGCGCCCGACGGCGTCTCGGGCGTCCCCGGCGGCGGCGATCGCGAGATCCACGGCCGCAGCGCCGGCGGCGAGAGCAGCGGCGGCGCCTATCCCAATCCGCATACCGGCAAGACCCCCACCGGCGGCGGCTTCATGGGCCACGGCGGCCAGACGGAGATCGCCTATCACGGCAGCGGCCAGGCCGGCGAGGACGATGCCAGCGTCGCCAACGCCGCAACCGGCTCGCGCGAAGGTGCCGACGCGACCGACGACGCCGGCGATGCGGTCCCGACCGCCGACCGCCGGGATCATGCGGTGGGCGGCACCGACGGCCCGGTCAAGGCGACCGCCACCGACGGCGTCGCCGAGGCCGAGACGAGCGGCAAGATCGGCACCGATGCCGATTACGAGGCCGAACAGCGCAAGCCCGGCGCCGGCTGAGCACTCCCCGAACCGTCCCGGTTTGCGACGATCTGCGGCGCGGGTGCACATTGATCGGGATCAGTTCGGCCGCTCGCCGGTTCTGGTCGTTGATGCGATCATGACAAGGCCCAAGGTTTGACGGATTTTTCCAGTCGTGGCGGTGAGATGGCGGCGCGGGTCGCCGCCCACGACTGGGCGGCGTCGCCGTTGGGGCCGCGCGAGGCCTGGCCGCCGCATCTCAGGACGGTCACCGATATCGTCCTCCAATCGCCGCTGCCGATGGCGCTGCTGTGGGGCGACGAGGGGTGTCTGATCTACAACGATCATTATGCCACCATCGCGGGCCGCTACCATCCCGCCATCCTCGGCCGGCCGGTCGCGGACGCCTGGCCCGAGGCGGCGGATTTCAACCGCCGCGTGCTGCGCGCCGGGCTGGCGGGCGAGCCGCTGACCTTTTCGCGCCAGCGAATCACCGTCTATCGCGATGGTTTTCCTGCCGAGGTGTTCTTCGACCTGACCTATGCGCCGGTGTTCGATCCGGCGGGGGATGCGGGTGGAGTCCTCGCCGTGGTCATCGAGGTGACGCAGGCGGTGGCGATGGAGCAGGAGCTGATCGCCGAGACGCACAGCCTCGAGACGCTGAACCGCATCGGCACCGCGCTTGCCGCCGAACTCGACCTCGAACCGCTCGTGCAGATGGTCACCGATGCCGGCGTGACGCTGACCGGCGCGAAATTCGGCGCCTATTTCCACAACCAGATGGATGAGGACGGCAAGCGGCTCAACCTCTTCACGCTGTCCGGCGCCAGCCGTGCCGCGTTCGAGGGGTTCGGCAAGCCGCGCGCCACCGCGGTGTTCACGCCGACCTTCCGCAACGAAGGCGTGCTGCGGTCGGACGACATCCAGTCGGACCCGCGCTACGGCCACAACGCCCCGCACCGCGGCCTGCCCGAGGGGCATCTGCCGGTGCGCAGCTATCTCGCCGCACCGGTCGCGTCGCGCTCGGGCGAGGTGCTCGGCGGGCTGTTGTTCGGCCATCCCGAACCCGGCCGCTTCCACGCCCGGCACGAGCGGCTGCTCGTCGGCATCGCTGCGCAGGCCGCGATCGCGATCGACAATGCGCGGCTGTTTGGCGCGGTGCAGGAGGTCAACGACACGCTCGAACGCCGCGTCGCGGAGCGCAGCGAGGCGCTGACCCGCGCCCACGAAGCGCTGCGCCAGGCGCAGAAGATGGAGACGCTGGGACAGCTCACCGGCGGCATCGCGCACGATTTCAACAATCTGCTGACGGTGATCCGCGGCTCGACCGAGCTGCTGCGCCGGCCGGGGCTGAGCGAGGAGCGGCGCGACCGTTATATCGAGGCGATCGCCCAGACCGCCGACCGGGCGAGCACGCTGACCGGCCAGTTGCTCGCGTTCGCGCGGCGCTCGTCGCTGACCCCGCAGGTGTTCGACGTCGGCGATACGATCCGCGGGCTGACCGACATGATGGAGATGCTGGCGGGCGCGCTGATCACCGTCGACCTCGACCTGCCCGACGTCGCCTGTTTCGCGCATGCCGACGTCAGCCAGTTCGAGACCGCGATCGTCAACATGGCGGTCAACGCGCGCGACGCGATGGGCAAGGAGGGCCGGCTGACGATCGCGGTCGACATCTGCGACCGCATCCCGCCGGTACGCGGCCATAGCGAGCGGAGCGGCGACTTCCTCAAGGTATCGATCACCGACACCGGCATCGGCATCCCGTCCGACCATATCGACCGGATCTTCGAACCCTTCTTCACCTCCAAGGGGGTCGGCCACGGCACCGGCCTCGGCCTGTCGCAGGTGTTCGGCTTCGCCAAGCAATCGGGCGGCGACGTCCTGGCGACGAGTTGCGTCGGCGAGGGTGCGACCTTCACCTTGTTCCTGCCGCGCGAACGCGCCGCCCCCGCTGTCGAGGCGTCGCCGGCATCGCACGCTGCCACCACCGGCACGTCGTTGCGCATCCTGGTGGTCGAGGACAATCCGGAGGTCGGCACCTTCGCCACCGCCGCGCTCAGCGACCTCGGCCACGACATCGTGCTCGCGCGCAACGCTAAGGAGGCGCTGAGCCGGCTGGAGGGGGATGGCGATGGTTTCGACGTCGTCTTTTCAGACGTGATGATGCCGGGCATGAACGGCATCGAGCTGGCGCACGTCATCCGCACCCGCCTGCCCGAACTGCCGATCATCCTGACCAGCGGCTATAGCGAGATCCTGTCGAAACAGGGCGCCGGCGAGTTCGAGCTGCTGCACAAACCCTATTCGATCGACGCGCTCAGCGCCGCCTTCCAGCGCCTCGCCCCGCTCCGCAGCGACTGATGCGCTTATCGCCGGTGCCCGACCTCAGATCGCCGCATCGATGACGAAGCGCACGCCTTCGGGCGGATAGTCGATCGACGCCTGCCCGCGCACATGCTGCGCGAGCACGCGCGAGATCATCCGCGTGCCGAAGCCGGTGCGCGTCGGCGGCACCACCGGCGGGCCGCCGCTCTCCACCCAGGAGAAGCGGACGCGATGCCCGTCGCCGGCGTCGACATGGTGCCAGCGCACCGCGACATGCCCGCCCGCGACCGACAGCGCGCCATATTTGGCCGCATTCGTCGCCAGTTCGTGCAGCGCCATCGACATAGCCAGCGTGACCGCCGGCGACAGTCGCACCTCCGGCCCGTCGATCGAGAAGACGCTGCCGGCGCGGTCCATGAACGGCATCAGCACGCCTTCGGCGACCTCGCCGAGCGCCGCCCCCTCCACCTCGTCGCGGATCAGCAGGTCGTGTGCCGCGCCGAGGCTGGCGATCCGCCCGGCGATCGCCTCCTGCGCCTCGGCGATCGACCCGGCGTTGCGCAACGTCTGGCTGACCACCGCGCTCACCGTCGCCAGCGTGTTCTTGACGCGGTGGGTCAGTTCCTGCGCCAGCACCGCGCGATGCTCCTCGGCGAATTTGCGCGCGGTGATGTCGGTCGAAAAGCCGATCAGCGTCGCCGGTGCGGCGCCGTCGTGGCGCGTGACCTCGCCCCGCGTCTGCACCCAGCGCAGCTCGCCGGCCGGCGTGAAGATGCGGTAATCGTGCGCGCAGTCGCCCACACCGGCGATCGTGTCGCAAATCGCCGCGGTGACCAACGCCATGTCCTCGGGATGCACCGCGCCGCAGAAATCGGCATAGGTGAACGCCTCCTCCGCCGCCCGGCCGAAGATCGCCTTGCAGCCCGGCGACGCCTCCAGCGTCTGCGACGCGATGTCGAAGCTCCAATAGCCCAGGCCCCCGGCACGCAAAGCGAGCTGCAACTGCAACGCGTGCTCCGCCAGCGCCGCCTCCTGCACCGCCACCTCGACCTTCAGCGCGTCGCGGTCCTCGATCAGCTCGACCAGCCGGTGCCGCTCCAGCGTCACGTCGGTCTGCGACGCGACGAAATAGGTCAGCGCGCCGTCGTCGCCGAACACCGGCGCGACGGTCAGCCGGTTCCAGAAGGCGGTGCCGTCGCGGCGGTGGTTGAGCAGGTCGATCTCGATCCGCCGCCGCGCCGCGATCGCCTCGCGCAGCCGCGCGACGTCGGCGCGATCGGTCGCCGGGCCTTGCAGGAACCGGCAATTGCGCCCGACGATCTCGCTGGCGGCATAGCCCGTCAGCCGCTCGAACGCGGCATTGACGTAGATGATCGGATCGTCGGGCAGCGTCGGGTCGCTGATCGCCATCGGCAGCGTCGCATCGCGGAACCCGACGACGACCGGGTCCGCCGCATCCAGCCGCTCCCCGAACGCATCGATCGACCGTTGCACCGCCGGGGCAGCGACGACCGGCTCGACCGGACCGGGAGAGAAAGAGAAACGATCCAAGCCTGACCAGCGCTATCTTAAGATAAGGATTTCAGCAATATCGCGAAAGCTCCGGGATGGGGCTTATCGCATGTCAGAGCGGCGCCGCAACGACGGCATCGGCGAGGACGCCGCAGCCCGCGGCCGCCTTGCCGACCTCGATCGGCACCTTGGGGTCCTTCACCTGTCCCGCGACGCGCACGAAGTCGCCGATCGTCAGCCGGCCGGGGCTGGTGTCGCCCTGCCGCGCCGCGCGTGCCGCACGGCCGAGCTGCTGCAACTGGCCGATCGACAGATTCGCCTCCAGCCGGTCGCCGACGCATTGCGACTGGGCGGGCTGGAAACCGTATCCCTCCATCGCGGTGGCGATCCGCGCCGAGGGATCGACGCAGCCGCCCAGCAACGCGGCAATGCCGGTCGCGACGAACACCGGCGCGCGGAAGAAGAAACGATCGGCCATGTAGATATCCCCTGTCACCGCACCATTGTGCCAGTGCCTGCTTGTCCGGGATCGCCGCCGCCAAGTCGACCGAAAAGTCTCCACAATACAGGCCAAGTGCCCGGTATTGCTGCACTATGCCGTGGTGCTTTTGACCTAGTCCATCGACATTCGGTCAAAATCCTCCCCCGCCAGGGGGAGGTGGCATGCCGAAGGCATGACGGAGGGGGAGGTAAGCGACACGTCTGTTCCGTGTCCTCCCCCTCCGTCACGGCTTCGCCGCGCCACCTCCCCCTGGCGGGGGAGGACTTTTCCCCAGACCCTGATTGTCAATCCGGCTAGTCCACCGCCGGCGCGGTCACCAGCCGCCGCCGTTGCGATTGGGGCCGAGTTGCGCGCCAAGGATGTGGCGCGACGGCCAGGCGCCGATCGTATGGACCGCATGGCCGGGTACCACCGGCCGGCCGCGCTTGGGGCGGTCCTCGCGGTCGCGGACCAGGATGTCGATCGTGTCGCTCGCCGCGCCGCTGCGCACCCGCAGCGGGTGGAGGCCGGGCCGCCCGACCGTCACCGCCGCCGTCCAGGTCGCCGGCTGGCCGGATACCGCGTGCATCGGCGTCGCGACGCCGTCCACCTCGACCACCGGCGGCGCGGCGGCGGGACCCAGCACGCGTGCGGTCACCGCGATCGTGCCCGGCGCCGGCACGTGGCGGGGATCGTGCGGCCGGGTGAGCAGGCGGACGTCGGCCGGCGACAGGATCTGCACGTGCGGCCAGCCGGGCGCGGCATCGCCGATCGGCCGGAAGGTCCAGCTCGGCACGCCGTCATGGACGCTGACGATCGCATAGCCCGCCGCGCCGTCGTCCTCCTCGATCTGCGCGGTCGAGCGGGTCGCGCCATAGACGACGCGGCCGTCGTTGAGCAGCTCGTTGTAATGCGTATGCCCGGTATCGACGAACGCGACGCCGGCATCGGCGAAGGCGGTGGCCAGCGCCTTGCCCCCATCGGCGAGGTCGCCGGGATAGGCGTGCATGAAGACCAGCGGCGTCAGCCCCTCGTCGTCGCTCGCGGCGAGCGCGGCATCGATCCGGCGGCGCTGGCCGGCACCGATGCGGAAGTCGGGGCCGCCGCTGCCGGCGCTGACGATATCGAGGAACAGGCAGCGGTGGCCGCCGATCACCCGCTCGAACGGCCGCATCGCCTCCGGCGTGCCGGCGCGGAAGGCGGCGAGCGTGCCGTCCTCGAAATCATGGTCGCCCGGGATCGTGAACACCGGCAGCGCCAGCGGCGCGAGCGCGGCGCGGATGCGGTCATATTGTTCGACGGTGGCGTGATTGGCGTTGTCGCCGGGCACGAAGACGAAGTCGATCCCTTCACGCACCGCGGCGAGATCGGCGACGATCTTCTCCAGCCGGTCGATTCCCAGCCAGCCGTCGGCGGGATCGGCATGGAGATCGCCGACATGCACCCAGGTGATCGTCTTGCTCATGCCGTGTTCTCCACCCGTTTGCCCTCGCATGCCGGCCGCAACAGGCCGGCGAAGCCGATCCACAGCGCCAGACTGGCCAGCGCGAAACTGCCGAGGATCAGGAAGGCGGCGTGATAGCCGAACGCCTGCGCGATCCAGCCGCCGATCGCCGGGCTCAGCGACGCGCCGAGGCCCTGGATCGTCATCACCGCGCCCTGCCCGACGTTGACCCGGCCGGTGCCGTCGAGCAGGCAGGCGACGAGGCCGGGCACCGCGACGCTCTGCAATCCGGCGCCGATGCCGTCGAGCGCCTGCACCGGCCACACCCCCCAATGTTCGATGAACGTCCCCGCCAGGAACCCGCGCAGCGGCAACGCCGCGAACGAGATCAGCAGCACCAGCCAATAGCCCTTGCCCGCCGACATCTTCATCGCGATCAGCGCCGCGGCGATCATCACCGCCTGCGCGACGACGACGGTGGTGGCGGTGAACAGCGCCGCATTGCCCTTGCCCGCGCCGACCACCGCGAGGCTGTAGAGCGGCAGCATCGCGCCGTTGCCGAGGTGGAAACAGGCGAGCGCCGCGGCGAGGATCAGCATCGGCTTGTTGCGCAGCAGCGTCCTGAACCCCTCCGCCTGGCCGCCGCCCGCATCATCCTGCTTGTCCCCTTCGAGGCCGCGGGCGGCGCGATGGTCGATCGCCCGTTCGGGGATCATCAGCACGCTGACGATCGCCAGCACCCCGAATGCCGCGGCGAGGTAGAAGATCGCCGGCATCCCGAACTTCCAGCCGAGAAAGCCCGACAGGCCGGCGCCGATCATGTTGCCGGCATGGTTCCACGCCTGGTTGCGGCCGTTCTGCGCGTTGAAGCCGCGCTGGCGCACCACGCCCAGCGTCATCCCGGTCACCGCCGGCCCGATTGCGGCACCGGCGATCGCGGTCGCCACCTGGCTCACCGTCACCACCCAGCCCGATTGCGACAGCAGGATCAGGAACGACGCCATCACCGTGCAGATG
Organism: Sphingomonas sp. M6A6_1c; assembly: GCF_053345135.1. NCBI lineage: Bacteria > Pseudomonadati > Pseudomonadota > Alphaproteobacteria > Sphingomonadales > Sphingomonadaceae > Sphingomonas > Sphingomonas sp. M6A6_1c. The sequence continues at coordinate 401,007 of NZ_JBKEZO010000005.1, read as the reverse complement.
CCGGTGACGATCACCACCAGCCGCTTCTTTTCGGTATGGTCGATGAACGCCCCCGCCGGCACGGTCATGATCATGCCGGCGACCCCGCCCGCCGACATCACCGTGCCGATCGGTCCCGCGGTCCAGCCGCGCTGTTGCAGGAACACGCCGAGGAACGGCCCGATCCCCGCCTGCATGTCCGCCATGAAGAAATTGAGCGCCTGCAACGCCGTCCGGGCGCGCCCCGTCTCGTCGCAGGATGCGGATCGCGAAACGGGAATTGCGCTCGATGCCATGGCCCACATCCTTCGGTTCGTGGCGCTAAACCCGATCGAGCCGAAATAGACCCATCGCCGCACAGCCCCGATCGCGGCGGACCGCCAAAGCGACAGGCATAGCCATTCAAAATCAGATATTTACCGGCTAGATGAATTCGGCGTCATCTCTCATGCGCAATGGCGGGACCACGCACGATTGACACCGCTCCCGCCTGCGGCTCAACTCGCCATCATCCTACCTGCCCAGCCGGAGCCCCGATCCATGCGCCTCGTTCGTGCCGCCCTGTTGCTCGGGGCCGCGCTCCTGCCCCTCGCCGCCACCGCCCAGACCGCGCCCCCCCGCGCCAACACCGCGACGGTCAAGCCGATCGCCTTCACCGAGCGGACGCTCGCCAACGGCCTGCGCGTCTACGCGCTGCGCGACACCGGCACGCCCAACGTCGCGGTGCAGGTCTGGTACGACGTCGGTTCGAAGGACGATCCGCGCGGCCGCTCGGGCTTCGCGCACATGTTCGAACATCTGATGTTCAAGGCGACGCGCAACCTCGTCTCCGAACAGATGGACCGGCTGACCGAGGATGTCGGCGGCTATAACAACGCCTCGACCAACGACGATTTCACCAATTATTTCGAGGTCATCCCCGCCAACCACCTGCAACGGCTGCTGTTCGCCGAGGCCGATCGGATGGCGAGCCTCGTCGTCGAGCCGAAGAGCTTCGCCTCCGAACGCGACGTGGTGAAGGAGGAGCTGCGCCAGTCGACGCTCGCGCGACCCTATGGCAAGCTGTTCTCCACCTATCTGTCGGCCGCCGCCTACACCACGCATCCCTATGCGCGCTCGACGATCGGCAGCATCGAGAATCTCGAAGCCGCGTCGATCGACGACGTCCGCGCCTTCCACGCGACCTATTACCGGCCCGACAATGCGATCCTCGTCGTCTCGGGCAATTTCGATCCGGCGCAGCTGAATGCGTGGATCGACCAGTATTTCAGCAAGATCGCCAAGCCCGCCGCGGTCATCCCGCGCGTCACGGTGCAGGAACCACCGCGCACCAAGGCGGTCAGCTACACCGTCTACGAACCCAATACGCCGCTGCCCGCGGTGCTGATGAGCTGGCACGTTCCCGCCGACCGCGACGGGGACATCCCGGCGCTGACCGTGCTCCAGACGATCCTGTCGACCGGCGAGAGCAGCCGGTTGTACGAAAGCCTCGTCTATCGCGACCAGCTCGCGCAGGACGCCTCGTCCTTCCTCGACAGCAAACAGGGCACCGGCAATCTGATCGCTTATGCGATCCTCGCCGGCGGCAAGACCGTCGACCAGGGCGAGACCGCGCTCAAGCGCGAGATCGCGCGCTTCCGCGACGCGCCGGTGACCGCCGCCGAACTCGCCGAGGCGAAGAACGAGATCCTGACCTCGGCGATCCGCAGCCGCGAGACCGCCGAGGGCAAGGCGCGCATCCTCGCCTCGTCGGTGATCATCGACGGCGATCCCCGCGCCGCCGACCGCCAGCTCGCCGAGATTGCCGGGGTCAGCGCCGACGACGTGCAGCGCGTCGCGCGCAAATATCTCGGCGACGCCCAGTCGGCGACGATCCGCTACCTGCCCGACACCGCCAAGCCCGCCGGCCAGAGCGGCGACACGATCGCGATCGCTTCCACGGTGCAGACCGCGCCGCTCACCCCGCCGGCGCAGATCGCGATCGTCACCCCCGCGCCGGAAAGCGAGCGCATCCGGCCGCCCGCCCCCGCCGCGCCGGTCAAGGCGAACCTGCCGCAGCCGGTCGAGACGCGGCTCGCCAACGGCCTGCGCGTCATCACCGTCGCGCGTCATGAGCTGCCGATCGCCACCGCCTATCTCGTCGCGACCGGCGGGGAGGTGCTCGATCCGATCGACCGGTCGGGCGTCAGCAGTCTCGCGGCGAGCCTGATGACCAAGGGCACCACCACCCGCTCGGCGACCGAGATCGCGCGGCAGGTCGAAAGCCTCGGCGGATCGATCGGCGCCGGTTCGGATCAGGAGGGCGGCACCGTCTCGGTGACCGTCAAGTCGGACCAGCTCGCCCCGGCGATGACGATCCTCGCCGATGTCGCGACGCATCCGGTGTTCGCCCCCGACGAACTCGATCGCGCCCGCGCGCAGCAGGTCGACGCGGTCACCGTCGCGGTCAAGGACCCCGCGCAGCTCGCCGCGATGGTCGCCGACCGCGCCACCTTCGGCGGCTCGCCGTTCGGCGCGCCGGGCGGCGGCACCCCCAGGTCGCTCAAGGCGATCACCCGCGGCGACGTCACCGCCGCTTATGCGCGCACCTGGCGCCCCGATCAGGCGGCGCTGATCCTCGTCGGCGACGTCACCCCGGCACAGGCCAGGGCGCTCGCCGAGGCGCAGCTCGGCCAGTGGCGCGCACCTGCCGGCGCGCCCGCCGCGCCGGTCGCCGTCGCCGCCTTCCCTGCGCCGCGCACGATCGTCGTCGACATGCCCGGCGCGGGTCAGGCGGGGGTCGTCGTCGAGCGGCCGGCGATCCCGCGCGCCGACGCGCGGTATTATCCGCTCGCGGTCGCCAACACCGTACTCGGCGGCGGCTTCTCGTCGCGGCTCAACCAGGAGGTGCGGATCAAGCGCGGCCTCGCTTACGGCGCGTCGAGCGGGGTCGGCGGCGGCCGCCTTGCCGGCGAATTCACCGCGCGCACCCAGACCAAGAACCCGACCGCGGCGGAGGTGGTGACGCTGATCACCGCCGAAATGGCGCGGATGGGCGCGGCGCCGGTGCCCGAGGCGGAACTGGCGACGCGCAAGGCGGTGCTGGTCGGCAATTTCGGCCGCACGGTCGAGACGACGGGCGGCATCGCCGGCATCCTCGGCAGCTATGTTCTCGACGACGTGCCGCTCACCGAATTGCAGAGCTACACCGCCAAGGTCGAGGCGGTGACCCCCGCCGCGGTCCAGTCGGCGGCGGCGGCGCTGCTCGATCCCAAAGCGGCGAGCGTCGCGATCGTCGGCGACGCCAAGCAATTCCTGACGCCCCTGAAAGCCGCACGCCCCGACACGGAAACGCTGACCGAAACGCAACTCAACCTCGACAGCCCGACGCTGAAATAAGGGGCCGTCTGCACGAAGGCGCCCAACAAGCGTCACCCCGGACGGGATCCGGGGTGACGAAAGAGAGAAGCGTCGGCGACCATCAGCATCCAGAAACGGCGAAGATGGTGACTTCGATACATCGCTAGGCACGATCGACGGTCAGTGAAATTCCTCCCCCGCCAGGGGGAGGTGGCGCGGCGAAGCCGTGACGGAGGGGGAGGTAAGCGACACGTCTGTTCTGTGTCCTCCCACCTCCGTCAGCGCTTTGCGCTGCCACCTCCCCCTTGCGGGGGAGGAATTTGCTAAGTGTCGATCCAATCTGGAAGTGTTGCATATGGAGGCGCGATCGAAATTCGTTCGGTTGTTCCCCCGGACGTGTCCGGCATCTCAGGTGGATTTGTCACCGTGACCGCCCCTGAACACCGCTCCGCGTGACGCGGCCGCAATCCCCGCGGACGCGAAACCCGATGTAAGCTATTGGCGCGTAATGCGGGTGCCGATGCGGACGATAAGGACGATGACGCGCCTGTGGCTGGCGCTGGTCGCGCTGTGCCTCGCGCTCGCCGTCGTCTTGGCGGCGCAGGCGGCGTGGCGCGCGATCGCCGCGCATGGCGTGGCCGCGCCGCCGCTGCCCGCACCCGCCGGTTACGAGGCGGAGGATCATTTCCCCGGTGCCGCGCTGCTCTACGCCGCCGCCACCGCACCCGCCGCGGGCGAGAGCGCCGCGCCGGCGGAGGGCGTCACCGGCACCACCGCTTTGCCCGCGCTGCCCGTATCGGCCGCCGTTCTCGCGGCGGCATTGCGCAGCGGCAGCGGCGCCGTGCCCTTCTCGACCAAGGCGGCGACCGGCCTCGACCGGTCGCGCGCGCTCGAATGCCTCACCGCCGCGATCTATTACGAGGCGGCCTCCGAATCCGACGCCGGCCAGTCCGCGGTCGCGCAGGTGATCCTCAACCGGGCGCGCCACCCCGCTTTCCCCGCGACGGTGTGCGGCGTCGTCTATCAGGGCTCCGAGCGCGCCGGCTGCCAGTTCAGCTTCGCCTGCGACGGCGCGATGGCGCGGGTGCCGGCGCGCGCCGCCTGGGCCCGCGCGGCGCGGCATGCGGCGATGGCGCTCGCCGGCTATGTCTATGCGCCGGTCGGCCTCGCCACCCATTACCATACCTATGCGGTAACCCCGGCGTGGAACCGGGCGATGGTGATGACCGACGTCGTCGGCGCGCATCTGTTCCACCGCTGGAAGGGCTTCTGGGGCACCCGCGCCGCCTTCGCCCGGAGCTATATCGGCGGCGAACCGCTACCCGGCCCGCACCTGCGGCTCGCCGTACCGCCGGTCGCGCCGCCGCCCGAGCTGATCGCCGCCGCCGCACCGCTGCCGGTCGCGCCGGGCGCCCCGCAACCCGCGGCCAGCCCGACCCCCGACATGTTGCCGCCCGCCGCGACCGTGCTCGACAAATGGAAGGATTCGGGCAAGCCGCTGTTCTAGGCGCACGCGCCCGCTCCTTCGTCATCGCGGCGAAAGCCGGGACCCACGGTTACGATGAACGCAGTCGTTGCGCGGCCTACGCCGGGATGACGATCGGCGAAGGCGAAGCCGCCCTATTTCGCCCCCTTCACATATTTATCGAACCACGCGATCGAGCGCGCGCGCACGTCGCTCGCCTGCTCCGGCGCGCTGACGCAATGGCCGGCGTCGGGATAGATCACCAGGCTGACCGGCACGTTACGGTCCTTCAGTGCGTGCCACCATTCTATCGACTGGGTCGGCGGCACCTCGATATCGCGCTCGCCGACGTAGATGAAGGTCGGCGTCTTCGCCTTCTTCGCCTGATAGACCGCCGACACGTCCTCATAGGCCTTGATGTCGTCGTACATCGTCTTGCCGAAGAACGGCAGCAGCCATTGGTCGATGCCGTTGGTGCCGTAATAGCTCACCCAGTTGGACAGGCCGGCACCGGCGACGATCGCCTTGAACCGGTTCGTCTGGGTGTTGGTCCACATCGCCATGAACCCGCCATAGCTGCATCCGCCCAGCCCCAGCCGCGCGTCGTCGACCGGCGCGACGCGTTCGACCGCATCGATCCCGGCGAGGATGTCGCGCAGGTCGCCGCCGCCGAAATCGCGCTTGTTCGCGGCGGTGAACGCCTCGCCCTGGCCGTAGCTGCCGCGCGGATTGGGCAGGAAGACGTAATAGCCCGCCTTGAGCAGCGCGCCGTTCGTCGACCCCGCCGAGACATAGCCCGGCATCGACGCCGCCGACGGGCCGCCATGCACCATCGTGATCATCGGCGCCTTGCCGGCGGGCGCGGTGCGCGGCGCGAGCAGCCAGCCCTGCACGTCATAGCCTTCGTTCTGCCACGCGATGCTGCGCGCGCTGGCCAGTGCCGGTGCGGCGTCGTTGTCGTGGGTGATCTGCCGCACGCCGGTCGCCGGCGCGGCGACTGGTCCGGCATAGATCGCCGGCGCATGCTCGTAATCCTGCACCACCGCCGCGGCGACGCGGCCGTCGGCGGAGAAGACCGCGCGGCCATCGCCCGCCGCGCTGCTCGCCGGCTTGGCGAAGCCCGGCGCGACCGGCTGGCCCGGCGTCAGCGTGCCGAACTGGATGCTGTCCCCGGCCAGCGTCACCGTGCGCAGCCCGCCCGCGGTCCAGTCGATCGTCGTGACGGTCGACTTGGCGCCGGCGGTGATGTTGCGCGGCGTGCCGCCGGCCAGCGGCACGGTGAAGACGTCGCCGCCGATCGAGCCGAAATCGCTCATCAAGCCGCCGATATAGGCGACCGTGCGCCCGTCCGGCGAGACGCGCGGCTGGTTGAGCTGCGTCGCCGGCTTGGCGATCGGGCGCACCGCCCCGGTGCGTGCATCGATCGCATCGAGCGTCGCCACCCACCAATTGTTGTCGCCGTTGCCGAGCGCGGTGGTCGCGACGAAGCCGCGCCCGTCGGGCGTCCAGTCATATTCGTAGACGTAGCGCCCGGCGGGCGACAGCGGCGTCACCGTCGTCGCCGCGGTTTTGGCGATGTCGAACACCGCCAGCCGCTGTTCGTCGTTCTTCTCGCCGATCTCGCCGATCATCCGCACGCCCGCCTGCGTCGCGCCCGATTCCTTGGCGGCGCCCAGCGTCACCAGCAGCGCGATGCGCGTGCCGTCGGGCGAGACGCGCGGCGTCTGCGCGATGCCGGGGACCGTCGCGATCGTCCGCGTCGTCGTCGCGTCGGCATAGCTCAGCCGCACCGCCGCGGTATCGCGGACGAGGAAGACGAGGTCGCCATTGGGTGCGAAGCTCAGCCCCGAATAGCTGCACGTCTTGCACGGATCGATCGTCCGCATCACGCGGCCGTCGGCGGTGCCGCGCACCGTCACCACGCCATGGCCGCCGGCACTCTCGACCGCCGCGACCCGGTCGCCGGTCGGCGAGATCGCCAGCCCGCCATATTGATGCAGCGCCTGCGCGGCGGCGGGCGAGGTGGACGCGAGCAGGGTGGCGGCGAGGATCAGGCGCATCGGAACTCCGGCGGACAGGCACTATCCCCGACGCTTAGCGTCTCGCCGCCGCGCCGCAAGCGGAACGCGGGATACCGCGCCCCGCCGCGTCCCCTTATCGACAGCGTACGTTGTTGCGGTCGACCGAGCGCCCGACCGCAGCACCCGCGGCACCGCCGAGCAACGTGCCGAGCAGACCCGAATTGCCCGGCGCGATGATGTTGCCGAGCACGCCGCCGGCGAGGCCGCCGACGATCAGCCCGGTCGTCCCGTCGTTGCGGCGGCAATAATATTGGCCGTTCTCGCCGCGATAGATCCGGTCGCGCGAGGACAGGCGGCGTTCGCGATAGCGCGGGCCGTCGGCATAATAACGATCGGCATAATAGCCGCCATATGCCGGATCGACGCGGTTATAGTCGTAGCGGCTGTAGCTCCGATACCGGCCGTCCGTACCGGTGGTCGAGCAGCCCGCAAGCGCGGTCGCGGCGATCGTCGCCGCCAACAAGGGTATCCGCATGACATCCTCCCATCTGATTTAGATCAAAGAAGAATGTCCATTGCGGCGATTTGGTTGCAACATGGATCACGCTGCGGCCGGCGGAACGCGGCGCCTCGCCCGGCGGTTGGAGTTCCGAGAGGAACCGACGATGACCGACGACACCAAGCCGACGACCGAGACTTCCGATCCCAACCTGTCCACCGAGCATCAACGCGCCGGCGACGCACGCCGCCCGAGCGACACGCTCGACAAGGACCAGCCGCAGGGCGAGACGATCCCTCGCAAATCCTCACTGCTCGGCAACGACTGACCGCGCGGCGAACGTCCACGAACCTGCACCCCAGCGAAGGCCGGGGCCTAGCCGGGTGAAGGCTGGTAATGGCTGAGCGACGGCCTTCCCAACTGGCTTCCGCCTTCGCAACATGCGCAAATCCCACCAGTGCTCCCGCGGAGGCGGGAGCCCAGGGCCCCGGACGCCGCAAGACGTTGCCCTGCCTGACCGTGGGTTCCCGCTTTCGCGGCAACACTGATGGGGCGACCTTTTGCAAAGGTCCTACGAAGGCCGAGCCGCAGTTAAGAAGGCCGCTGTAAGTCGCTGCAGGCCTCCGCCCCACCAGGCCCGGACCTTCGCCGGGGTACACCTTATGTCTGCTCAGGCCGCGCCGGCCGCCTCGCTGAACCCGCTGCCGCGATCGGCGACCAGGGTCGGCGCCGGCCCCGTCGCCGGCCGCAGCGCCTCGCGCTCTTCCTCGGTCGGCACCGCGGTGGGATCGGGGCGGAACGCCTCGACCGCGCGGCTGTCGTTGCCGGGATGCGCGTCACCCATCAGGTCGGTCGGCACATGCTCGGCGGCCGGATTGCCCGGCTGCTCCTCGAAATGCTTCTCGGTCTCGGCCATGCCGACCGGCGCGGCGGCCATCGTCGCCGGGCGCGGCGCGATCGGGCTGGTCGTGCTGTCGCCCGGCACCGCGCCCGCACCCGCGTCGTCCGTGAACCGACGGGGCCGCGAGCCGGGCGTGGGGCCGAATGCCGCCGTCGCCGCGGTCCACGCCGCCGCACCCACCGCGAAGGCGCCGAGGCCGAAGCCGATCTTCCTGTAATCCATCGTAAAGCGTCCCGGTTGCTGCTGTTCGCTCATCCAACGGTGCGCGTCCGGGCGGGTTCCGCCTCGTCCAGCAGCACCACCAGCGCCTCGATCACCTGCCGGTCGCTGAACGGCTTGCCGATCAGCGGCGTCGTCCGGAACCGTTCGGGCAGGGTGTACGGCCGGTTGGCCGACAGGAAGGTATAGGGAATGGCCAGATCGCCAAGCCGATCGGCGACATCGAACGACATATGATCGATCAGCACGACGTTGAGCGTCGCCGCGTCCGGTCGCGGTGCGTCGCCGGCGAGCGCCGCCAGCGCCTGCCCGGCGGTGGCGAACGGGCCCAGTACCGTGCCGCCGGCATCGGTGACGATCCCGTCGAGATGGTCGGCGAGCAGCCATTCGTCCTCGACGATCAGGATATGCCGACCGGCGAGCGGCGCGGCGGAAGGGGTGTCGGTCATGCCGTCGCAACCGGCCGCAATTCGCATCCGTTCCTTGCCGATCAAGCGGATATGCCCGGATCGGCAGCGATGACGGCGATTTGCCGCTCCATTGCTTTGCTATAGGCGGGCGGACGATGCTCTCGCGCCTCGTCCTGACCGATTATCGCAACCATGCGGGCCTTGCGCTCGCGCCGGGTCCGGGCTTCGTCGTTCTTACCGGCGAGAATGGCGCGGGCAAGACCAACGTGCTCGAGGCGGTGTCGCTGCTCGCCCCCGGCCGCGGGCTGCGCCGCGCCGCGCTCGCCGACATGCAGCGGCAGGGCGGCGCGGGCGGCTTCGGCATCGCCGCGACGCTCGCCGCGCCCGGCGGCGACGTCGAGATCGCGACCGGCACGCTCGCCGCGGCGCCCGACCGCCGCCAGTTGCGTATCCAGGGCGCCGCCGCCACCGCCAACACGCTCGCCGAATGGCTCACCGTGCTGTGGCTGACCCCGGCGATGGACCGGTTGTTCGTCGAGCCGGCGGGCGAGCGCCGCCGCTTCCTCGACCGGCTGACGCTGGCGCTGCTCCCCGGCCATGCGCATCACGCCGCGCGCTACGAGGCGGCGATGCGCGCACGCAACCGCCTGCTCGCCGCCGACGCGCCCGCCGACCCCGATTGGCTGACCGCGCTGGAGACGCAGATGGCCGATCACGGCGGCGCGATCGAGACCGCGCGGCGCACCACCGTCACGCTGCTCGGCGAACGGCTCGCGGACCAGCCCGACGGCCCGTTCGCGCGCGCCGCGCTGGCGCTGGAGGGCTGGCGCGGCGACGGCGCGCAATTGCTCGACGCGCTGCGTCAGGGGCGCCCGCGCGACGCCGCCGCCGGCCGCGCGCTCGCCGGCCCGCACCGCGCCGACCTCGCCGTCACGCATCTCGGCAAGGCGCAGGCGGCGGCGCTCGCCTCGACCGGCGAGCAGAAGGCGCTGCTGCTCGGCATCGTCCTCGCCCATGCCGAACTCGTCGCGCAGCGCACCGGCCACGCCCCGATCCTTCTCCTCGACGAGATCGCCGCACATCTCGACCCGCTCCGCCGCGCCGCGCTGTTCGCGCGGCTCGCGGGCCACGGACAGGTGTGGATGACCGGCACCGAACCCGCGCTGTTCGCCGCGATCGGCGGCGACGCGACGCGGGTGGAACTGGGGTGAATAATTCCTCCCCCGCAAGGGGGAGGTGGCAGTGCGAAGCACTGACGGAGGGGGAGGATACGGCACGTTCGCCGTATGCGGAAACGCCCCCTCCACCACTCGCCTGCGGCGAGCGGTCCCCCTCCCCCGCTGAAGCGAGGGAGGATTTGCCTCACCGCCCCACCGCCCCACCGCCCCACCGCCCCACCGCCCCACCGCCCAACCGCCCATTTCGCTTTCGTTCCGCCCCCGCAATCCCTATATCCTCGCTATGGCAGAACCCCAGAATGCGAACGAATACGGCGCCTCGTCGATCAAGGTGCTGAAGGGCCTCGACGCGGTGCGCAAGCGGCCGGGCATGTATATCGGCGACACCGACGACGGATCGGGCCTCCACCACATGGTGTTCGAGGTCAGCGACAATGCGATCGACGAGGCGCTCGCCGGCCATTGCGACCGGATCGACATCCAGTTGAACGCCGACGGATCGGTCAGCGTCACCGACAACGGCCGCGGCATCCCGACCGGCATCCACCCCGAGGAAGGCGTCTCGGCGGCAGAGGTCATCATGACCCAGCTCCACGCCGGCGGCAAGTTCGAGAACACCAGCGACGACAATGCCTACAAGGTGTCGGGCGGCCTGCACGGCGTCGGCGTCTCGGTCGTCAACGCGTTGAGCGAATTCCTCGATCTCACCATCTGGCGCGACGGCGAGGAGCATTACATGCGCTTCGCATTCGGCGACGCGGTCGCCCCGCTCAAGGTCGTCGGCCCCGCCGCGCCCGGCCAGAAGGGCACGCGCGTCACCTTCCTGCCCTCGCCCGCGACGTTCAAGATCACCGAATTCGACTTCGAAAAGCTGGAGCATCGCTATCGCGAGCTGGCGTTCCTCAATTCGGGCGTCCGCCTGTTCCTCACCGACGCACGCCACGAGGAAGCGAAGACGGTCGAGCTTTATTACGAGGGCGGCATCGCCGCATTCGTAAAGTGGCTCGATCGCGCCAAGACGCCGCTGTTCCCCGAACCGATCGCGATCCACGGCCAGCGCGACGAGGTCGGCATCGACGTCGCGCTCGAATGGAACGACTCGTATTACGAGAACGTCCTCGCCTTCACCAACAACATCCCGCAGCGCGACGGCGGCACGCACCTCGCCGCCTTCCGCGCCGCGCTGACCCGCACGCTCAACAATTATGCGGACAAGTCGGGGATGCTGAAGAAGGAGAAGGTGACGCTCACCGGCGACGACATGCGCGAGGGGCTCACCGCGATCGTCTCGGTCAAGCTGCCCGATCCCAAGTTCAGCAGCCAGACCAAGGACAAGCTCGTCTCGTCCGAGGTACGCCAGCCGCTGGAATCGCTGATGGCGGACAAGCTCGCCGAGTGGCTGGAGGAAAATCCCGCCCACGGCCGCTCGATCGTCGGCAAGATCATCGACGCCGCCGCCGCGCGCGAGGCCGCCAAGAAGGCGCGCGAGCTGACCCGGCGCAAGGGCGTGATGGACATCGCCTCGCTGCCCGGCAAGCTCGCCGACTGCCAGGAGAAGGACCCGGCCAAGTCCGAGCTGTTCCTGGTCGAGGGCGATTCGGCCGGCGGCTCGGCCAAGCAGGGCCGTGATCGCCACTTCCAGGCGATCCTCCCGCTGCGCGGCAAGATCCTCAACACCGAGCGTGCGCGCTTCGACCGGATGATCGCCAGCCGCGAGATCGGCACGCTGATCCAGGCGATGGGCACCGGCATCGGCCGCGACGACTTCAATGCCGACAAATTGCGCTATCACAAGATCGTGATCATGACCGACGCCGACGTCGACGGCGCGCATATCCGCACCTTGCTGCTGACCTTCTTCTACCGCCAGATGCCCGAGCTGATCACCCGCGGTCACCTCTTCATCGCGCAGCCGCCGCTGTACAAGGCGACCAAGGGCCGGTCGGAAGTGTACCTCAAGGACGATGCCGCGCTCGACGAATATCTGGTCGACGCCGGCGTCTCGTCGATGGTGTTCGACGCGCCGAGCGGCACGCGCTCGGGCGCCGACCTCAAGAGCCTGCTCGACCATGCCCGCCGCATGCGCACCCTGATGCGCTACGTGCCGCGGCGCTACGACCCGGTAATCATCGAGGTGCTGGCGCTCGCCGGCGCGCTCGACCCCAGCTTCACCCGCGACCAGCGCGCGGCGACGGTCGCCGAGGTCGTCCGCCGGCTCGAATCGGGCGACGAGGAAGCGCGCTGGACCGCGCGGCTGACCGAGGACGGCGGCATCCACTTCGAACGGCTGTGGCGCGGCGTCACCGACCATCACATCGTCGAGGCGACCTTCCTCGCCAGCGCCGAGGCGCGCAAGCTGCACGGCCTCGCCGCCGAACAGGCGGAAAGCTTCGTCGCGGCGGGCAAGCTGATCCCGCTCAAGGGCCTCGCCGCCACCGCGGCGGACCCCGAGCCGGCCGCGGACGGCGGCGAGGAGGCCGAGGAGAACGCCGGCCAGATCGGCAGCATCACCACCACCGTCTCGCGCGGCGAAAGCCTCGTCGCGCGGCCGTCGCAATTGCTCGACGCGATCCTCGCCGCGGGCCGCAAGGGCCTGGCGATCCAGCGCTACAAAGGGCTCGGCGAGATGAACGCCGACCAATTGTGGGAGACCACGCTCGATCCCTCGAACCGCACGATGCTGCGCGTCACCTCGGAAGACGTCTCGGCCGCCGACGTGATCTTCACCCAGCTGATGGGCGAAGTCGTCGAACCCCGCCGCGAATTCATCCAGGACAACGCGCTGAACGTCGCCAACCTGGACGTCTAGGTTTGACACCCTCAATTCCTCCCCCGCCAGGGGGAGGTGGCGCGGCGAAGCCGTGACGGAGGGGGAGGTAAGCGACCACTTCGGTTTCGTGTCCTCCCCCTCCGTCATGCCTGTGGCATGCCACCTCCTCCTGGCGGGGGAGGAATTGAGGGCAATCCTCAACGTCGATCCGGCCCCACAGGCCCGACGACCTTCTTTCGCGCCCCTGCGCCACGCCTGCGTCCATTCCCTCCCCCGCACGTTATCGTCGCGACAGCGACCGACAGGAGCAGCGATGACGACCTATCCGTTAAGCGAACCCGCGACGATCTACGCCATCGAAGGCGATACCGAGGCAATGTCGGACGTCGTGGGCCAAGGCACGCTGGCGGATTGCGTCGATGTCGTCGCGGCGATGTCGCCGGACAGGCAGCAGGCGATCTTCATCCAGATGGACGACCTCGGCCTCCGCTTCGGACCGCCCGAGGTGGCGGAGCTGTTGCGCTTCCTGCGCGACGAAAGCGCCGGCCTGTCCAACACCGAGATCGCCGACATCCCCGGCGACCACTGATCCCTCCGGCGCGATCGACGCCACGGGACGGCCCGCCCCGTCGTCAGCCCTTGCAGGTGCCGGCGACCCGGGCCGCCCGTTGATCGAGGACGACGTTCATCCTGCCCTTGGCCGTCTGACCAGTCATCTCGGCGCGGCCGACGAAGCCCCCCGCGGTAAAGGTCCCGGCGCGGCTAACCTGCATCGGCGTCCCGTTCTTCTGCGGACAGGTCAGCGCCTGCGTGTAGCGGCCGTCCGCGATCTGCTGCTTGTCGACCCGGCATCGCGCCTTGGGATCGGGCGCCAGCACCGCCGCGATGGTCTGCCCGGGCGCGACGCACTTATGCTCCGCGCGCGATTTGCCCTTGGCCATCCGCAGGATGAATCCGGGCGCCCCCGGCACGGTCAGATCGACCACCGTCGACGTGACGTCCCAGCGTTCCTGCGCGACCGACTGGGCATCGCCGACCGCGGGCAGCAGAAGCAGGACGGCGAACAAGGTCAGGCTGCGCATCCACAGGCCATGGCGCCTGCCCGCCGCCAGCGCAAGCAGCCGATCGCCGCCCGCCGCACCGAATAAGAGGACAACCCCCGCCGGATCGGCTACCGCCCAAGCTCTCGTCTTGCGAAGGGTCAGCGCCGTGCGGTTCACCTCTAAGTTACTGACTTTGGCCCTGATCCTCGCCGCACCCCCGGTCGCCCCGGCAATCGCGGCGGGTCAGGCGACGGCGCCGCCAGCGCCCGCCGCAACCGCGGGGACCGGCCCGGCGTGGCGCACCGCCGCGCGCCTGCACCGCGGCGTCAACATCCTCGGCTACGACCCGTTGTGGCGCGACGCGGCCAGGGCGCGGTTCAAGACGCGCCACTTCCGCATCATCCGACAGGGCGGGTTCGATTTCGTCCGTGTCGTGCTCCAGTCGTTCAGCCATATGGACGCGCAGAACCGGCTCGATCCGCAATGGCTCGCGACGCTCGACCGGGTCGTCCGCGAGGCGAGCGCCGCGGGCCTCAGCGTCATCATCGACGAACACGATTTCAACGTTTGTTCGAAGGCGCCGGATGCGTGCGAACCCAAATTGGTCGCCTTCTGGACGCAGATCGGCGAACGCTATCGCGATGCACCGCCGTCCGTGCTGTTCGAACTGCTCAACGAACCGCACGCGCCGCTGGACGATGCGCGCTGGAACGCGATGCTGCGCACGCTCATCCCCCTGGTCAGACGGACGAACCCCCAGCGCACGTTGGTGATCGGCCCGAGCCGCTGGAACAATCTCGAGGAACTGCCCAAGCTCGACCTGCCCGAGGCCGACCGCAACATCCTCGTCACCTTCCACTCCTACGAACCGTTCCGCTTCACGCATCAGGGCGCGCCCTGGGCACCCGAGCTGACCGGCGTCAAGAACGTGCCGTTCACCGCGGCGGACGAACGGCGGATCAAGGTGGATTACGACACCGTCGGCGCATGGTCGAAGGCGAACGATCGCCCGGTCCTGATGGGCGAATTCGGCGCCTATGAGAAAAGCGGCACGCCGATGGCGGCACGCGCGCGCTACACCGCGACCGTCCGCCGCGAAGCGGAGGCGCACGGCTTCCCCTGGGCCTATTGGCAGTTCGACAGCGATTTCATCCTGTACGACATCGATCGTGACCGCTGGGTGGAGCCGATCCGCCAGGCGCTCGTGCCGGAAGAAACCAAAGCCGCGGCGCCTCGTTGACCGGACCGGGACCGCCATTCCGGTCCTTGAGAAGTCCTCCCCCGCAAGGGGGAAGACTTCATGACCTGAATGTCTACCCCGCCTAGGCCTGTCGTCTCGAGAGATTGCCCATGCGCCTGATCGCGATCGAAGAGCATGTCCTGCCCCCCTTCGTCCGCGACGCCTGGGACGCCGCGCCACCCCCGCACGATCCGGTCTCGGCCTTCGCCGACGGTGGCGAGAACGGCCGCCGCCTCGCGGATCTCGGCGACGGCCGGATCGCGCTGATGGACGAACAGGGCGTCGACGTGCAGGTGCTCTCGCTCACCACCCCCGGTCTGCACAATCTCGCCCCCGCAGCGGCGGTCGAGACGGCGCAGCGGGTCAACGACCTGATCGCCGAAACCTGCGCGCGCCATCCCCACCGCTTCCAGGGGTTCGCCGCCGTGCCGACCCCGGATGCCGACGCCGCGCCGCGCGAACTCGAACGCGCGGTCCGCGACCTCGGATTGAAGGGCGCGCTGCTCTGCGGCCGCACGCGCGAGCGTCATCTCGACCATCCCGATCTGCGCCCCCTGCTCGCCAAGGCGGCGGAGCTGCACGTGCCGCTGTTCATCCATCCGCAGACCCCGCTGGCGGGGGTCCGTCAGGCCAATTATTCGGGGATCGGCGAGACGGCCGACCTCGCTTTGGCGGCATTCGGCCTCGGCTGGCATTATGAGGCGGGGCTGCAATGGCTGCGTCTCGCCGCGGCCGGCGTGTTCGATGAGCTTCCCGACCTGCAGATCATCCTCGGTCACTGGGGCGAGGTGGTGCTCTTCTATCTGGAGCGCACGTCCGCGGTCTTCGCACGCGCGCTCGATCTGCGCCGATCCTTGTCGGACTATGCCCGCAGCAACCTGTACGTCACCGGCAGCGGCATGTGGAGCGAGACCTATCTCCACCGCTGCCTGGAGATCGTCGGCCCCGAGCGCCTGCTGTTCTCCACCGACTTCCCCTATCAATATAAGGAAGGCGGCGCCCCGCGCCATTTCCTCGAATCGGTCCAGCTCGACGATGCCGCGCGGCAAGGCTTCGCCCACGCCAATTGGGATCGCCTGACCGGCGCCATCGCGCAGCAGGACAGCCCGCCCGCCCGATAAGCGGCAACCGCCGTTTACCGTCGCGGGATGCGCCTCCGTGGCGGTGGCAGAAAACCCGTTACGCCGCGCGCCGCTGGGTCATGCCCAGCCAGTCGCGCGCCTGGCGCTGTGCGGCGGCGATCTCGCGGGCGGTCATGTCCTCCGCCACTTCGGCGCGGGCGTCGACGGCGTCGCTGAAACCCGCCACCGCGGCAAGGTTGAACCATTTATGCGCCTCGATCAGATCGACCGCCGCGCCGGCGGTGCCGGTCTGGTAGCAGACGCCGAGGTCGAACAGCGCCTCCGGCCGGCCGCGCATCGCATCGGCGATGCGGCTGTCTATAAGGAATTGCGCGCTCTTGAAACTATTGCCCATGGTTTGCCCCCATTCGTCATGACGACACCATCGGCGATTCGTCCTGCGAATTGGTTAACGCAGAGGCAACCCTGCCGATCAGGCGTTCGGTTCGACCGCGATATTGTCGATCAGCCGCGTCGCGCCCATCCGCGCCGCCGCGAGCAGCCGCCGCGGCCGGTCCGCGCCGGGTGATTCGGCGAGCGTCTCGGCATCGGCGAGCGCGATGTAATCGACCGTGAACCCCGCCGCGATCAGCGTCGCGCGCGCTTCGGCGAGCGTAGCCTCGATATCGTCGCCGCGCCCCACCGCCCGCGCCGCGACGCCGAGCGCGCGCGGCAAGGCCACCGCCTTGGCGCGCTGTTCGTCGTCGAGGTAGATGTTGCGCGAGGACAGCGCGAGGCCGTCGTCGTCGCGCTGCGTCGGCACGCCGACGATCTCGATCGCCATGTCGAGGTCCGCGACGATGCGGCGGATCACGGCGAGCTGCTGGAAGTCCTTCTCGCCGAAATAGGCGACATCCGCATCGGTCTGGTTGAACAATTTGGTGACGACGGTGGCGACGCCGTCGAAATGGCCCGGCCGCGCCGCGCCGTCGAAGCCGTCGCTGACCCCGGTCACGCCGACGTTGGTCGCGAAGCCCGCCGGATACATCGTCTCGACCGGCGGCAGCCACAGCAGGTCGCAGCCGCCCTCGGCGAGCAGCCGCGCATCCGCCGCCTCGCGCCGCGGATAGCGGCCGAGGTCCTCGTTCGGGCCGAATTGTTTGGGGTTCACGAAGATCGACGCGATCACCTTGGTGCCCGGCCGTCGGGCCGCCTCGACCAGCGCCATATGGCCCGCATGCAGCGCCCCCATCGTCGGCACCAGCGCGATCGTCGCGCCGTCCGCGCGGAAAGCGGCGACCGCCGCGCGCAGCCCGTCCAGGTCTCGAACCGTCAGCACCGTTTAATCCCTCGAACAATGAGCGCGCGGCTTCTATGAAGAGCGTCGTGACCGAGCAACCCGCCAGCATCGATAAGGAACGAACCGTGCCCGCAGGGCCACACGTCATCGTCTTCGCCAATGAAAAAGGCGGCACCGGCAAGTCGACGACCGCGGTGCACGTCGCCATCGCGCTCGCCGCCAAGGGGGCCAAGGTCGCCTGTTTCGACCTCGACCATCGCCAGCGTACCGTCGGCCGCTATCTCGAGAACCGCGCCGCGACGATCAAGCGGACCGGCAGCGACCTGCCGATGCCGATCCACGCGACGCACGACGGCGCGAGCGAGTCGGTGTTCGAGGAGACGTGGCAGCGCCTGTCGGAGGGCGCCGACTTCCTGATCATCGACACCCCCGGCCGCGACGATTATTTCGCGCGCACCGCCGCGGCGCTGTCCAACACCTTGGTCACGCCGATGAACGACAGCTTCGTCGATTTCGACCTGATCGGCCAGGTCGATCCGGAGACGTTCAACGTCACCCGCCCCAGTTTCTATTCGGAGCTGATCTGGGACGCGCGCAAGCAGCGCGCCCGCGCCGACGGCACCCAGATCGACTGGGTCGTGCTGCGCAACCGCCTCCAGCATATCGAGGCGCGCAACATGCGCCGCGTGTCGGATGCGCTCGGCCAGCTCGCCAAGCGCGTCGGCTTCCGCATCATCCCCGGCCTCGGCGAACGCGTGATCTATCGCGAATTGTTCCCCGCCGGGCTGACGATGATCGATTCGAAGGAATTCGGCGCGATGGGCCTCGGCCACGTCGCCTCGCGGCAGGAATTGCGCGAGATGATGAGCGCACTCCAGCTGCCCGAGCCCGGCGTTCCGCAGGCCGCCGCATGAAATGGCTGTTCGTCATCGGGCTGATCTGGTTCGCATGGCGCTATCTGCGACCGGCCGCCAAGCGCCCGAAGCTCACCGACACGCAGCGCGCTCGGCAGGTGCTGGGCCTGCGCGCCGGGGCGGACGAAGGCGAGATCCGCGCCGCGCATCGCCGCCTGCTCGCCGAATCGCATCCCGACCGCGGCGGCTCGGTAGCCGCGAGCACCGAAATCAACGCGGCGCGCGACCTGCTGCTCGGCGCGCTGCGCCACGGCGGATGAGCCACGTCCTGTCGCCCGCGATCCTGCGGGAATATGACGTGCGCGGCACCGTCGGCCGCAACCTCGGCGCCCCCGACGCCATGGCGATCGGCCGCAGCTTCGCCACCCGCGTCCGCGCCGCGGGCGGCACCCGCGTCGCGGTCGGCCGCGACGGCCGCCTGTCCTCGCCCGAGCTGGAGGCGGCGCTCGTCGCCGGCCTCGTCGCCGGCGGCGTCGACGTGGTGCGGATCGGCATCGGGCCGACGCCGATGCTCTATTATGCCGAGGCGACGCTCGGCGTCGACGCCGGCATCCACGTCACCGGCAGCCACAATCCGCGCGACGACAACGGCTTCAAGATGGTGCTCGGCCACCGCTCCTTCTACGGCGCCGACGTGCAGGACCTCGCCCGCATCGCCGCCGCCGGCGCGTGGAGCGAGGGCGCGGGCAGCATCGCCGACGCCGACGTGCTCGACGCTTATGTCGCGCGGCTCCTCGCCGGCCACGGCGGCGGCCACTACCGGATCGGCTGGGACTGCGGCAACGGCGCCGCCGGCCCCGCGGTCGAGGCGCTGACCGCCCTGCTCCCCGGCGAGCATCACACGCTCTATACGCAGGTCGACGGCCGCTTCCCCAACCACCACCCCGACCCGACCGAGGAGCACAACCTCGCCGACCTCAAGGCGCTGGTCCGCCGCGAGGGACTCGACTTCGGCATCGCCTTCGACGGCGACGGCGACCGGATCGGCGCGGTCGACGGCGCCGGCCGCGTGCTGTGGGGGGACCAGTTGCTCAGCCTGCTGATCGCGCCGGTGCTCGCCGATCTGCCCGGTGCGACCGTCGTCGCCGACGTCAAATCCTCGCAATTCGTCTTCGACCGGATCGCGGCGCTCGGCGGCACGCCGGTGATGGGCGCCACCGGCCACAGCCTGATGAAGGAGGCGATGCTCGCGCACCACGCGCCGATCGCCGGCGAGCTCAGCGGCCATATCTTCTTCGCGCACGATTGGTACGGCTTCGACGACGCGCTCCACGCCGCGGTGCAATTGATCCGCGCGGTGCATCTGTCGGGCCGCTCGCTCACCCAATTGCGCGACGCGATGCCGCCGTTGGTCAACACCCCCGACCTGCGCTTCCCGGTCGATCCCGCGCGCAAGTTCGCGGTGATCGACGAGGTCCGCGCGCGGCTGGAGGCCGCCGGCACCCCGGTGATCGCGATCGACGGCGTGCGCGTCACCACCCCGCAGGGCTGGTGGCTGCTGCGCGCCTCCAACACGCAGGACGTGCTCACCGCCCGCGCCGAGGCGGCGGATCAGGCCGGGCTCGACGCGCTCCTCGCCGCGATCGACGCGGCGCTCGCGGCGTCGGGCGTCACGCGCGATTGACAGCCGCCGCGCGCCGGATAGGGTCGGCGCATGGTGGGGACCTACAGCACGGAACGGCCGGTCGACAATTTCCGGTCGAGCACCAATCGCTGGCTGTTCGGCAGCTTTACCGGCTGGCTGACCATCCTCGCCTGCGCGATCGGCGTCGGCCTGATCGTCATCGCGGTGCGCTGGCTGCAGAATCTGTCGGCCTCCTATGCGATCACCGACCAGCGGCTGATCGTGAAGCGCGGCCTCGTCATGAAGTCGATCGACGAGATCGAATTGTACCGGATCAAGGACGTCCGCGTCGATTATTCGCTGATCAACCAGATCACCGACATCGGCACGATCACCATCACCTCCTCCGACCGCACCACCGGCAACGCGCAGTTCGTGCTGCGCGACATCCCCGCCGCGCGCGAGCGCCGCGAAGGCCTGCGAAAGCTCGTCGACCGCGCCCGCCGCCTGCGCGGCGTCCGCGAGATGGACATCGACGACGAGGATTATCGGTAAGGCCCGCCCTGCCCCACCCACCCCACGTTCGTCATCCCTCACCCACATTCGTCATCCCGACGAAAGTCGGGACCCATGGTGACGAATGCGGATAGGGCAGCGACGCCGGCACGCCCCCTTCCCACTGGCATAATCGCCGCCAAGCGCCCATTTAGGGCATAATGCGACCCACCCCCCAGATCATCCGCGTCATCGACCTCGAAACCACCGGCAGCGCGCCGCCGGCGCATGGCGTGTGCGAGATCGGCTGGCAGGATGTCGCGCTCCAGCAGGACGGCCGCTGGGAGCTGGAGGGCGAAGGCGGGGCGATCCTGGTCAACCCCGGCCGCGCCATCCCGCCGATCACCCAGGCGATCCACCACATCCTCGACGAGCATGTCGCCGAGGCGCCGTGGTGGCACGACGTCGCGCGCCGCGTGCTCGATCCCTATCCGCGCCGCCTCGCACTCGCCGCGCACCGCGCCGATTTCGAGCAGCAATTCTGCACCCCCAATCTGACCCACGGCCAGGAGTGGATCTGCACCTGGAAATGCGCGTTGCGCCTCTGGCCGGATTCGCCCAGTTTCTCCAATCAGGTGCTGCGCTACTGGCGCAAGCCCGCCGGCCTCGATCACGACCGCGGCCTGCCCGTCCACCGCGCCTTCCCCGACGCCTACGTCACCGCGCACCATCTGCGCGACCAGCTCAACGAGGCGAGCGTCGCGCAATTGCTCGACTGGTCGCGCACGCCCGGCCTGATCCCGCGCGTCCGCTACGGCCCGCATCGCGGCAAGGCGTGGAGCGAGCTCGACCACGAGAGCCTGATGGCGTTCATGGCCGATCGCGACCCCGACATCCGCTTCACCGCCAACGCCGAGATGGACCGCCGCAGCGGCGGCGGCGCCGTCGGCCGCGCCACCACGCAGGAATTGCTGCTGTAGATCGGGAAGGCGTCCGGATTTTTGGCTAAATTCCTCCCCCGCCAGGGGGAGGGATTTGCCCGATGTCAATCCGGCCTAGGCCTCCCACCCCGACGGCGTCGCTGGCGTCACGACCCCCGACAGCGTCGCTGGCGTAACGACACTGCCTCGCGTAAAGCCCCGCGCGTGATCAGAAAAGTCCGCAACCCGTTCGTCGTGTCCGAGGGCCGTTTCGGCCGGCTGCTCGTCACGTTCATGGCGCTCGGCTTCCTCGCTTTGGTCGCGGCGGGGATCGGCGCGGGCTGGGCGACGGGGCAGAACGAGAGCCACACCCGCTCGGTCAACCACACCTATGAGGTCGAACTGGCGGTCAGCAACGCACGCCGCCTGATCGAACAGGGCGAGGCGTCGCGGCGCGGCTATCTGCTCACCGGCAATCCCGAATATCGCGACGCTTATCATCGCTGGTCGGCGGCGACCCCCGTCGCGCTCGGCTATCTCCAGCATCTCACCCGCGACAATCCGGCGCAGATCGCGACGCTGCGGCAGCTTCGCGGCGAGATCCAGGCGTTGCTCACCCAGCGCGCGCGCACGATCGCGCTGATCGACGCCGGTCGTGCCGATACCGCGGTCGCGCTGTTCCGCACCGAGGCGAGCGTGCGCCGCCTGACCTCGATCCGCGACGCGTTCGAACGGATGGCGGTCACCGAACGCCGCCTGCTCGCCGAGCGCGACGCCGCCCAGCGCACCAGCGTGCGCATCTTCTACGGCATCCTCGCGCTCGCCGCGGTGATCCTCGCGCTGGTCGCGCTCGCCTCGCTGCTCACCGTGCTCGGTTATACCCGCGACCTCGCCCGCTCGCGCGATTCGCTGCGCGAGTTCAACGAGCATCTCGAAGAAACCGTGCACGAGCGCACCGCCGATCTCAGCCGCGCCAACGAAGAGATCCAGCGGTTCGCCTATATCGTCAGCCACGATCTGCGCTCGCCCCTGGTCAACGTGATGGGCTTCACCGCCGAGCTTGCCGCCGCCACCACCCCGCTCACCGAGCTGGTCGACCGCGCCGAGGCGGAGGCGCCGCATATCGTCAGCGAGGAGGCGCGGCTCGCGGTGCGCGAGGACCTGCCCGAATCGATCGGCTTCATCCGCACCTCGACGCAGAAGATGGACCGGCTGATCAACGCCATCCTCAAATTGTCGCGCGAGGGCCGCCGCGTCATCGCGCCCGAGACGATCGATCCCGGCGCGATCGCCGACACCGTCGCCGGCTCGATCCGCCACCTGCTCGACGAGCGCGGCATCGCCTTCAGCGTCCGCCGCCCGATCCCGCCGGTCGTCACCGACCGCGTCGCGCTCGAACAGATCCTGTCGAACCTGATCGAGAATGCCACCAAATATCTCCAGCCCGGCCGCCCCGGCGTGATCACCGTCGCCGGCGAGCAGCGGCGCGACCGCGTCATCCTGTCGGTCACCGACAATGGCCGCGGCATCGACCCGCGCGATCACCAGCGCATCTTCGACCTGTTCCGCCGTTCGGGCCAGCAGGACCAGCCCGGCGAGGGGATCGGACTGGCGCACGTCCGGGCGCTCGCCTATCGTCTCGGCGGCACGATCGACGTGGAGAGCGAACCGGGCCGCGGCTCCACCTTCCGCCTCAATCTTCCCAAGACCTACGTCAGTCAGGACAGCGCAGCATGAACGCCCATCAATCCGTCGGCATCGTGATGATCGAGGACGACGAAGGCCATGCCCGGCTGATCGAGAAGAACATCCGTCGCGCCGGCATCCTCAACGATATCAAGCATTTCACCGACGGCACCCAGGCGCTCCATCATCTGTTCGAGGCGGAGGACGGCCCCGCCAAGGGCGCGCCGGCGCTGATCCTGCTCGATCTCAATCTGCCCGACATGAGCGGCACCGACATCCTCCAGCGGATCAAGGCGGAGGGCAGCCCGTTGAAGCGCACCCCCGTCGTCGTCCTGACCACCACCGACGACAAGATCGAGATCCAGCGCTGCTACGATCTCGGCTGCAACGTCTACATCACCAAGCCGGTCAATTACGAAAGCTTCGCGCAGGCGATCCGCCAGCTCGGTCTGTTCCTGTCGGTGATCCAGGTCCCCGCAGTCGAGGAACATTGATCTGGCCGAAGCCGCCAACCCCAGCGTACTCTATATCGACGACGACGACGGCATCCGCCGCCTCGCCGCGCGTGGGCTGGCGCGACGTGGCTATCACGTCACCACCGCGGAGGGCGGCGCCGAGGGGCTGATGCTGGCGGCGTCGCAGCCGTTCGACCTGATCGCGGTCGATCATTACATGCCGGGGATGGACGGGCTGGAGACGCTCGAACGGCTCGCCGCGCTCCCCGTCATGCCGCCGGTCGTCTACGTCACCGGCTCGGACGAGGGGCGGATCGCGGTCGCCGCGCTCAAGGCGGGCGCCGCCGATTACGTCGTCAAGACGATCGGCGACGACTTCTTCGACCTGCTCGCCGCCAGTTTCGAACAGGTGCTCGATCGCAGCCGTCTGGCGCGCGAGAAGGCACGCGCCGAGGAGGATCTGCGCGCCAGCAACGCGCGGCTCGAGGCGTTGCTCGGCGAGGTCAATCACCGCGTCGCCAATTCGCTCCAGCTCGTCTCGGCGATGGTGCGGCTGCAGGCCGGCGCGCTCGCCGATCCGACCGCGCGCGCCGCGCTCGACGATACGCAGCGGCGCATCGGCGCGATCGCGCAGGTCCATCGCCGCCTCTATTCGGCGAACGACGTCGAGAGCGTCGACATGCGCGACTATCTCGGCTCGCTCGTCGCCGAACTCGCCGAAACCTTGTCCAGCGACACCGCGCCGCACGCGCTGCGCGTCGCCGCCGAACCGATCCGCCTGCCCACCGACAAGGCGGTGTCGCTGGGCGTCATCGTCACCGAACTCGTCACCAACGCCTGCAAATACGCCTATCCCGCCGGCGCCGGCGGCGAGATCCGGGTGATGCTCTCCGCGGACGGCGAACAGGCGTTCCGCCTCTCGGTCGAGGACGACGGCTGCGGCATGCCCGCGGAAGCGACACCGAAGGGCACCGGCCTCGGCACCAAGCTGATCCGCGCGATGGCGCAGAGCCTGCAGACGATCGTCGAATACGAACCCCGCCCCAATGGCGTCTGCGCCACCCTCCGCGCCGCGGTATAGGTCGACGCAGAAGGTAACGCATTGAGCCACGAGGCGAAATAGCCGCCCCTGTCCTACACCCCACCAGCGTCCTAAGCAGAGACAAATTCCTCCCCCGCCAGGGGGAGGTGGCATGCCGAAGGCATGACGGAGGGGGAGGTAGCGACGTCCTCGGTGGCGTGCCCTTACCTCCGTCATTACTGCGCGGCGCCACAACGCCGGAGGGGAATTCAAATGCCAATCAATCCTACGCGCGGCAACGGACGATGCTTAAACAATGGCCAGACGCGCTATCCCGTCTTCCGTCTATCACCACCAGAATGGAAACGATCGCCCCCGATCGTTTCCGTTCAGGTGTCCATCTTGTCCACGTTGCCGCATTCCTGCCGCAATCGGGTCAGTCGAGCGTCTCGACGATCGCCCGCCGCGTACCTTCCAGCACCAGCCCGAACACGACATGGCTGATAAGCCCGTAGGCATGCGTCTCCAGCGGCGTCTCGGTCGGCCCCGGTCCCCAGCCGAACGCCGGCACCGCGACATCGTCGAGCATCGTCGCCACGCCGATCCCGAATGCCGATCCGAACCCCGCATTCGATCCGGGCCATTGCCGCACCGCCAGCGCATAGCCCGCACCCAGTGCCGCGCCGGTGGCATAATGGACCAGCCCGCCCGCCGCGGCGCGATGCTTCTGCGTCACCGCATCGCCGGTGACCGCCTTCTTGGCGCTGTCCGCCGCCTTCACGGTGGACGGATCGTCGTTGCTGCCCGTCTGCCCGAATGCCGACGCGCTCACCGACTGGAACAGGTTCATCGCCAGGCTGGCGACGAGCCCGCCGGCGATCCCGGCGGCAAGGGTCTTGGTCAACGACGGCACAGGCATTCCCTTCCGATAAGTCGGCGAGGTAACGCGCAGTGCGACGAAAAGGCCCCCAAAATCCTCCCCCGCCAGGGGGAGGGGGACCGTTCGGCGCCAGCCGAATGGTGGAGGGGGAGGAAAGGGTGGAAGCCCGATTGCGAAGCTCCCACCCTGCCCTCCCCCACCACCCGCTTCGCTGGTTCACTCCCGCTGGCGGGGGAGAAATTTGCGGTCCTACGGCTTCCGGAACTTCAGCACGAACTGGTCCGTCTTGCCGCGCACCGCCGGATCGAACACGTTCTTGCTATGGTCGTCCGCCGGATTGGCGAGCACCTTGCTCGCGCCGACGAAACGGAACCCCGTCGCCTCGATCTGCCGGCGCACCGCCGCGGGATCGATCCGGTGCTTCGTCTCGGTCCCGGTCAGCCCGGTGCCCGGCGCATCGGCATGGTCGATCACCACATAGGTGCCGCCCTTCTTGAGCAACTGGAACACCGCCGCGTCGAACGCGCGCAACGCCGGCTCGCCCGCGCCCTTGTTGGGGATGTCGTGGTAATTCTGCACCGTCCAGAACAGGTCGACCGGCTGCGGCGCGGTCGGCAGATCGGTCGGCTGCACTTGCGCGACGACGTTGGCGAGGCCGCGCGCCTGCAACGCCGGCAGGCTCTTCTCGGCATATTTGGCGCCGGCGGCGGGCCACAGCGCATAGACCTTGCCCTTCGGCCCGACCACGCCGGTGAAGATCCGCGTCCAATAGCCCGCACCGGGCAGATAATCGACCACCGTGTCGCCCGGCTTCACCCCGGCGAAGGCGAGCACCGCTGCCGCCTGCCGCCGGGCATCGTCGCCCGCCTGGTCGGCGCGGGCGGGATCGGCGAGCGCGCGGGTGATCGCCGGGCCGGCGGGTGCCGCTTTGTCCTGCGCCACCACCGCGGTGGTCAGCGCCGCCGCCGCGAACATCGAAAGAGCCAGGCGCATCGTTACGTCTCCCGTCACTGGTTTGGCCGCCGGGCCGCACTAGATGAGACAGCATGGCCGATCTTCGCGACACGATCCAGACTCAGGTGCATCGGTTGGTCGGTTTCGGTGACGGAGCGGTCGATCTCACCCGCCCGCCCGGCGACGACGGCCTGTTCGGCCCCGGGTCGGCCGCGTGGGTGGTGCATGGCGACTTCACCGCGATGATGGCGGGCGGGGTCGCCGCGCTGCTGCTCCAGATGCTCCATCCCGGCGCGCTGGCGGGGGTGTGGGACCATTCCAACTTCCGCCGCGACATGCTCGGCCGGCTGCGCCGCACCGCGCAATTCATCTCCGGCACCACCTACGGCTCGACCGCGACCGCGGAGGCGCTGATCGCCAAGGTGCGCGGCATCCACGACCGCGTCGCCGGCACCCTACCCGACGGCACGCCCTATAGCGCCAACGATCCCGACCTGCTCACCTGGGTCCATGTCGCCGAGGTCGCGAGCTTCCTCGCCGCGCACCGCCGCTACCGCGACCCCGCCTTCCCGGCGGCGGAGCAGGACCGCTATCTCGCCGAATATGCCGTCGTCGCCGAACGGCTCGGCGCGACCGGCGTACCCAGGACGCGCGCGGCGCTCGCCGCCTATTTCACCGCGATCCGCCCGCAGCTGCGCGTCGACCACCGCACCCGCGAGGTATCGCGCGCATTGCTCCGCCAGCAACCCGCCAGCCTCGCGATGGCCCCCGCGCAGACCGTGCTGATGGAGGGCGGCATCGACCTCCTTCCCGATTGGGCGGCGCGGATGCACGGGCTCGATCGCCCGCCGCTCGGCAAGCCCGCGGTGCGCGCCGGCGTCGCCGGCATCGCCTCGGTCCTGCGCTGGGCGCTCCGCGACGGATCGGCGAAGCGCGCGACGACGCAGAGCTGAATTATTGTCCCCGTGCCTGCGCCTGCTCGATCGGGACCACCGGCAGCAGCACCGCGCTCGGCGTCGCGCCACCACGGCGCAATGTCACCGTCGCCTTCCGGTAATCCGCCGGCTTGGCGAAGAAGATGTTGGGCACATAGGTCTGCGGGTTGCGATCGTAGAGCGGGAACAGGCTCGACTGCACCTGCACCATCACGCGATGCCCCGGCTGGAAGACGTGGTTCACCGTCGGCAGGCGGAAGCGGTAATGCTGCACCTTGTTGGCGGGGATCGCGCTCGGATGCGCGAAACTGTCGCGATAGCGGCCGCGGAAGATGTCGAGGCTGATCGGCAGTTGATATCCGCCCATCTTTGGATCGGTGGCGTTCTCCGCCGGATAGACGTCGATCACCTTGACGACGAAATCGCCGTCGGTGCCGGTCGTCGCCGCATAGAGATCGGCGATCGGCGCGCCCGAGACGCGCATCGCCGCGGTCAGTACCGGTGTCGTATAGGTCATCACGTCGGGCCGCCCGTCCGATCCACGCTGGTCGCTGACCAGCCAGTCGCCCCAGCGGCCATCCTTGAAATTGACCGGGCGCGGCAGATGCGGCACCGGCTTGGCGGGGTCGGAGACATAGCTGTCGCCGCCCGCCGCCGCCTTGTCGAAGCCGAGCCCGCCGTCCGCCTGGAGGTAGATCGGCTTGAGCGGCGCCGCGCAGCCGCTCTCGCAGGCAAGCGGCCAGTTGTTGAGGCGATCCCAATGATTCTCGCCGGTATTGTAGATCGCCGCCTGTGGCAGGTTCGCCGCCGGACCGTCCTTGAGATACTGGTCGAACAGCGGCAGCACCATCTGCTCGCGGAATTGCGCGGCGGTGTCGCCGTCCCATTGGAACGGCCCCAGGCTGCGGCCTTCGCGATTGACCTGGCTGTGCCGCCACGGCCCCATCACCAGGAAATTGTTGCCCGCCTTGCCCTTCGCCTTCAGCGCCTCCCAAGCGGTGATCGCGCCGTACATATCCTCCTGATCCCACAGCCCCTGTTCCCAGAGCGTGGGCACGTTCGACGGATTGGCGGCGAGCAATTTGTCGAGCGCCTGCCCCTGCCAGAAGTCGTCATAGGCGGCATGCTGCGACATCCGCTTCCAATACGGGAGCTGGTCGTAGCCCGATTTCTTCGCCCAATCGCCCGCCGAGCCGATTTCGCGGAAATTGTCGTAATCGTCCCAGCCCCCCGTGGGCGGCACGGTGCCGTTGCCCTTGTAGCCGGTCTGCCCGCCGAGCCAGGCGATGTTGGCGAGGCGGAAGGCGCCGTAATGGAACCAGTCGTCGCCCATCCAGCCGTCGATCATCGGGCTTTCCGGCGCCGCGACCTTGAGCGCGGGATGCGGCGCGAGCAGCGCCATCACCACGGTGAAGCCTTCGTAGGACGAGCCGATCATGCCGACGCGGCCGTTCGACTGCGGCAGGTTCGCCTTGTTCACCAGCCAGTCGATCGTGTCATAGGCGTCGGTGACGTGATCGACCCCAACCTTATTTGGGGGGGTCGGGTTGAGCGGGCCGATCACCGGCCGGGTGACGACGTAATCGCCCTCCGACCCGTATTTGCCGCGGATGTCCTGATAGACGCGGATATAGCCGCCCTTGACGAAAATCTCGTCGGCGAGCGGCAAGGTCGCCAGCATTGACGTGCTGTCGCTGCGGTTGGCGCGCGCCTTGGCGTTATAGGGCGTGCGGGTCAGCACGATCGGCGCGTTGGTCGCATTCTTGGGGATGACGATCACGGTATAGAGCTTGGTCCCGTCGCGCATCGGGATCATCACTTCGCGCTTGATGTAATCGTTGGCGGTGTCGACCAGCTTGAACTGCGCCGGAATGTCACCCGCCGGCTGCTGCTGCGCCTGCACGCCGACCGAGAGCAGGGCGAGCGAGGACAGCAACAGGACAGCGCGCATGGGGATCTCCGACAGAATGAGTGACCTATGCTAGGCGCGGCATGCCGGAAACGGCAAGTGTCCTTATTCCTCCATCAGGCAGGCGGACCCGCGTCAGCTCGCCCAGGCGGCGATGTCGTCCTGCACGCCGATCAGCGCCAATCCGTGCGCGATCGAGGTGAGTTCGCCGCCGGTCGCGATCCGCTCCGCGCCGAAGCGCTCGTCGAACAGGCGGCGGATGCGCGGGGTGAGCGAGGTGCCGCCGGTCAGGAAGATGCGGTCGATCGCCGCCGCCTCGACCCCGGCATTCGCCAGCGCGCTGTCGACCGCGGCGTCGATGCGCAGGATGTCGGGCGCGATCCACGCCTCGAACTGGTCGCGCGTCACCTCGGCCTCGATCGCCAGCCCGGCACCCTCGAACACGAACCGCGCCTGCTCCGCCTCCGACAGCGCGCGCTTCAACTGCCCGACCGCGTCGTAGAGCCGATAGCCCAGCTCCTGCTCGATCACCGCGATCATCCGCCCGATCGCGTCCGGATCGAGCGCCGAGCGGCGCAATTTCTCCAGTTCGGCGAGCGTCCGCTTGTTGCGCATCAGCGCCAGCCGCGACCAGTCGGCGAAATCGGCGAAATAGCCGCCGGGGATCTCCAGCACCTTGTCGAACGAGCGATACGACCCGCCCTTGCCGAGCAACGGCATCACCAGCCGGTCGACGATCCGCTGGTCGAACCGGTCGCCGGCGATGCCGACGCCGGCATGGCCGAGCGGCACGCAGCGCCGCGCGGCCCCCGGCACGTCGACGCGCACGACGGAAAAGTCGCTGGTGCCGCCGCCGAAATCGGCGACGAGGATCGTCGCGCGCTCGGTCAGCCGCGCCGCGTAGCTGAACGCCGCGCCGAGCGGTTCGTAGACGTAATGGACCTCCGCGCCGAGCGCGCCGAACACCAGATTGTAGCGGCTGCGCGCCAACGCCTCGTCGGGTCGGCTGCCCGCATAAGCCACCGGCCGCCCGACGACGACGCGCGCGATCGGCCCGTCCAGCCGCCCGCGGGCATGCGCGCGCATCTTGGCGACGAACAGGCTGCCGAGATCCTCGAACCGCATCCGCCGCTCGAAGATGGTGGCATGTTCGAAGCTGGCGCTGGCGGCGACCGACTTGAACGACTGGATGAAGCGGCTGCCCTCGGGAAAGTCGAGATATTCGCGGATCGCCCACGGTCCCGCCTCCGCTGCGAGCCCGCCGCGGACGTCGCCGTCCTCCCAGAAGCACAGGGCCGAACGGAACACCGCCTGGTCGCCGTCGGGCGCATCGAGCATGACCAGCTCGGCCGCCTCGCCGCGCGCGACTGCGGCGACCGAATTGGTGGTTCCGAAATCGAGGCCGAGGGCGGGCAAGGACGTCATCCGCGCGGCTTTGTCATGACGCGCGGGGCGCCCGCAAGTGCGGATAGGGCCACCGACCTGGCACCGATGACAATTCCTCCCCCGCCAGGGGGAGGAATTTCGCCACGGCACCGAATAGGAACCTCCCCCGCTTGTGCACCGCCCCGAACCGCGTCACCTTCGCCGTCATGAAACGCCTGCTCCCGCTCGCCCTGCTGCTGATCGCCGCGACCGATCCCAAGCCGCCGCTGCTCTCGCCCGAGCGGATCAAGGCCGACGTCCGCACCCTCAGCGCCGACGGCTTCCACGGCCGCGGGCCGACGCAGGCGGGCGAGCCGATCACGCTCGACTTCCTCGAAAAGCGCTTCGTCAAGCTCGGCCTCAAGCCCGCCGGCGACAGCGGCTATCACCAGCGCGTGCCGCTGCTGCGCTGGACCCGCGAGCGCGCCGCGATGACGCTCGACCTCGGCGGCACCGCGCTGCCGCTGCGACCGGGGGTCGAGATTTCGGCCAGCTCGCGTATCGTCGGCGAGACGCGGCTCGATCGTGTCCCGGTGGTCTTCGTCGGCTATGGCGTGGTCGAGCCCGGGCTCGGCTACGATCCCTATCGCGGCGTCGACGTGCGCGGCAAACTGGTGGTGGCGCTCGCCGGCGATCCCGACGTCGAGGCGGGGCGCGATCTCGGCTTCGGCGGCCGCGCGTCGAGCCCCGCCGCGCGCACCAAGCTCGCCGAGGCGCAGAAACGCGGCGCCGCCGCCTTCGTCCAGATCCATGAGACCTTCCCGTCGAGCTATCCCTGGCTGCAACTGGCCAATGGCGATGCGGTGCCGGGCTATGCCCTCGACACCGGCAGCGTGCCGCCCGCCTTCGGCCTGCGCGGCACGCTGCGCAACGATATCGGCGTCCGGCTGCTCGCGCAGGGCGGGCTCGACTATGCCGCCGCCAAGCGGGCCGCGCAGCGGGCGGACTTCACCGGCGTCGCGCTGCGCGGCGCGACGTTCAGCGCGGCGGTGACGACGCGGCTCGACCGGACCGAGAGCCACAATATCGTCGGCATCCTGCCCGGCACCGATCCCGCGGCCGGCAGCATCCTCTACGGCGCGCATTGGGACGCTTATGGCGAGAACGCCTTCGATCCGCCCGCCGACCGCATCCGCAACGGCGCGATCGACAACGGCACCGGCACCGCGACGTTGCTCGACATCGCCCGCGCCTTCACGCGCGATGCCCGCCCGCGGCGATCGGTGGTGTTCGCCTTGTGGACCGCGGAGGAGAAGGGCCTGCTCGGCGCCACCTGGTATGCCGACCATCCCGCGCTGCCGCTCGCGACCACCGCGGCGCAGTTCAACCTAGACCCGCATGTCGTGCTCGGCCGCACCCGCAATCTCGAGCTGATCGGCGTCGGCCGCACCCCGCTGGAGGCCGATCTCGCCCGCGTCGCCGCGACGCAGGGCCTGCGGATCGATCCCGAGGAGAATACCGAGGCGGGCTGGTATTATCGTTCCGACCATTATGCCTTCGCCGCGAAGGGCGTCCCCGGCGTCTACTTCCGCGCCGGCCGCGACATCGTCGCCGGCGGCATGGCGGCGGGCGAGGCGAAGCGCAGCGCCTATAACGCGCGCTGCTATCATCAGACCTGCGACGAATACGACCCGCGCTG
Organism: Sphingomonas sp. M6A6_1c; assembly: GCF_053345135.1. Lineage (NCBI taxonomy): Bacteria > Pseudomonadati > Pseudomonadota > Alphaproteobacteria > Sphingomonadales > Sphingomonadaceae > Sphingomonas > Sphingomonas sp. M6A6_1c. The sequence continues at coordinate 368,785 of NZ_JBKEZO010000005.1, read as the reverse complement.
GGACATGACCGGCGCGGCGCAGGAGGGCAGCGTCGCGTATGCGCTCGGTCGCGAGATCGCCGGGCGGCGGACGTGGCCCGGCTGGAACGCCGCGGAACCCTTTGCCGCGGAGCGCGCTAAGACCGATGCGGCACGACGGGAACGCAACTAGGCGCCAAGCGCCGACACGCCTAACGAGGATCGGCACCGGGACCGTCATCCGGCAACGTTTTACGGAGACCGGATTGGTACAGGCTACACAATCGACCCAGGCATCCACCGGCATCATCGGGCTCGATTACGTTCTCAACGGGGGGCTGACGCCCGAGCGCCTCTATCTGGTCGAGGGCACGCCCGGAACGGGCAAGACGACGCTGGGGCTCGGCTTCCTGCTCACCGGCGCCGCCATCGGACAAGCGGGCCTGTACGTCACGCTCGCCGAGACGGAGGTGGAGCTGCTCGCCGTCGCCGAGACGCACGGCTGGTCGCTCGATCCGATCACCATCTTCGAGATGGTGCCCGCCGACGGCCTGAGCGACGACCAGGAACAGACGCTGCTGCACCCCAGCGAAGTCGAACTGGGCGAGACGGTGCGCGCGATCATGGCCAAGGTCGACGAACTGCGCCCGGCGCGCGTCGTCATCGACAGCCTGTCCGAATTGCGCCTGCTCGCGCAGAGCCCGATCCGCTATCGCCGCCAGATCCTCGCGCTGAAGCATTTCTTCTCGACCCGCCAGTGCACGGTGATCGTCCTCGACGACAAGAGCGGGACGGGCAACGACCTGCAATTGCACAGTATCGCGCACGGCGTGATCTCTCTCGAACAGACGCTCTCCGGGTTCGGCGCGCAGCGGCGGCGGCTGCACGTCGTCAAGATGCGCGGCGTCCGCTTCCGCGGCGGCTATCATGATTTCGAGATCGAGCGCGGCGGCCTGTCGGTCTATACCCGGCTGACCGCAGCCGATTACAAGGCGGAACGCGATCTCGAGGTCATCTCCACCGGGTCGGACGCCGTCGATGCGCTGCTCGGCGGTGGCCTCGTCCGCGGCACGGCGACGCTGTTCACCGGCCCTGCCGGGGTCGGCAAGACGACGACGACCGTGCAATGCATGATCGCGGCGCTACGTCGCGGCGAGAATGCCGCCTATTTCCTGTTCGACGAGCGCGCGCCGACGCTGCTGGCCCGCTCGCAGGCGTTGGGGATGGACCTGCATCCCTATCTCGCCAACGGCCAGCTGACGCTGCGCGCGATCGATCCCGCCGAGCTGTCGCCGGGCGAGTTCGCCGCGACGGTGCGCACCGCGGTCGAGGAGGATGCGGCGCGCATCATCGTCATCGACAGCCTCAATGCCTATCTGCAATCGATGCCGAGCGAGCAGTTCCTTATGCTCCAGATGCACGAGCTGCTGACCTATCTGGGTCAGCGCGGGGTCGCCTCGCTGCTGATCCTCGGGATGCACGGCATCCTCGGCGATGTACGCGCAGACATCGATCTCAGCTATCTCGCCGACACCGCGGTCCAACTCCGCTATTTCGAGGCGTTCGGCGCGGTGCGGCAGGCGATTTCGGTGATCAAGACGCGCACCGCCCGCCACGAGCGCACGATCCGCGAATTCCGCATCGGCGAGGGCGGCATCCATCTGGGCGAGCCGCTGGCGTCGTTCCAGAACGTGCTGAGCGGCGCGCCGAACTTCTCGGGCGATAGCAACACGCTGCTCACGCCCGCCGACGGCGGCGGCGGCTGACCATGGACGACCGCGTCCTCATCCTCGCGCCGCGGGGGCGCGACGCCTTCGTCGCCGCCGACCTGCTGCGGCGCGGGGCGATTTCAGCGGAGATCGTCCCAGATTTGGCGACGCTGGTCGCCGAACTGGCGCGCGGCGTCGCCGCGGTGCTGATCACCGAGGAGGCGCTGGTCGCCGGCGATCGCTCGGCGCTGGCCGCCTGGGTGGCGGCGCAGCCGGCCTGGTCCGACCTGCCGTTCGTGATGCTCGCCAACGGCGGCCGCGCGCCGCGGTCGGCGGCGGCGGCGCAGCGGCTGGACGAACTCGGCAACGTCGTGATGCTCGAACGGCCGCTGCATGCCGAGGCGATGCTCGGCGCGGTCCGCTCGGCGATCAAGGCGCGGCAGCGGCAATATGAGCTGCGCACCGCCGCAGCGACGCTGGAGGCGGCGGTGGCGCAGCGCACCGCCGAGCTCGAGGCGGCACGCGACAGCCTGGAATTCGCACTCGAGGCGGCGGGCATGGGCAGCTGGGATCTCGACGTCGCCAGCGGCGACATCCGTCGCAGCCCGCGCCACGACGAGATCTTCGGCTATGGCGTGCCGCAGCCGCAATGGTCGGTCGAGCGGCTGATCGGCCACGTCGACCCGGCACAGCGCGACGAGATCGCCGCGGCGCTGGACGATGCGGCGCGCACCGGTACGCTCGATGTCGAATGCGCAATCCAGGGCGCCGACGGCAGCCGCCGCTGGATCAGCAAGAAGGGACGGATGCGCTACGCCGCCGATGGGACGCCGGAACGGCTGACCGGCGTCGTCGCCGATATCACCACCCGCAAGGAGGCTGACGCCCAGCTCGCCCAGGCGCAAAAGATGGACGCGATCGGCCAGCTCACCGGCGGCGTCGCGCACGATTTCAACAATCTGCTCACCCCGATCGTCGGCAGCCTCGACCTCGTCCGGCGGCGGCACAAGGACGACGAGCGCACGCAGCGGATGGTCAGCGGCGCGATGCAGGCGGCCGAGCGTGCCGCGACGCTGACCCAGCGGCTGCTCGCCTTCGCGCGGCGCCAGGCGCTGCAACCCAAGGCGGTCGACGTCGGCGCTTTGATCGAGGGGCTGGTCGATCTGATCCGTCGTTCGCTGGGGCCGACGATCAAGGTGACGATCGAGGTCGCCGACGATTTGCCGTCGGCGCGGGTCGATCCCAACCAGCTCGAACTCGCCCTGCTCAACCTCGCGATCAACGCGCGCGACGCGATGCCGGGCGGTGGCCAGCTGACGATCACCGTCGGCGGCGCCGTGGTCGACGAGCGCAATGCGATCGGCCTGTCCGCCGGCCGCTACGTGCGCATCCTGGCGAGCGATACCGGCATCGGCATGGACAAAGCGACGCTGGCGCGCGCGACCGAGCCGTTCTTCTCGACCAAGGGCGTCGGCAAGGGCACCGGGCTCGGCCTGTCGATGATCCACGGCCTCGCCGCGCAATCGGGCGGCACGCTGGCGCTGGCGAGCGAGCCGGGCCGCGGCACCCGTGTCGAGCTTTGGCTGCCGGCGACGCAGGAGGAGCCTGCGGTGGTCGCCGATCATCGCAACGAGCCGGTCACCGCGCGTCGCGCCGCCAAGATCCTGCTGGTCGACGACGAGGACATCGTCCGCTTCGCCACCGCCGACATGCTGCGCGACATCGGCTATCAGGTCGTCGAGGCGGCCTCGGGCAGCCAGGCGCTGGCGGCGATCCGCGGCGGCGTCGACGTCGACCTGCTCGTGACAGATTATCTGATGCCGGGGATCACCGGCGCGGCGCTGATCAGCGAATTGCGCGCCACCGGCCACCACCTGCCCGCGCTGCTGATCACCGGCTATGCCGCGACCGGCGCCGACGTGCCCGGCGACGTGCCGCGGCTCGCCAAGCCGTTCCGCCAGGTCGATCTCGCCGCGCGCGTCGATACGTTGCTCCACCAGCCGCCCAAGAGCGCCAAGGGGCTACGCGTCGTCCGCTGACGCGAGGCGCGGCAGCCGGACGATCGCGCCGCACGGCGGCACCATCTCTATCATCCGTTCGAGCGGCAGGCCCGCGCGCTGCGCACGGACCGCCGCGATCGGCCCGCCGTGGCCGATCACCAGCACGTCCGCCGCGCGCGGCAGGCCGTCCCAGGCGGCGCGGGCACGGCGGGCGAGGTCGAGCCCGGTCTCGCCGCCACCCGGGCGGAAGTCGCGCGGATGCGTCATCATCCGGTCCATCAGATCGCCGGTCTCGCGCCAGATCGCATCCCAGCGCCGCCCTTCCCACGTTCCGAAATCACGCTCCAGCCAGCGGGGATCGTCCTGCACCGGCCGCCCCGTCAGCCGCGCGACCATGTCGGCGAGCCGCCGCGTACGGCGCGCGCCGGAATGGACGATCGTCGCGAACGATTCGGCTGCGAGCTCGACCGCCAGCCGCCGCGCCAGCGCCGCGCCCGCGCGGCTCCATCCCATGTCGGACCGGCCGTAGCACCGCCCCGCCCAGGCCTTCGCCACCGGCGGATGGCGGACGAGCAGCACCTGCGCGCTCACCCCGCCGCCACTGCGAGCAGCAACGTCAACTGGCCGACATAGGCCGCGAAGCCGAGGCAATCGCCAGTGCTGCCGCCGATCCGCCGCCGCAGGAACCGCGCCAGCCACCACAGGATCGCCACGCCGACCGCCGCATCGACCAGCACCGGCATCGGGCTCAACCACGCCAGCGGCAGCACGCCCGGCAAGGTCAGCGCCAGCGCGGCGAGCGCGCGGCGCGGCGGCACCCCGCCCGTCCGCGCCGCCATCCCCTCCGCCACCGGCGGCAGGATGGCGGCGAGCAGCACCGCCCACAACCGCCCCGCCGCCGCCGCCGCGACGATCGCCGCCGCCGCCAGCATCGGCGGCAGCGCGACGATCGCCGCAAGCCGCAGCCCGACCATCAATCCCAGGCCGAGCGCGCCATAGCTGCCGATCCGGCTGTCGTGCATGATCCGGAGCGCCACCTCGCCGCGCGCGGTGCCGCCGAAGGCATCGCAGAAATCGGCGACCGCATCCTCGTGGAAGGCGCCGGTCAGCAGCGCCTCGACCGCCAGCGCGAACAGCGCCGCGATCACCGGCGGCCACCACGCCTGCGCCGCGACGAAGACTCCGGCGGTCACCGCCCCGATCAGCGCACCGACCAGCGGCAGCCACGCCATCGCCCGCGCGAAGCCGTCGCCCGCCGCCGCCGCGCTCAGCCGCGTGAGCGCCGGCACCGGCACGCGGGTGAGAAACTGCACCGCCAGCAACGGCGGCGCCCATAAAGGCGCGCGCGCCATCAATCCGCCCGCTCGGCGCCGATCGCGTCGAGCCGGGCGACGTCGCGGAGCAACGCCGCCGCCGCATCGAGCAGCGGCAGCGCGACGAGCGCGCCACTCCCCTCGCCCAGCCGCATCCCCCAATCGAGCAGCGGCTCCAGCCCGAGCTGCGCCAGCGCCGTGGCATGACCCGGCTCGGCCGAGCGATGACCGGCGATCATCGCGCGCATGCTGCCGGGGGCGAGCCGCTCGGCGACCAGCGCCGCCGCGGTGGCGACATAGCCGTCGAGCAGCAGCGTCGCGCCACGCGCGGCGCCGCGCGCGAAGAATCCCGCGATCGCGGCGATCTCATAGCCGGCGACCGCGGCGATCGTCCCCCGCGCATCGCCGGCCAGCCCCGGCGCGACCCGTGCGACCGCATCGGCGACGATCCGCGTCTTGGTGGCAACCATATCCGCGTCGGCACCGGCACCCCGCCCGACCGCATCCGCGGCGGGCAGGCCGGTCAGCAACGCGGTGAGCGCGGCGGCGGCGGTCGTGTTGCCGATCCCCATCTCGCCGGCGATCAGCAGCGCCGCGCCGTCGTCGATCGCGGCATCCGCCTCCAAAGCGCCGACCCGCCACGCCGCTTCGAACTGCCCGGTATCCATCGCGGCACCCCGTGCGAGACTGGCGGTGCCGTCCGCCACCCGCGCGTCGCGAAAGAAGACGGGCGGGGCCGCCGGCTTCGGCCCGGCCACGCCGACGTCGACCAGCCGCAGCGGACAGTCATGCGCCGCGGCGAGCGCGTTGCTGGTCGCGCGGCCGGCGAGGATCGTCGCCACCATCATGCCCGTCACCGCCGACGGCCACGCCGACACGCCATCGGCAACGCAGCCGTGATCGCCCGCAAACAGCACGATCCGCCGTGGCCGGGTGTGCGGATCGAGCCGGTCCTGCGTCCGCGCCAGCCGCACCGCGATATCCTCCAGCCGCCCCATGCTGCCGCGCGGCTTGGCGAGCGCATCGAGATGGGCGCGAACGTCGTCGTCGGTCATGCGGCGGTCCTTGCAAGCGCGATCAGCGCGTCGATGTCGAGCACCCGTTCCAGCGTCGCGGCGATCACGTCGAGCGCCGTATCGATTCCCTCGCGCCGATCGAACCCGTCCGACACGACACCGAGCGGCGCGAGCAGATGCGCGCGCGCGGCGGAATCGTCGAACAGGCCGTGGACGTAACAGCCGGCGATCCGGCCATCCTGCGCGCTTGCCCCGTCCGCGGCGCCATCGGCGAAGCGGAGCAGCGGCGGCGTGCCCGCGTCGGTCGACGTGACGCCGGCATGGATCTCATAGCCGGTGAAGCCGATGCCGGCACCGATCTCGCCGGTGATCGCCCGCGTCCTCTTGTCCGCGGCGATCACCGTATCGACCGGCAGCAGCCCCAAGCCCGCGACCGTCTCCGCCGGCCCCTCGACCCCCAGCGGATCGGCGATCGTCCGCCCCAGCATCTGATAGCCGCCGCAAATCCCCAGCACCCGCCCGCCGCGGCGGACGTGCGCGGCAAGGTCGACGTCCCAGCCCTGCGCGCGGAAGAAGGCGAGGTCGGCGATCGTCGCCTTGCTCCCCGGCAGCACGACCAGCGCGGCATCGCCCGGCAAGGGCCGGCCCGGCGGGATCATCGCCAGCCGCACGCCGGACTCGTGCGCCAGTGCATCGAAATCGTCGAAATTGGCAATCCGCGACAGCATCGGCACCGCGATCGTCACCCCCGCGCCGCCGCTCTCCCGCCCGAGCGCCACCGCATCCTCGGCGGGCAGCCGCGCCGCCTCCGCCAGCCACGGCACGACGCCGATGCTGCGCCAGCCGGTGCGATCGGCGATCGCGGTCACGCCGTCCTCGAACAAGGCGGGGTCGCCGCGGAATTTGTTGACGATGAAGCCGTGGATCATCGCCGCATCCTCCGGATCGATCACCGCCTTGGTCCCGACCAGGGCGGCGATCACCCCGCCGCGGTCGATATCGCCGACCAGCACCACCGGCACCCCGGCGGCACGCGCGAAGCCCATGTTGGCGATGTCGTTGCGGCGCAGGTTGATCTCCGCGGGCGACCCCGCCCCCTCGACCACGACGATATCCGCCGCCGCCGCCAACCGCCGATAGGCATCGAGCACCTCGCCGAGCAGATCGGGCTTGCGCCGCCAATAGTCCCCCGCCGCCAGCGTCCCGCGCGACCGGCCCGCGACGACGAGCTGCGAGGTGCGGTCGCTCTGCGGCTTGAGCAGCACCGGGTTCATGTCGACGCTCGGCGCGACGCGCGCGGCGATCGCCTGCAACGCCTGCGCGCGGCCGATCTCGCCGCCGTCGGCGGTGACCGCGGCGTTGTTCGACATATTCTGCGGCTTGAACGGGCGGACGACAAGGCCACGGTTGGCGAGCGCGCGGCACAGGCCGGCGACGAGCACCGACTTGCCGACGTCGGAACCGGTCCCCTGCATCATCACCGCGCCCATGCCAGCGCTCCGACCATGATCCACAGCAGCAGGCAGGCGATCCGGTAGCGGCGCAGCGCCCGCGCCAGATCGGCGGCATCCGGCGCCGGCCCCGCGCCCAGCACCGCCCGCTGCGCCGGCTCGCCGTCATACGACACCGCGCCGCCCAGCCGCCGCCCCAGCGCCCCCGCCATCGCCGCCTCGGGCCAGCCGCCGTTGGGCGAGGCGTGGCGGCGTGCGTCGCGCAGCATCGTGCGCCAGCCGCCCCACCCCGCCAGACAGATCAGCCCGCCCGACAGCCGCGCCGGCAGCCAGTTGACCAGATCGTCCGCGCGCGCCGACGCCCAACCGAACCGAATGAGCCGCGGCGTGCGATGCCCGACCATCGAATCAGCGGTGTTGATCGCCTTGGCCGCGAACAACCCCGGCAGACCGGCAACGAGGAACCAGAAAGCGGGCGCGACGACGCCGTCGCAGAAGCTCTCGGCAAGGCTTTCGATCGCCGCGACGGCGACGCCGCCCTCGTCGAGCCGGTCGGTATCGCGTCCGACGATCATCGCCACCGCCTGCCGCGCCGCCGGCAGGTCGCCATGCGCCAGCGGCGTCAGCACCGCCGCGACATGATCGTACAGGCTGCGCTGCGCCAGCCCGGTCGCCCCGATCGCCACCACCGTAACCAGCCCCCAGCGGTCCCCCGCCAGCCGCTCTATGCCGACGCCGGTCAGCACCGACAGTCCGACCAATATCGCCAGCAGCGCCACCCCGCCCAGTCGCTGCCGCAGCGCATCGCCACGGTTCCAACCCCGCTCGACCGCATCGATCAGCGCGCCCACCGCCACCACCGGATGCCGCCAGCGCCGAGGATAGCCGAACGCCGCCTCCGCGATCAGCATGAGGAGCAGCGGCAGCGCATGGCTCACCGCGCGATCGGCAGGATGAAGCGCTGGCCGGCCGGGGTGACGCCGATCTCGACCTCTACCCCATAGGCCTGCGCGATCAGCGGCGCGGTCAGCACCGTATCCGCCGGCCCCGCCGCGACGACGCGCCCGCCGCGCAGCAGCACCGCATCGTCGGCGATCCGCGCCGCGAGATGCAGGTCGTGCAGCACCAGCACCACGCCGCTTCCCGCTCGGGCGACACCGCTCAGCCGCGCGAGCACGTCGAGCTGGTGCGCCGGATCGAGGCTGGCGAGCGGCTCGTCGGCGAGCAGCCAGTCGGGCTCGCCCGCCAGCACCCGCGCGAGCAAGGCCCGGCCGCGCTCGCCGCCCGACAACCGCTCGACGCCGCGCGTCGCGAAGCCGGTCATGTCGGTCGCCGCCAGCGCGCGCGCCACCGCGGCGCGGTCGTCGTCGGTCTCGCCCCAGCGGCCGCGATGCGGCAGCCGCCCGAGCCCGACGAGCGTCGCGACATCGATATCCCAATGCACGTCCGCCGCCTGCGGCAGCAACCCGATGGCGCGCGCCCGCGCCCGCCGGTCGAGCGCCTGCACGTCGACCCCGTCGAGCGTCGCCGCGCCCCGGTCGGGCCGGCGCAGCGCGGCGAGACAGCCAAGCAACGTGCTCTTGCCCGCACCGTTCGCGCCGAGCAGCGCGGTCACCCGCCCACGCCGGAACGCGAAGCTGACGTCGTCGAGCACCCGGTTGCCGCCGAGCGTCAGGCCGATCCCCTCGGCCGCCAGACCGGTCATGCGAGCCTCCGGCGCATCGCGACGAGCAGATAGAGGAAGAACGGCCCGCCCAGCATCGACATCGCGATGCCGAGCCGCAGCTCGCTCACCGTCGGCGCGATCCGCACCAGCGCATCGGCCAGCGTCAGCAGCAGCGCACCGCCCAGCGCCGAGGGCAGCAGGATCGCCGACGGTCGATGCCCGGCGAACGGCCGCACCATATGGGGCACGATCAGCCCGACGAAGCCGATCTGCCCCGCCGTCGCCACCGACGCCCCGACGGTCAGCGCCACCCCGGCGATCACCAGCCATTGCAGCCGCGCCGGATCGACCCCCATCGACCGTGCCGCCTGTTCGCCGAGCGTCAGCGCGTCGAGCGAGCGGCCGGTGGCGAACAGCAATGCCGCACCGACCGCGACCAGCGGCGCGGCGACCTTGACGTCGTCCCAGCTCCGGTCGGTCAGCGCGCCGAGCAGCCACGTCACGATCTGCGACGAGACGAACGGCGTCGGCGCGAGGCTGATCGCAAGGCTGGTCAGCGACCCGAAGATGCTGGTGAGGATCATCCCCGCCAGCGTGAACAGGATCAGGCTACCCGAGCGGCCCGCGATCAGCGCGAGCAACGCCATCGTCACCCCCGCGCCGACCAGCGCGAAGCCCGGCAACAGCCATATCTGCGCGGCATAGCCGAAATAGAGCGCCAGCACCGCGCCGAACGCCGCGCCTGTCGACACGCCGAACAGCCCCGGATCGGCGAGGGGATTGCGCAGATAGCCCTGCATCACCGCCCCCGACAGGCCGAGCGCCGCGCCGACGACCAGCGCCAGCACGGTGCGCGGCAGGCGCAGCTCGACGATGATGATCGAACGCGGATCGGTGGCGGTCCACGCGTCCCACGGCACCCACACCTTGCCCGCCGCGACCGACAGCGCCGCGACGGCGAGCAGCGCGACCACCAGTCCGATATTGAGCCGCGTCATGCCCCGAATCCCCCGCGCACCTGTCGCAGCCGCGCCATCGCCGCGATGATCGTCGGCCCGCCGCAATTCATCAGCCGCGTCGGATAGGGGGCGACGGTGATCCGCCCCGCCAGCCGCCGCACCGCCGGATGCGACGTCATCCGATCCTCGCCGACGTCCGCCGCGGCGGTCGACAGCAAGACGCGCGGTGGCCGCGCGACGAGATATTCGAGCGGCAGCACGTCCCATTTCTTCAAGCCATAGACCGCGCTCATGTCGCGAAACCCGGCGCGGCGCAGCAGTTCGGCAGGCAGCGTGCCGCTACCCGGCACCAGCCCGCCCGACTGCCAGATCAGCGCCGGCACCGGCGTCACCGCCGCCGGCCGCGCCGCCGCCGCGATCCGCGCCGCCAGCGCCACGCCGCGCTGCGGATGGCCGACGACGCGGGCGATGTCGCGCACCTGCTCCTCGCTCTCCACGACCGTATCCGGCACCGGATATTGGACGATGCGAATCTTCATCCGGGTCAGCGCCGCGATCGTCGCGGGCGCGACATGCGGGCCGGTCAGCACCATGTCGGGCGCCAGCGCCACCACCTCCTCCGCGGTGCCCGAGGTCGCGGTGAAGCGCCTCGCCTGCGTCAGGGGAATCGAGGTCGCGCGCGGGTCCTGCGAATAATGGCTGATCCCGGCGATCTGCGCGGGGTCGGCGACGTGCATCAGCACCGCGTCGATACACGGATTGATCGACACGATCCGCGGGGGCCGCGGCGGCGGGGCCGCCGACAGCAGCGGCAGCGCGGCGAGCGCAACGGCGAGCGGCCGGATCAATATTCGACGCCCTTCTGCGCCTTGAACCCGGCATTGTAGGGATGTTTCACCTCGCCGAACTCGGTGACCAGATCGGCGATCTCCAGCAGCTCGGGCCGGGCATGGCGGCCGGTGATGCAGATATGCTTGGTCAGCGGCCGGTCCTTGAGGAACGCCACGATATCGTCGATCGCCAGCGTCCCGTCGCGCAGCACGATGTTGAGCTCGTCGAGGATGACGAAATCGATTCCCGGATCGAGGATCATCGCCTTCGACCGCTCCCATGCCGCCTGCGCCGCGGCGATGTCGCGCGCGCGGTCCTGCGTATCCCAGGTGAAGCCCTCGCCCATTACCTCGAACGTCGCGAGATCGGGATGCGCCTCGAAGAAGTTGCGCTCGCCCGTTTCCCATTTGCCTTTGACGTACTGGAGGATCGCGACCTTCAGGCCCCAGCCGATGCTGCGGATCGCCATCCCGAAGGCGGAGGACGACTTGCCCTTGCCGTTGCCGGTGTGGACGATCAGCAGGCCGCGTTCGAGCGTACGGCGCGCCTGCATCTTCTCGCGCGCCGCGGCGACCTTCGCCATGCGGGCGTTGTGACAGGCATAGTCGTCGGTCATGAGCGATACTCCTCGAGGGCCGCGGCGAGGCGGGTGAGCGCCGCCGCGCCGCGCGGCAGGCCGATGCGCAGCCGGTCGGCCCGGTCGGCAAAGGGACGGGTCAGGATAGCATGATGCGCGAGCGTCTCGAACAGCCGCGCGGCATCGTCGCAGGCGATCAGCCGGAACAACGGCGCGCTGCCGGCCAGCGCCAGCCCGGCCTCGTGCAGCACCGTATCGAGCAGCACCCCCGTCTCGACGATGCGGCTCGCCTGCGCCCGCCGCCATGCGGCATCGCGATAGGCGGCGGTGCCGATCGCGACCGCCGGCGACGACACCGGCCAGTCGCCGAGCATCGCGCGCAGCCCGCCGGCGATCCCCGCCCCCGTCACCACAAAGCCGAGCCGCAATCCCGGCAGACCATAGAATTTGCCGAACGATCGCAACACGATCAGCCGGTCAGACGCCTGCGGGCACAGGCCGGGCGCAGGGTCGGCATAGGCTTCGTCGAGCACCAGCGGCATCGTCGTCGCCAGCAGGCCGGCCGGATCGGCGATGCGCCCGTCGGGATTGGCCGGGCTCGCCAGCACGAACAGGTCGTGGTCGCCCGGCCCCTCCGCCACCAGTTCCGCCTCCGGCCACGCCGCGCGATGCCCGGCATAGCCGGGATGCCGCACCGCCGGCGCGCGGGCGCTGATCAGCGGCGCGAGCAGCCGCATCGCCAGATCGGTCCCCGGCACCGCGACGACCTGCGCCGCGTCGGCGACGCCGAACGCCCGCGCCGCCGCCGCTTCCAGCGCCGCGATTTCCGTCGGTTCGGGCAGGCGATCGAGCCCCACGAGCGTCTCGACCGGCCAGCTCCACGGCGCAATCCCGGTCGACAGGTCGATCCAGTCCGCGCGGCCGAACGCCGCGCGCGCCTCCGCCACCCGCCCGCCATGAGCGCAGAAGGTGGCCCAGGGATGCGGGGCGGTCGGGCGCGGGACGATCATCAATAGGTCAGGCGAACGCCGCCGAAGGCCCCGCGCCCCGGCTGGCCATATTGCAGGATCGTCTGATAGCGCGCGTCGAACGCATTCTCGATCCGACCATAGACCTCGACATGGTCGACGATCGGGAAGGACGCGCGCACGTCGGTGACGACATAGCCGTCGAGCCGCTGCGTGTTGGACGCATTGTTGAAACTGTCCCCCACCGCGGTGACGGTCGCGCCGGTGGTCAGCCCGAACGGCCAGCGATAATCGGCGTTGACCGACACGCTGTTGTCCGGCCGCCGCGCCAGGTCGCGGCCGGCATTGGCGGTGCCGGTCGAACGGTTCTTGGCATCCAGATAGGTGTAGGCGGCGCTGACCGTCAGCGCCTCGACCGGGCGCAGCGTCAGCGCGAATTCGACGCCCTGCGCCCGCGCCCGCGCGACATTGTCATAGGTGCCGAACGGCCGGTCGGCGCAAATCCCCACCGACGTGTCGCAGGACACGAAATTGATGAGGTCGAACGAGGTGCGGCGGAAATAGGTCGCGCTCGCCTCGACCGCGCCGTCGAGCGCCTTCTGCGTCACGCCCGCGTCCCAGCCGCGCGAGCGTTCGGGGCGCAGCGCGCCATTCCCATATTCGCTCTGCAACTGGTACAAGGACGGCGCCTTGAACCCTTCCGAATAGCTCGCGCGGATCGCGGTCGCGCCGTCGTTGGGCGTATAGACGCCGCTGCCCGACCAGGTCGTCGCGCCGCCGAAGCGATTGTGATCGTCGTGGCGCACGCCGCCGGTCGCGGTCAGCCCGGCGATCGGCGTCACCGCGAGCTGGCCATAGACGCTGAAGATCCGCGCCCGTCCCTGCGTCACCGGCCCGCCGTAGCTCGCCGTGGTGAAGCGCGACACCTCACGCTCCGCGCCGAAGGTGGCGAACACCGCGGAACTCAGATCGGCGACGCCCTGATATTCGATCCGGTCGTTGCGCCCTTTGCCAGCGAAGGTCTCGGTCGGCGTGCCGTCGGGATCGTAATTGTGCCGGTTGGTATCGGTGTGCGCATAGCCGAAGCGGTTGCGCAATTTGCCGCCAAACAGCGCCGCGTTGAGGCCGGCATAGCCGGTCCACTGCTCGGACTCGCCGTATTCGCGGGTGTCCTGCAGAGGGAAGCCGCCGTCGATATCGGTGCGGCCGTTGGAATAGAAACCGCGCAGGTCGACCGACACGGTCGACGCCAGCGCGATGCCGAGGCTGCCGTTGGCAGCATAGTTGCGATAGCCGTCGCGCTCCGTGCCGGGCGCATAGGCCGAGATGCCCTCGGTGGTGTAATAGCCGCCGCCCAGGCTCGCCGACACCGGCCCCATCTTGCCCGAGACGTTGGCGAAGCCCTGCCCGGTCTCGTGCCAGCCGCCCTCGACGCGCGCGTTGACCGCGACCTGTTCGGTCGGCTGGCGGGTGATGAGGTTGACGACGCCGCCGATCGCCTGACTGCCCCACAGCACCGATTGCGCGCCGCGCAGCACCTCGATCCGCGCGATATTGCCGATCAGCAGCCCGCCGAAGTCGAAGCCGCCGCCCGGCGACGAGGGATCGTTGAGCTTGATCCCGTCGATCAGCGCGACGGTCTGGTCGCTCTCCGCGCCGCGGATGTTGACCGAGGTCGCGGTGCCGACGCCGCCGTTGCGCGTCACGCTGACGCCGGGCGTCTGGCGCAGCAGGTCGGCGACGACGACCGCCTGCCGCTGGGTGATCGTCGCGGTGTCGAGGACGGTCACCGCCTGGCCGACGGTGGACGCGGGCCGCGCCTCGCGATTGGCGGTGACGAGGATGTCGCTGCCGGCGTCGGCGACCTGCTCCAGGCCACTGGTCGATTGCGCATTCTGTCCGAAGGCAGGTGTCGCGACCGCGATGCACGGCAGCAGGATGAGACAGGCGTATTTCGTCACGATGGTTTTCCCCTCGTTGCAACAACGGGAGCACGCACCGCGGATTCGCCGGAACCTTTGGTCCGCCGCGCAACGCCCCCAACATCGTCGTCTCGCGAGGAAACCCTCGATCGCGCCGGCACACCCCGTCCGCACGAAGGACAACCGCGACGGGCAGGTCTCCTGGCTCGCGGGTCGTCGCCCTGCCCGGCCTTCCCGGATCGGGATGATCCAGTGGCACACGGAGGAGCAGGGCTCGCCGGTCACAGTTGCGGGGGCAGCCCCGGCTGGCGAGCCTCAGGCTCGCTTCCGGGTTCCCTTTTCATCCCATCTCTGGGAACCTGTCGCATCGGCGCCCCTATAACCCCGCGGAGACGAAGGCAAGATGATCGCAGCCAAGACGCTGTTCCTGGGCGGTGCCCGCTCGGGCAAGAGCCGGCTGGCGCAGGCCGCCGCCGAGCGCTGCGCCGGCCCGCTCCATTATCTCGCCACGGCCGAGGCATGGGACGGCGAGATGACCGACCGCATCGCCCGCCACCGCGCCGACCGCGACGCGCGCTGGACGACCGTCGAATGCCCGCTCGCGCTGCCCGAGGCGATCGGCGGGATCGGGACGGGCGCGATCCTGATCGACTGTCTGACGCTCTGGCTGACCAACGTGATGCTCGGCGACCACGATGTCGCGGCGCGATCGGACGCCCTGCTCGCCGCGCTCGCCGCGACCCCGCTGCCGCTGTTCGTCGTCAGCAACGAGGTCGGCCTCGGCATCGTCCCCGACCATCCGCTCGGCCGCGCCTTCCGCGACGCCGCGGGCCGGCTCAACCAGCAGGTCGCGGCGGCGATGCGCGAGGTCTATTTCGTCGCCGCCGGCATGGTGCTGCCGTTGCAGCCGTTTCCGGGACGGGAGTCCTGACGGCCGCCCCCAATTCCTCCCCGGCACGGGGAGGAATGTACCGAAACGCCCTCACCCCACCAGCAGCCGATATCCCACGCCCAATTCGTTGGCGATCACGCTTCCCGTCGCGCTCGGCTCCTCCAGCTTCAGGCGCAGGTTGCGCACGACGATGCGCAGATATTCGACCCGCGGATCGTCGTCGCCGCCCCAGGCCGCCGCCAGGATGCGCTGGTGCGTCACCACCCGCCCGGGATGGCGGGCGAGCACCGCGAGCACGTCATGCTCCTTGCGCGTCAGATGGAACGCCTCGCCGCCCCGCCGGACGATCCGCTGGTCGAGGTCGATCTCCAGCCCGTCGCGGCGGATGACGCTCGCCGCCGCCGCATCGATGCCGCGGTGGCGCAGCGCCGCGCGCAACCGCGCGAGCAATTCCTCGCCGTCGAAGGGCTTGGTGACGTAATCCTCGGCGCCGAGATCGAGCGCCGCGACCTTCTGGTCGGTCGCGTCGCGCGCCGAGACGACGAGGATCACCGCATCGCCCGCCCGGCGGATCAGCGGCACCAGTTCGAGCCCGTCGCGATCGGGCAGGCCGAGGTCGAGCAGTACCGCGTCGGGCGTCTCGGCGGCGACCGCCGCGAGCGCCTCGCGGCCGTTGATCGCCTCGACCACCGCATAGCCGGCGCGTTCCAGCGTGTTGCGCAACAGCCGGCGGATCGGCTGTTCGTCGTCCACCACCAATATCTTGGCCGCCATCAGTCGCGCTCCTCCGCCATGTCGCGCACGATCAACGCCGCCGGAAAGGACAGGCCGAAGCGCGCGCCCGCCCGATCCTGCCGGTTCGCCGCCTCGACGCCGATGCCCATCGCCGCGGCGAACGCCTTGACGATCGCCAGCCCCAGCCCGGTGCCGCCGATCGCGCGATCCGAACCGGCGAAGCGGCGGAAGGTGTCGAACACCTCCGCCTCGCGCCCCGGCGGCAGGCCCGGCCCCTCGTCCTCGACCGACAGCAGGATGACGCCGTAGCGATGGCGCGCCTCGACGCGGATCGGCGTGCCGGGATCGGCATAGCGGCCGGCATTGTCGAGCAGGTTGAGCAGGCAATGGTGGAGCAATTGCTGGTCGGCGCGGACCAGCGGCAGGTCGGGCGGCACGTCAAGCTGCACCGCATGCCCCTCAAGCGCGCGGCGGGCGTCATGCGCCGCGCCGGCGACCGCATCGGCGAGGTCGACCGCCTCCATGCGCAGCGTCAGCGCCCCCGCCTCGACCCGCGCCATGTCGAGCAGGTTGGCGACGAAGCGATGCAGCCGCGCCGCCTCGCCCTCGATCGTCGCGATCAATTCCGGCGTGGCGCCATGATGCAGCTCGGCGGCCGCGGCGATCACCGCGGTTAGCGGCGTGCGCAGATCGTGGCTGACCGACGACAGCAGCGCGGTGCGCAGCCGCTCGCGCTCGCGCATCGCGCCGAGGTCGCGCGTCTCGATCTCCAGCCGCAGCCGTTCGAGCGCCAGCGTCGCCTGTTCGACGAGGTTCATGAACAGCGGGATCTGGTCGGGGCGCAGCGGATCGCCGCCCGCCTCGTTGGCGAGACCGAGCACGCCGAGCGTCCGCTCGCCGGTCACCAGCGGCTGGAAGAACCATTGCGACGCGGCGAGCGTCGCCGAGCCGCGCCCCGCCGGCGCGCCGCCGTCATGGGCCCATTGCGCCGCCGCCATCTCCATTGTCTCGAGCCGATAGTCGCTGCCGTTCGCCGCCTGCACCGCCAGCCCCGCCCCCTCGGCGACCAGCATCACCGTGCGCAGCCCGAACAATTGCCCGACCTCCTCGCAGATCGCCTGCGCCACCGCGACGGGATCGTTCAGCCGGGTGAGCTGGCGCAGGAAGCCGGCGAGCGCCGCATTGGTCCGCGCGCTCGCCGCGGCGATGTCCGCCTGCGCCCGCACCCGCGCCGTCAGGTGGCTGGTCGCGATCGCGATGCCGAGCAGCACCAGCACCGACACGACGTTTTCGGGATTGCTGATCGTCAGCGTGCCGGTCGGCGGCAGGAAGAAGAAATTATAGGCGATGCTCGACGCGAGCCCGGCGAACAGCCCGGTCCACAGGCCGAACAGGCTCGCCGCCATCATCACCGGCAGCAGGTAGAGCAAGGCGACGTTGCCGAGGTCGAGGATATGGAACAGCGCGCTGGCGATCCCGGTCACCGCCGCGACCATCGCCCCTGTCCAGGCATAGCCGCTGCGGCTGCCCCAGCGGTCGGGCGGCGCCCGGCGCGGACCGCGCGCCGTGGCGGCCATCGGCAGCACGTGGATCGCGATATCGGGCGCCTCGCGCACCAGCCGGTCGACGATCGAGCCGTGGCGCAGCTCGAACCAGCGCGATCGCGACGATTTGCCGACGATGAGCTGCGTCGCGCGCGCCTCGCCGACATAGGCCTTGAGCCCGGCGAGTACGGTCTGCGCCGGCACCGCCGCCGCCGCCCCGCCGAGCTGCGTCGCCAGGTTCATCGCCCTGGCGACCTGACGGTGCTCCGCCGCGCCGAACCCCTGCGTGCGCGGCGTCTCGATGAACACCGCGGTCCACGGCGCATGCAGCGCATCGGCGAGCCGCTTGGCGGCGCGGACCAGCGATTCCACCCCCGCCGCCTCGCTGACCGCGACGACGACGCGCTCGCCGCCCGCCCAGGTGCCGCCGACGCCGAGCGCGCGGACATGGTCGAGCATCTGTGCATCGACCGCCTGTGCGGCGCGGCGCAGCGCCAGCTCGCGCAACGCCGACAGATTGGTCTTGGAGAAGAAATGCGCGAGCGCCCGCGTCGCCTCCTGCGGCAGATAGACCTTGCCCGCCTTCAGCCGCTCGATCAGCTCGTCGGGCGGGATATCGACGACCTCGATCTCCGCCAGTTCGAGGATGCGGTCGGGCACCGTCTCGCGCACCCGGACGCGGGTGAAGCCGGCGACGACGTCGTTAAGGCTCTCGACGTGCTGGATATTGACCGTGGAATAGACGTCGATCCCCGCCGCGAGCAGCTCCTCGACGTCCTGATAGCGCTTGGCGTGGCGGCTGCCCGGCGCGTTGCTGTGCGCGAGTTCGTCGACCAGCACCAGCCGCGGCGCCCGCGCCAGGATCGCGTCGAGGTCCATCTCGGCGAGGCCATGGCCCTCGTGTACCACCGTCCGCCGCGGCACGATCGTATAGCCGCGGGTCAGCGCCTCGGTCTCGCTGCGCCCGTGCGTCTCGACCACGCCGATGACGACGTCGACGCCCTCGCGCGCCTGCGCCGCGCCCTCGGACAGCATCTCGTAGGTCTTGCCGACGCCGGGCGCGGCGCCGAGGAAGATCTTCAGCCGCCCGCGCCCCTCCTGCGCGGCATGGCGCAGCAGGGCGTCGGGATCGGGGCGGGCGGCGGCGTCGTTCACCGGCCCGCGTCGAGCGCCCGGTTGAGCGCGAGCACGTTGACGTGCGGATCGCCGAACGGCGAATCCTCCACCTCCCGCTGGACGAGTGCGCGCACCGTCCCGACCGGCAGGCCGCGAACCCGCGCGACCCGCGCCGCCTGCACCAGCGCCGCGGCGGGCGACAGATCGGCGTCGAGCCCCGAACCGCTCGCGGTGACCAGATCGGCGGGCAGCGGCCCGGTCGCGCCCTCGCCGCGGCGCTTCGCCACGTCGGGCGTGACGCGCGCGACCAGCGCCTTGCTGGCGGGGCCGAGGTTGGAGCCGGAAGACGCCAGTCCGTCATAGCCCTTCCCGGCGGCCGAGGGCCGCGTCTGGAAATAGCGGTCGCTGACGAACGCCTGCCCGACCACGGTCGAGCCGATCACCCTGCCACCCGCGGTGACGAGGCTGCCATTAGCCTGAACGGGGAAAAGCGTCTGTCCGATACCGGTCATCGCAAGGGGATAGCCGATCCCGAGCAAGGCTGCGAACAGGATCGTCAGCACGAGCGCGGGACGTAGCGCGGAAGTGAAATCGGAAGTCATCGTCGGTCCTTTCGCCCCTCCCGCCCGCGGGAGGGGCAGATGTTGCGTGTTACGCCAGTCCCAGGCCGCCCACGGCGAGGTCGATCAGCTTGATCCCCGCGAAGGGGGCGAGCAGCCCGCCCAGCCCGTAGACCGCGAGGTTGCGCGCGAGCAGCGGCCCCGCCGCCATCGGCTTGTACGCCACGCCCTTCAGCGCCAGCGGCACGAGTAGCGGGATGATCAGCGCGTTGAAGATGATCGCGCTGAGGATTGCCGATTGCGGCGTCGCCAACCCCATCACGTTGAGCACGCCGAGCCCGGGATAGAGCGCGACGAACATCGCCGGGATGATCGCGAAATATTTGGCGACGTCGTTGGCGACCGAGAAAGTGGTCAGCGCGCCGCGCGTCATCAGCAATTGCTTGCCGAGCCCGACCACCTCGATCAGCTTGGTCGGATCGCTGTCGAGATCGACCATATTGCCCGCCTCGCGCGCCGCCTGCGTGCCGGTGTTCATCGCGACGCCGACATCGGCCTGCGCCAGGGCGGGCGCGTCGTTGGTGCCGTCGCCGCACATCGCGACCAATTTGCCGCCCTGCTGCTCCTTGCGGATCAGCGCCAATTTGTCCTCGGGCGTGGCCTGGGCGAGGAAGTCGTCCACCCCCGCCTCGGCGGCGATTGCCGCGGCGGTCAGCGGATTGTCGCCGGTGATCATCACCGTGCGGATGCCCATCGTGCGCAGCTCGCCGAAGCGTTCGCGGATGCCCGCCTTGACCACGTCCTTGAGGAAGATCGCGCCGAGCAGCCGCCCGTCCATCGCCACCGCGAGCGGGGTGCCGCCGGCGCGTGCGATCTCGTCAGTGGCGCGGCGCAGCTCGGTCGCCGCCGCGGTCTCGCCCGCGCCCGCATTGGCGCGCAGGATCGAATCGACCGCGCCCTTCTGGATCAGGGTCGCGCCGATCTGCACGCCCGAGATACGCGTCTGCGCGGTGAACGCGATCACCTCGGCATCGTCGGGCAGCCGCGCGGTGGCGACTTGGAAACGTTCGCGCGCCAGCGTGACGATCGAGCGGCCCTCCGGCGTCTCGTCGGCGAGGCTGGCGAGCAGCGCCGCCTCGGCGAGCTCGCTCGGGCTGACCCCGGCGACCGCGCGGAACTCGCTTGCCTGACGGTCGCCGATCGTGATCGTGCCGGTCTTATCGAGCAGCAGCACGTCGACGTCGCCCGCCGCCTCCACCGCGCGGCCCGACTTGGCAAGCACGTTGAAGCGCACCAGCCGGTCCATGCCCGCGATGCCGATCGCCGACAGCAATGCGGCGATCGTCGTCGGGATCAGCGTGATCAGCAACGCGGCGAGGATCGACACCGGGATCGACCCGCCGGCATAAGCGGCGAAGCCCGGCACCGTGCCGACCGCGATCAGGAAGATGATCGTCAGGCCGACGAGCAGGATGGTCAGCGCGATCTCGTTCGGCGTCTTCTGCCGCTCGGCGCCCTCGACCAGCGCGATCATCCGGTCGAGGAAACCCTGTCCCGGATTGACCGTCACCCGCACGCGGATGCTGTCGGAGATGACGCGCGTGCCCGCGGTCACCGCCGAACGGTCGCCGCCCGCCTCGCGGATCACGGGCGCGCTCTCGCCGGTGATCGCCGCCTCGTTGACCGAGGCGACGCCGGCGATCACCTCGCCGTCGCTGGGGATCAGGTCGCCGGTCTCGACCAGCACCACGTCGCCGATCGACAGCCGGCTGGCGGGCACCCATTCCCACGCATCGGCCACGCCGATCAGCTGCTTGGCGCGCAGCTCCGCCTTGGCGTCGCGCAGGCTGGCCGCCTGCGCCTTGCCGCGGCCTTCCGCCAGCGACTCGGCGAAGGTGCCGAACAGCACCGTCAGCCACAGCCAGACGACGAGTTGCAGCTTGAAGCCGATGGTCAGCCCGTCGCTGCCGACTGCGAGCAAGGCGGTGAGCAGCAGCGCGACGACGGCGGTGACGAACATCACCGGGTTGCGGACGAGCTGGCGCGGATCGAGCTTGCGGAACGCATCGCCGATCGCCGGCAGGATCAGGTCGGCGGTGAACAGGGATTTGGTTTGTGCGCGTGCCATGTGCGGCGCCTTTTAGGAGAGTTGGCCGTGGATCATGGCGAGATGATCCGCGATGGGACCGAGCGCGAGGCCCGGCAGGAAGGTGAGCCCGCCGAGGATCAGCACGATGCCGACGAGCAGGCCGACCCACAGGCCGCCGGTGGTCGGAAACGAGCCGGCGCTTTCCGGCGTGTGCTTCTTGGCGGCGAGACTGCCGGCGATGGCGAGCATCGGCACGATGATGAAGAACCGTCCCACCCACATCGCCAATCCGAGCAGCCCGTTGTAATAGGGCGTGTTCGCGCTCAGCCCGGCGAAGGCCGAGCCGTTGTTGCCGACCGCGCTGGTGAAGGCGTAGAGGATCTCGCCGAAGCCGTGCGGCCCCTTGTTGAGCGGCCCCGCCAGCCCCGGTGCCACCACCGACGACAAGGCGGTGAGGCCGAGGATCATCAGCGGCAGCACCGCGATTGCCAGCACCGCGAGCTTGACCTCGCGGCTCTCGATCTTCTTGCCGACATATTCGGGGGTGCGCCCGACCATCAGCCCGGCGACGAACACCGCGAGGATCGCGAACAGCAGGAAGCCGTAGATACCAGCGCCGACGCCGCCGATCACGACCTCGCCCAATTGGATGTTGAACAGCGGCACCAGCCCGCCCAATGCGGTGAAGCTGTCGTGCATGCTGTTGACCGCGCCGCACGAGGCGGCGGTGGTGACGACCGCGAACAGCGACGAGGCGGCGACGCCGAAACGTACCTCCTTGCCCTCCATATTGCCGCCGCCGACGCCGAGGTGGTGGAGCACGGGGTTGCCCGCCGCTTCCTGCCAATAGGTGACGGTGACGCCGGCGAGGAACAGGATCACCATCGCCGACAGGATCGCCCAGCCCTGCCGCGTGTTGCCGACCGCCTTGCCGAACGTCCAGGTCAGGCCGAAACCGATCAGGAAGATGGACAGCATCTGCACCATGTTGGTCAGCGCGGTCGGGTTCTCGAACGGATGCGCGCTATTGGCGTTGAAGAAGCCGCCGCCGTTGGTGCCGAGCATCTTGATCGCCTCCTGGCTGGCGACCGGGCCGAGCAGCAGCGACTGTTTCGCCCCCTCCAGCGTGGTGACGTCGACGACGCCGGCGAGCGCCTGCGGCACGCCGCTGGCGATCAGGAACACGGTGTAGACGATACAGAGCGGCAGCAGCAGGTAGAGCGTAACGCGCGTGCAATCCGCCCAGAAATTGCCGATCGCCTTCGCCTCGCGGCGCGCGAAGCCGCGAAACAATGCGAAGGCGAGCGCGATGCCGGTCGCCGCCGACAGGAAATTGTGGATCGTCAGCCCGAGCATCTGGCTGAGGTTCGACATCGTCGATTCGCCGCCATAGCTCTGCCAGTTGGTATTGGTGGTGAAGCTGACCGCGGTGTTGAACGCGAGGTCGGGCGACAGACCGGCGAGCCCCTGCGGATTGCCGGGCAGCACGCCCTGCAAGCGCAGCACCGCATAGGTAAAGGCCATCAGCGCGACGTTGAAGATCAGCATATGGACGGCGTAGCGGCGCCAGCCCTGTTCGGCGGTCGGGTCGATGCCGGCGAGCCTGTAGAAGCCGGTCTCGACCGGGCCGAGCAGCGCGTGGAGCGGCGTGCGCCGCCCCTCGTACAGGGCGAACAGCCACATACCGACGGGCTTGGTCAGCGCCAGCAGGATGCCGACGAATGCGAGGATCAGGATCCATCCCTGCAAGGTCATGGGAATGCGCTCCTTTCTAGAAGCGTTCGGGGCGGATGAGCACCGCCACGAGATAGATGAGCAGGCCCAGCGCGGTCAGCGCCGCCAGCCACAGGTCGAGCGTCATGGCGTGCGTCTCCGGTCAGGCGTTGTCGCAGAGCCGGGCGTAGGCGAGCGTCGCCGCCACCAGCCCGATCATAATCGCGATCCACAGCAAATCGTGCATGGCGGTGTCCTCAGAAAGCGGCGGTGAGGCCGACGACGATCGCGCCGTCGGCGATGCTGCCGCGGCCGTCCTGGCCGCGGCTGAAGCTCGGCTGGAGATAGGCGGAGTCGCGGCCGCTGATGTCGGTGTCGACGTAGCTCACGCCGAGCGTCAGGCTGCGCCAATGCGCGTCGGCGCCGAGCGACCAGTCCCAATAATCGCCGGTCGGCGTCACGCTCGTCGCGTTCGGCCCCAGCCCGTCATTGCCCCAGCTATGGCCGACATGCGCACGCGCGGTCAGCGGCGTACCGGCGACCGCCAGCGCGCCGTCGCCGGCGAGGTACAGATTGTCCTTCTTGTCGCCGCGGTCGGTATAGACGCCCGCCGCCGCCTCCGCACCGGTCCGATACCAGCGGCCCAGCGCCTGCTGCTTGGGCGCATAAGCGACGCTGGCGGTCAGCGTCGCCGGACCGGCGGTGCCGGTCAGCTTTGCATAGGGTTCGGCGAAGTCGGTCTTGTCGGCGCCGCCAGGGTACATGTACCAGGTCAGCCCGACGTCGAGCGTTGCATTGGGCGCCAGCGCGTGCTTGTACCCGCCGATCAGATCAAGCTCCATGTTCGCGCCGCCGAACGTACCCCAGCCGGCGAGGTTCGACGCCCAGGTGCCGACATACAGCCCACTGTCATGCGCGATGGTCAGGCCGCCCTGCACCGCCATGTCCTTGTCGGACTGCGACACGCCGCGGAACCGATAGTCGGACACCAGCCCGACCGAACCCGAAACGGTGACCGCCGGCGGCGGTGCGGTGTCGCTCGCGGCGGATTGCGCGAGGGCGGAAGCCGGCAGGCCGCACAGCAGCGCGGCGCCACATAAACGATAGACGATCATCACGTTACCCTTTTGGTCGCGGCCGGGTCGTCATGATCGACGGCGGGGCGCGTCCCAGGCAGTGCGATTAGGCAGGCCGGGCGTAGCAAAGCGAGATCGCTTTCCGAAAAACGCATAGCATTCGCATATATTTGCGCGTTTTCGTCGGTCCCCGGCAGCGGTTCGGGAGGCGCCTGACGCGCCCGCCCCTCCCTACGCAGCGGCAACGACCCCAACATGAACTCAAGATGACATCGATGCATCGACCGGCGTCACCGAACAGTCACGGAGAATACTTCCACCGCCGCTAGTGGCGCGGTTCATCACATAACATTCTCAGGGGGACGTTCTTTGTCCGGTTCTTCTCATGCGCGTGCGTACCTGCTGGCTGGCGCGGCACTGCTGGCGCTAACCGGTGCCACTCCGGCCTTCGCACAGGCCCAGTCCGACACCCCGGCAGCACCGGCGGTCGTCGCCGATCCCGATCCCGACACCGGCGGCAGCCAGTTGCAGGACATCGTGGTGACCGCGACCCGGCGCGAGACCAACCTGCAGAAGACGCCGATCTCGATCAGCGTGCTCAACACGCAAGGCTTGCAGGACCGTCACGTCCTCAGCCTGTTCAACCTTGCCGACGGCACCATTCCGTCGCTGCGCATCGCGACGTTCGAAGCGCGCCAGTCGGCGTTGACCATCGGCATCCGCGGCATCGTCCCCTACGACCAGAACCAGACCGCGCGTGACGGCGGCGTCGGCGTCTACATCGACGGCGTGGCACTGGGTAAGACGCAGGGCCTCAACGCCGCGCTGTTCGACATCGAGCGGATCGAGGTGCTGAAGGGCCCGCAGGGCACGCTGTTCGGCCGCAACACCGAAGGCGGCGCGCTGTCGCTCGTTTCGAAGGCGCCGACGGGCGTGTTCGACGGCCGCATCACCGCGGGCGTCGGCAATTACGGCAGCTACAACACCGACGTGCACGTCGATCTGCCGTCCTTCTACAATGTCGCGCTGAAGCTGGACGGCGTCTACCAGCATCAGGACCCGACCGTGAAGGACCCGCTGACGGGCTCGACCGGCTGGAATTATTACGATCGCAAGGGTGGTCGCATCGCGGCGCGCTGGAAGCCGGTCGACGGCCTCACCGCCGACTTCGCCTATGATTATGCGAAGGACGAGAACACGCCGCAGTTCAGCCAGCTGACCAACTACAACCCCAACGGCTATACGGTCGGCGCGTTCAGCGGGACGACGCTGGTCCTGCCGGGCACGACCAGCGCGTGCGGCGGCACCATCACCGCTGCGCAAGCCACGGCCGGTCGGCAAGTCTGCATCGCGCCCAAGGCACCGCTGGTCGGCGTCCACCCCGACCGCCAGAAGGTTGCCGACGTCGGCGTGCCGCAGCAGCCCAGCGTTGACATCACGCACGGCTTCTCGTCCAACCTGCGGTATCAGATCGATCCGGCGGTCGAGCTTCGCTCGATCACCGCGTGGCGCGGCGTCAGCACCGACCAGTGGGACAATTCGGGCGGTCCGGAGCGCAGCAGCTTCGCGCCGAGCTCCAATTTCAGCCGCTACAGCCTCTCATACCTGCGCCAGCACCAATTCAGCCAGGAATTCCAGGCGGTCGGCAGCGTGCCGCAGTTCGACTACGTCGCCGGCGCCTATTATTATACCGAACACGCGACCGAATATGCCGCGACGCCGCTCAGCAACCTGTGGAACGCGGACGGCACCGCCTACACGATCCGCAGCCCGATCCCGGGCAATGCCAACGCGATCAGCGGCGCCAATTCGGGCTATCAGCAGTACGACCCGTCGTGCAACAACACGCTCGCGACGACCGTGCCGCAATTCGCCAACAGCTGCCAGTTCATCACCCGCGCCAGCCAGGCGAGCGACCACAATTACTCGCTGTTCGGCAATTTGACCTTCACGCCGGCGGCGCTGGGCGACGTGCTGCACATCACCGCGGGCGGCCGCTGGACGAAGGACAAGCGTCACGGCACGCTCTACGTCGTCAACAACCGTGCGGACCTGCAGGTTGCCGGCACGGTGTCGCCGTTCGCCTTCCAGAACAGCATCAGCCGGTTCGACCCGATGCTCAACGTCGCATTCGACGCGACGCGGGACGTCCACCTCTACGCCAAATATGCGACCGGCTTCCGCGCCGGCGGCGCGAACGACCGTTCGCTTGCATTCAATGCGTTCGGTCCAGAAGCGGTCAAGTCGTATGAAATCGGCTCGAAGATGGACTTCTGGAACCACAAGGCGCGTCTGAACCTCGCCGGCTACATCATGAACCGGTCGAACACGCAGTTCGATTTCGACTATTACGACACCAACGGGTCCAGCCCGACCAACGGCAGCCACATCGAACAGACGATCAACGCCGGCAAGAGCAAGATCCGCGGCATCGAGGCCGATCTGACCGTGGCGCCGGTACAGGGCCTGACGCTGACGGGTTCCTACGCCTACACCTATTGGAAGGCGCCATCGGCGGTGAACCCGCTGACCCCGGGTGCGCCGGCGCAGCAGCTCTACATCGTCTACACGCCGCGCAACGCCGCGTCGGGGGCGATCGACTATAACGTGCCCATCGGCAACGGCGATGCCACCGTCCGCTTCCACCTCGACGGCAATTACGCGAGCAGCCAGTACAGCTTCCAGCTCGAGCCGACGAAGACCGAGGCCAGCTTCATCATGAACGGCCGCCTCGCGCTCGCCGACATCGCGGTATCGGACCACAACAAGGTCACGTTCGCCTTCTGGGTGCGCAACCTGCTCGACACGACCTACGTCTATCGTCGCTCGGCGGCCAATTCGTCGCCGGTGTACAATTACGGTGCCAACGGCCAGCTCGTCTCGACCAGCTACGGCGGCATCCTGGGCGATTACGCCAACTTCAATCCGCCCCGCACCTGGGGCCTGGAAGCGACGGCACGGTTCTAATTGTCCGCATCGCACGGAAAGGCGAGCCCGAGCACCAGCCCGGGCTCGCCATCCTCCAGATACAGGTCGCCGCCGTGCAGCCGCATGATCGCGGCAATCAGCGGCAATCCCAGACCATGACCGGGGCGATTGCGGCTCGCCTCCAGCCGGCCGAAGCGGCGCAGCGCCAGCGCGCGCTGGTCCGCCGCTATGCCCGGCCCGTCATCGCCGATCGTCACCATGGCACGATCGCCCTCGATCGCCGCGCCAAGCGTGATCCGTGTCCCCGCCGGCGTATGCCGCAGCGCATTCTCGACGCCGTTGAGCAGCGCCTGTTCGATCAGCCGCGGGTCGCCGGTGATCGGCACCGGACCGCCCACTGCGACTACCAGATCACGGCCGCCGTCCTCCGCAACCGGTGCCATCGCCTCGCCGATCTCCGCGACCAATGCGGCTAGATCGACGCGGGTGAAGCCCGCGGTGCGTCGCCCGCTTTCGATCTCGGCGATGCGCAGCATCGCGCCGACCATCCCCAGGATCGCATCGCATTCGCCGATCGCTTGTTCGACATCGTCGCGCATCCGATCGTCCGCCCGCGTCGCGATCGTCGCCAGCCGGCTGCGCAACCGGGCGAGCGGCGTGCGCAGATCGTGCGCGACGTCGTTCGAGACGTTGCGCAACCCCTCCATCAACTCGGCGATCCGGTCGAGCATGCGGTTGAAGGCATGCGCCTGGCGGTCGAATTCGTCGGCCGATCCGGTTACCGCCACCCGCCGCTGCATATCGCCGGCGATGATCGCCTCCACCGTCAGCCGCGTCTCGGCGAAGCGCCGCGCGATCGTCTGCCCGAACGCGATGAGCCCGCCAAGCACGATCACCACGATCAGCGCATAGCCGAGCAGATAGATATACTGGCGCGCGCCGCGATAGCCGTCGAACGGCTCGGTCTCCGCGATCGTGGTCAGCGTCAGCCCGTCGCCGACCGGCCGGGTGAACGCCCGCCCCGCCGACAACCCCTGGATACGGTCGCGCCGCCGCACGTCGGCATAGCCCGGCGCGAACCGCCGAGCCAGCGTGACGTTGCCGCCGAGCCGCCCGCCGGCGGCGTCGGTGAGCTGGAAGCCGATGTCGCCGGTATCGCGTCGCCGCGCGAGCGCGGCGATCCGCGCCAGCAGCAGCGGTGCCGTGGCACGGCGGCCGTCGGCGGCGACCAGCGCGCTGACGTTCTCGATCCGCCGGTCGACCAGCCGATCGATCGTTCCCAGCGTCAGCCGATAGGTCGCTAAACCGGTGCCCGCCGTCGCGACGAGGAACGCCGTCACGAAGCCGACGGTCAGCGCGCGCAGGCTGGGCTTCATCCGCGCATCATATAGCCGATGCCGCGCAACGTCTGGATCGGATCGTCGCCGCCGCCCTCGGTCAGCTTGCGGCGCAATCGGCGGATATGGACGTCGACGATGTTGGTGTCGGGGATGAAGTCATAGCCCCACACCCGCTCGATCAGCATCGCCCGGGTCAGCACCGCATCGACGTTGCGGACCAGCTCGACGAGCAGCTTGAGCTCCAGCTTGGCAAGGTCGATCGGCCTGCCGCCCCGCCACGCGCGGAAGGTGGTCGGGCTGACGACGATGTCGCCGGCCTGCAGCGTGTCGGCGCTCGACGTCGTCCAGCCGCGCCCGCGCAGGATCGCGGTCAGCCGCGCATGCAGCTCCATTGCCGCGACCGGCTTGACGACGTAATCGTCCGCCCCCGCCTCCAGCCCCTCGACCTTGTCGTGCGAAGCGGACAGCGCGGTCAGCATGATCACCGGCAGCGTCATCCCCCCCGCCCGCAACGTCTGGAGCACCGACATGCCGTCGAGCCGCGGCATCATCCGGTCAAGGATCACCGCATCGAACGCCGCCTCGTTCATCACGGTCAGTGCCTGCCGGCCGTCGCTCGCGATCGCGATCGCGTGACCGATCGCGCGGAGTTCGTTGGCTAGCGCCTGGGCATACAGGGTATCGTCCTCGACGAGGAGAAGATTGAGAGTCATCGCGGCGGATAAACGCGGCCTGGGCGGCGCGGCGTCAAGTGTTTTCATCGCCGGATCGGGCACCGTGCGGAATGCGAACGATCTGGATTCGGGCGGCGCGCGGCGATAAGACGATGAAAGGGGCCGGAAGAGGGAGGCGGACGATCGACGACCTGCCGTTTTCCGCCCGCGATCTTCCCGGCGAATGGACACTCCTCGACGCTGCCCGGCATGCGGTCGTGATCACCGGCCCGGCGATCGACCCGCCCGGCCCGGTCATCCGCTACGTCAATCCGGCGATGCAGGAGCTGACCGGCTATACCCGCGACGAGCTGGTCGGCGCGACGCCGCGCCTGCTGCAAGGTCCCGGCACCGACCGGTCGATGCTGGCGCGGATGCGCGATGCGTTGGCCGCGGGCGAGGGCTTCCACGGCGAGGGGATCAATTACCGCAAGGACGGCAGCGCCTATCTGGTCGACTGGACGATCGACCCGGTGCGCGATGCCGATGGCGCGATCACCGCTTGGCTGTCGATCCAGCGCGATATCACCGTGCGGCGTGAGGATGCGATGCGTGCCGGGGAACGCGAGGCGCGGCTGGGTGCGATCTTCGCCGATGCCTCGGTCGGCCTGTCGGTCATCGATGCGCAGGGGCGGTTCCTGCGCGTCAATCAGGAGCTGTGCCGGATCCTCGGGCGCAGCGAGGACGTCCTGCTGCGCAGTACCGTCGCCGACGTCACCTTCGCCGACGACTTTCCGGCGTCGGTGCGCGCGCTCACCAAGGCGGTGGACGAACGCCAGCCGGCGGTGCTCGACAAGCGCTACCGGCAGCCCGACGGGATGCTGGTCTGGGCGAACAGCACGGTCACGCCGATGGCAGACGTGCGCGGCCAGCCCGGACATCTGCTCGTCGTCACCGTCGATCTGACCGCGCGGATGGAGATCGAGCGGGCGTTGCAGGAAAGCGAGACCCGCTTCCGTCAGTTCGGGGATGCGTCGTCGAATGCCTTGTGGGTGCGCGAGGCCACCGGGCTGCGGCTGGAATATGCCAATCCGGCGTTCGAGGGGCTCTATGGATTGCGCGCGGACGCGGTGGACGTGGCGCAATGGGCGGAGTTGATCGTCGCCGAGGATCGCGCGCCCGCGGTCGCGGCGATCCGCAGCGCCTGCGCGGGCGAGCATCGGACCAGCACGTTCCGCATCCGCCGCCCGTCGGACGGCGAGACGCGCTGGGTGCACGACACGGTCTTCGCGCTGCGCAACGGCGGCGCAATCGAGCGGATCGGCGGGATCAGCGTCGACGTGACCGATGTCGTCGCCAATGCGGAGCGGCTGGAGGTGCTGGTCGCCGAGTTGCAGCACCGTACCCGCAACCTCATCAACCTGGTCCGCTCGATCGCCGACCGGACGGTGCGGTCGAGCAGCGACCTCGCCGGCTTTCGCAGCCGCTTCGTCGACCGGCTGGAGGCGCTCGCCCGAGTCCAGGGGCTGTTGTCCCGCTTGCAGGACGTCGATCGCGTCAGCTTCGACGAGCTGGTGCGCAGCGAGATGTCGGCGATGGCGGGGGTGTCGGAGCGGATCGTGCTCGACGGGCCGCAGGGCATCCGGCTGCGATCGTCGGCGGTGCAGATGCTGGCGATGGCGCTGCACGAACTGGCGACCAATGCGGTCAAATATGGCGCGCTCGGCCAGCCGCAGGCGCGGCTGACGGTGCGCTGGTGGCTGATGCCCGCCGCCGACGGGGCGTCGCCGCGCCTGTGCATCGACTGGCGCGAATCGCAGGTGGTGATGCCGCAGGACGGCGCGCCGCACGGCACCGGCCAGGGGCGCGAGCTGATCGAGCGCGCCCTGCCCTATCAGCTCGATGCCAGGACGCATCTGTCGCTCGAGCCCGATGGCCTGCATTGCACGATCGACCTGCCGGTGTCGGAGACCAACGGCGGCGGGTAATCTTCACAATCTTCTCGCACAGGCGCCTATACAGCGCCAAGCAACCCAAGGACTTACCGGATTTCGCTGGCCATCCCCGCGCCAGCGGCATATCGTGAGAATGCTTCGCAATAGCTAAACGAAGGTCGCAACCATGCCATCGGGGACGTCTGCCATGTCGAACGGACCGACTTCCAGTCCGCCGCGCCACCCGTATTACCGTTCCGGAGACTTTGCCATGACGCTCGCCCCCACCGCCGCCGCCGCGGCCGCCGCAGCGCCGGCGGCATCGCCGAGCCGCGCGAAGCGGCTGAAGGCGCTGACCCACGCGACGCACGAGCGGCTCGACACCACGGTCTCGACCGCATCCTCCTTCGCCTCGCGCGACGGGTACGTGCGGTTCGCCCGCATGCAGTTCCTGTTCCACCGCGACATCGACGCGCTCTATGCCGACGCCGATCTGCAGACGCTGTTTCCGGACCTCGCCGCACGGCGGCAATTGCCGTTGTTGCAGCAGGATCTCGCCGACCTCGCCGTCGCCGTGCCCCAGCCCGACGCCGCGCCGGCGTTCGCGCCGGGCACGCCGATCGACCTGCCGGGCGCGCTCGGCTGGCTGTATGTCGCGGAGGGATCGCGGATGGGCGCGACGTTGCTGCGCAAGGATGCCGCCAAGCTCGGCCTGTCCGACGATTTCGGCGCGCGCCACCTCGCGCCCGCGCCCGAGGGGCCGGCGGCCTATTGGCGCATCTTCACCGCCGCGCTCGACGGGATCGCGCTGGACGCCGCGGCGGAGGACCGGGTGATCGCCGGCGCCGAGGCCGCCTTCGCGCGGGTGCAGGCCTATGCCGACGACACCCTCCGCTGACGCCGCGCCGTCGGTGACCGGGCTGATCGCGCGCAGCCGCGTCAGCCGGGCCTTGTGGATGACGCTCGGCTGGATGCTGGTCGGCGTCGGCTTCGTCGGGCTGTTCGTGCCGCTGCTGCCGACCACCGACTTCCTGATCCTCGCCTTGCCCTGTTTCGCGCGCTCGTCGGTGCGGCTGGAACATTGGCTGCTCGATCATCCCCGCGTCGGCCCGCCGCTGCGCGCGTGGCGGACGCAGCGCGCGATCCCGCGCCATGCCAAGATCGCCGCCTGCACCGGCATCACGATCGGCTTCGTCTCCTTCTACGCGCTCGTCCGGCCCGGCGCATTGCCCGCAGTCGCCGTCGCTGCGGTGCTGATCGCCTGCGCGGCATGGATCGCCAGCCGGCCGGCACCCGGGGCAGACGGCCCGCATCACACGATAGATTAAGCCAAATTCTCGATTAACCATCCCGGATTCGTGGTAGGTCTTCCGACAGGGAGACAGATATGACGCATCGGGTGGGCATCATCGGCACTGCCATCGTCGCGCTCGTCACGGCCATGCCGGCCGCGGCGCAGGATCAGGACGTGCGCGGCGACGACGGCACGCGGCAGGCGATCCGCTACGACATCAGCGGCCCGGTCTCGCCGTCGAGCGGCACCGCGACGGTGTCGGCGAGCAGCGTGCCGCAGGCGATGGAGCGGCTGACCGACGACGGTGCGCGCGCCGACATCTCGCTCGGCTCGATCTATGCCGAGGGCAAGTTCGGCACCGCGTCCAAGACGACGATCTGGAGTTCGGCGCTCGGCGCGCGGCTGCGCATGGGCGACTGGACGCTCTCCGCCTCGCTGCCGTGGATGCGCATCCGCAGCCGCTCGACGATCTTCACCGGGATCGATTCGACGCCGATCCTGGTCGCGCCCGACACCGCCGCGACCAAGCGGACGTTCGACGGCTTCGGCGACCTGACGCTGGGCGCCGCCTATACGATCGTCTCCGCCAATACGCCGCTGGAGGTGCAGCTGTCCGGCCGCGCCAAGATCAACACCGCGACGGAAAGCAGCGGCCTGTCGAGCGGCAAGAACGATTATGCCGGCGGCGTCGACGTCTCCTATCCGATCGGCAAGCTCACGCCGTTCGGATCGTTCAGCTATCGCTTCCTCGGCGACACCGCACGCTACGATCTGCGCGACGGGCCGGCGGCATCGGCCGGCGCCTCCTATGCGCTCGGCACCAACAGCTTCCTGCTCGCCTCCTACCATTATTCGCGCGCGGCGACGCGGCTGGTCGCGGATGCGCACGAGCTGTTCGCCGGCGCCTCGACCCGGCTCGCCGGCACGCCGCTGCGCCTCACCGGCTTCGCCACCGCCGGCCTGTCGCGCGGCGCCCCCGCGGCGTCGGCCGGGCTGTCGCTGTCGCTCGGCCTCCAGAAGCGCAATGCCCGCTGAACTGGACGAGGCCGAGCTGGGCGATGCGGTGACGCGCGTCTATGCGATCGGCGACGTGCACGGCCGCTACGACCTGTTCCGGCGGCTGATGAACATCATCGAGCGCGACCAGGCTAGCCGGCTGGCGGCGCCGACGCGGATGATCCTGCTCGGCGACATCGTCGATCGCGGCCCCGATTCCGCCAAGATGGTGCGGGGCTGCATGAACCTCACCGCCTCGACCGACCGCTTCATGGTGCTCAAGGGCAATCACGAGGAGATGATGGTCGATGCGTTGCGCGGCAGCCTCTACGCCTATCGCCAGTGGCTGAAGTTCGGCGGTCGCGAGACGCTGCTGAGCTGGGGCGTCGACGAAGCGCTGCTGGAAGGGCCGGCGACGATGGACAAGCTGCGCCACGCCGCCGCGATCGTCGGCGAGGAGGCGATCCAATGGCTGGCGCGGCTGCCCCTCTATCATCGCCACGGTGATTATCTGTTCGTCCACGCCGGCATCCGCCCCGGCGTCGCGCTGCGCCGCCAGCGCGCCGAGGACATGCTGTGGATCACCGACGATTTCCTCGATTCCGAGGAATCGCACGGCATGATCGTCGTCCACGGCCACACCATCTGCGAACATCGTCCCGTCGTGCGCAACAACCGGATCGGCATCGATACCGGCGCCTATCGCACCAACCAGCTGACCGCGATCGGCATCGAGGGCGGCGAGCGCTGGATGCTCCACACGACGTTGCTGCCCGAACTGATGCTGACCGAGGACGACACCACGTCCGAGGACGAACCCATGGCCCGGAACGGCTGATGCCCCCGCCCGGCTTCAACGACAAACGGCTCGACGCCAATCTCGCCTCGATCCTCGGCCTGCCCGACGCGCCGCCGCCCGCGCCGCCGCCGCCACCGGCCGCGGATGAAACCGGCGCGGTGCCGACGCTGCACCGGGTCAAGACGTCGCGGCGCGCCTCGGCGACGGTCGCCGCGTCGCTCGGCATCGCGCTGGTCGCCGGGGTCGGGCTGTTCGTCGGACGGTCGGTGACGGCCCCGCCCGCGTCGGCGCCGCACCGGGTGATCGACGTGCCCGGCGCACCGGCACCGGCGGTGTCGGCGACGATGACCGCGGCGGCCACCGCGCCCCAGCCGCGTCCGTTCCGCCGCCACCGCCGGCCGTTCGCATCGGCCGCATCGCCCGCCGAGGCGGCGATCGACCTGCCCGGCGCCTCGCCGAGCACGACGCCGAGCACCCCGCTGCTCGCCGAGGCGCTGGCGGAGACGGTGCGCAACAGCGTCGCCCCGACGCCGGCGGCCGAGGCGCCGCCCACCGCTACCGCCGCGGCACCGCGCGTCGCCGCCGAGCCGCCCGCTCCGCGCCCCAGCGCCGCCGCGACCGCGGCCGCCCCGGCGGCCTCGCCGGCTGCCGCGCCCGATCCCGCCCGCGCGCGCCGCGACAGTATCGACGCGATCCGCGCGCTGCGCCGGCAATGGTGACCGGGGCCGTCGCATAGGGGCGTCACTCGCTCTCCAACTCCACCCCGTCACCCCGGACTCGTTCGAGACCTCTGCGGAAGCGGCATCGCCGGTGGATCAGCACGGTGCTCCTGCGAAATCAGGAGCCTAGTCCGGATCGACATGCAGGGGCTTGGCTAGAATTCCTCCCCCGCCAGGGGGAGGTGGCATGCCGCAGGCATGACGGAGGGGGAGGACACGCAACGCAAGACGTCGCTTACCTCCCCCTCCGTCACGGCTTCGCCGCGCCACCTCCCCCTGGCGGGGGAGGAATTTGATCTAGACCTGCCTCGCGCGCCGCGACGGGCAAAGCAGCCTTTAGCGTCCCCAAGTCTTCTGCCGGTGGCGCGGCGGCGTTCGATCCGGCACAGGCTCGGCCTTTGCGTAGCGAAGGCGGCGAACGACCGGTCATGATCAAGCTTACCGACGTCCGAAAGCAATTCCCCGGCGGCGCCGCGCCGGCGCTGGACGGCGTGTCGCTCGACATCGCGAAGGGCACAGTGTTCGGGATCATCGGCCGCTCGGGCGCGGGCAAGTCGACGCTGATCCGGCTGCTCAACGGGCTCGAACGGCCCTCCTCGGGCCATGTCGCCATCGAGGGACAGGTGATCGACACCTTGCCCGCCGCCGACCTGCGTCGGCTGCGCCAGCGGATGGGGATGATCTTCCAGAATTTCGGCCTGCTGTCGTCGCGCACGGTGGCGGGCAACGTCGGCTTCCCGCTCGAACTCGCCGGTGCGCCGCGCCGCGACCGCGAGGCGAAGGTTTCCGCCTTGCTCGACCGCGTCGGCCTCGCCGCGCTCGCCGACCGTTATCCCGCGCAGCTCTCGGGCGGCCAGCGCCAGCGCGTCGGCATCGCCCGCGCGCTCGCGACCGACCCCGCCGTGCTGTTGTGCGACGAGGCGACCAGCGCGCTCGATCCCGAGACGACGCGCGACGTGCTCGCGCTGCTCCGCGACCTCAATCGCGAACTCGGCCTCACCATCGTGCTGATCACGCACGAGATGGAGGTGGTGCGCAGCATCTGCGACCGCGTCGCGGTGATCGAGGCGGGGCGGATCGTCGAGACCGGCGCGGTCGACGCCGTCTTCGCCGCGGCGCGCCACCCCGCGACGCAGCGCATGCTCGCGGCGGTGGCGGCATGACCGGCCTGTTCGTCAATATCGACTGGCCGGAGATCGGCCGCGCCTGCGTCGACACGCTGGCGATGCTGTCGGGATCGCTGTTGCTGTCGATCCTGTTCGGCCTGCCGCTCGGCGTGCTGCTCTATCTCACCGGCGAGCGCGGGCTGCTCGCCAACCGATTCGGCAATGCGGTGCTCGGCGCCATCGTCAACGTGCTGCGCTCGGTGCCGTTCATCATCCTGCTGATCGTGATGATCCCGCTGACCATGGCGCTGGTCGGCACCTCGCTCGGCGTCGCCGGCGCGATCCCGCCGCTCGTCGTCGGCGCCGCACCTTTCTATGCGCGGCTGGTCGAGAGCGCGCTGCGCGAGGTCGACCGCACCACGATCGAGGCGACGCAGGCGATGGGCGCGACGACGCGGCAGATCGTCACCGGCGCGCTGATCCCCGAGGCCCTGCCCGGGCTGATCGCCGGCGCGACGGTGACCGCGGTCGCGCTCGTCTCGTTCACCGCGATGGCCGGCGTGGTCGGCGCGGGCGGGCTCGGCGATCTGGCGATCCGCTTCGGCTATCAGCGCTTCCAGACCGACGTGATGGTCGTCACCGTCGTGCTGCTGGTCGCGCTCGTCCAGCTCATCCAATATGGCGGCGATCGTCTCGCCCGCCGCGTCACCCGCCGTTGAAGGTCCCGCCGATGAACCGCCGTACCCTGCTCGCTACCGTGTCGCTCGGCCTCATCGCCGCCTGTTCGGGCGGCGCCAAGCCCGATGGCGCCACGCTCACCGTCGCCGCCACCGCGGTGCCGCATGCCGAGATCCTCGAACAGGTGAAGCCGCTGCTCGCCAGACAGGGGCTGACGCTCGATATCCGCGTGTTCAACGATTACGTGCAGCCAAACCTGCAGGTCGACCAGCGCCAGATCGACGTCAATTACTTCCAGACCAAGCCGTATCTCGACCAGTTCAACGCCGCGCGCGGCACGCATCTGGTGCCGTTCGCGGGCATCCACGTCGAACCGCTCGGCGGCTATTCGCGCCGCTACAAGACGCTGGCGCAACTGCCCGACGGCGCAACGGTGGCGCTGCCCAACGAGCCGAGCAACGGCGGCCGCGCGTTGCTGCTGCTCCAGCGCGCCGGGCTGATCCGGCTGAAGGAGCCGACCAACGCGCTGTCGACGCTGCGCGACATCGCCGCCAATCCCAAGCATCTGCGCTTCAAGGAGCTGGAGGCGGCGACGCTGCCGCGCGTGCTCGGCGAGGTCGATCTGGCGATGATCAACACCAATTACGCGCTCGACGCCAAGCTCAACCCGACCCGCGACGCGCTGGTGATCGAGGACGCCAAATCACCCTACGTCAATTTCGTCGTCGGCCGCGCCGGCGAGCAGGACGACCCCCGCGTCGTCAAACTGATCGCCGCACTGCGCAGCCCGCAGACCAAGGCGTTCATCGACAGCCACTATAAAGGCGCGGTGCTGCCGGCGTTTTGAGGCGATCAGGGCGGGTTTTCCACCCCGCCAGCCTCAATCTGAACACAAGCGGGGGGCAGAAGCGCGGCGTCGTTGAACCGGGATTGCTGCCTGCCTCATGCCGCGTTTGTTCCGCCATCTCAGCGTCTTCGCCCTGCTCGCCGCCGCCGCGTGGCGGGTCGAGGCGGCACCGTCGCAATTCGATCTGGTCGGGCCGCGGCTCGACGTCGCGGTCACGCACGATGGCGCGACGCTGCCGCTCGCCTGGGTGCCCAATCTCGCCGAGGGCGACCGGGTGTCGATCAAGCTCGACCTGCCGCCCGCCGGCAGCGAGCGCTTCCGGCTGGTCGCGGTGTTCCTGCGCGGTGCGGTCGAGCGGCCGCCGCGCGACTGGTTCCACGATACGCTGGGCGGCAAGGGCAAAAGCGGCGACCTTTCGCTGGTCGTGCCCAAGGGCGCGCAGCAGCTCGCGCTGTTCATCCTGCCCGAGAAGGGCGGCAGCGCCGATGCGGTGGCCAGCGCGGTGCGCAAACAGCCCGGCGCCTTCGTGCGCGCGGTGCAGGACCTCAACCAGGCGACGCTCGACCGGGCGCGGCTCGACACCTTCCTCGACGTGCTGCTCCAGGCCGAGCGCGAGAATCCGGACAGCGTCGGCGCGACCTCGCAGGTGCTGACCCGCAGCCTGGCGATCAAGCTGAAGGCGGAATGCCTGCAACAGCCCGCCGAGTTGCAGGCCGCCTGCCTGACCGGCGATCGCGAGACCTTGCTGTTCGCCGATACGCACAGCTCGGCGCTCGCCGACACGCTGACCGGCGCGCCGACCGACCTCGCCTTCCAGCTCAGCGCGACGCCGCAGGCGGGCTATGGCTTCTACAGTTCGTATATCGGCGTGGTGCGCGACATCTTCCGGCTGTTCGGCGCCTTCCAGTCGACGCAGCTCCAGTTCGTGCCGGCGCTGGCGCGGATGGGCGACAGCCGGATCACCCTGCTGCTCAACACGCCGCTCTCGTTCGCCAAGCCGGCATCGGTGATGGTCGTCGGCCTGCCCGCGATCGAGGCCGCCAAGCCGCCACCCCTGCGCCGCGGCGAAGGCGCCGGGCTGCTGTGCGCGGCGAGCGGTGCGGTGCTGCCGGTCGAGGGCGCGCCGCTCGTCTATGCGACGCGCTATGCCCGCGACGTCATGGTGCGCGTCGCCGGCACCGGCGGCGCGTCGGTCGACCTGCCCGCGCATGCCGACGCCCGCCGCGGCGGCTATGTGCTCGACAAGACGCTGCCCGACGCGGGGTTCGCCGGGCCGGTCAGCGCGCAGCTCCACGGCAATTGGGGCTTCACCGCCTTCGACGGGCCGCGCTTCACGCTGTCGCGCCCGCAGGCGAACGGCTGGGCGGCGGCCGCCAACACGACGCTGGTGGTCGGCCGCACCAACGCGGTCGAGCTCGCCGGCGAGGGCGCGGGCTGCGTCGCCAAGGTCGAGATGCGGCGCGGCGACGGCGCCAGCGAGACGTTGGGCTGGAAGCAGGACGGCGAGCGCGGGATCGTCGTCGACGTGCCGCTCGACAAGGCGGCGCCCGGCCCGGTCACGCTGACCATCACCGGCGCGGCCGGCGCGGCGCCGGCGACGATCACGCTGCCCGCGTTGCAGGAGATCGGCCGGCTCGATGCCCTGACGATCGCGGCGGGCGACGACGAGGCGGTGCTGACCGGTTCGCGGCTGGATCAGGTCCGCGAGGTCAGGCTGGGCGGCGCCACGCTGACGCCGGGGGCGCTGACCCGGTCCGACCGGGCGGATCAACTGACGCTCGCCGCCACCGATCCCGCGGCATTGCGCGCGCTCGCCGCGGGCAGCCGGATCGTCGCCGACGTCGCCTTCGCCGGCAACCGCCACAAGACGATCGCGGTCACCGTCGCCGCCGCACGGCGGACGCCGCAGCTTCTCCAGCGCAGCGCGCAGCCGGTGCAGCGCGCGGGTGTGCTGCCGATGGCATTGCAGCCCGACGGCGTGTTCGCGCAGGATGCGCGGCTCACCTTCGCCTTCCGCCTCGATCCCGCGACGCCGCTGACCGGCACGGAGGTGGTCGAGATCGCCACCGCCGATGGCCAGGCGACGAGCCGGCTGACCGCGGGCAAGGGCTATGACCTGCAGGATGCGACGACCGGTATCGTCACGATCGTGCCCGCCGAGGCGCTCGGCGTGCTGGCGCATGGCGCGCTACGCGTCCGCATCGTGCAGGATGGCGTCGCGACGCGCTGGACGCCGCTCGGCAGCGTCGTCCGCCTGCCCGAGCTACGCTCGATCGCCTGCGGCGCGGCGGGGCGCTGCACGGTGACCGGCGACCGATTGTTCCTGGCGCAGGCGATCGCCGGCGACGCGCGATTCGACGCGGCGCAGGCGATCCCCGACGGCTTCACCGCCAATGCCGTCGAGGTCACACCGCCAGCCGCCGGGCAGAAGCCCGCCAGCCTCTACCTGCGGCTGCGCGACGCGGCCGGGGCGATCGCAACGGTCGCCGTGCCGTAAGGAGGCAAAGCGGGACCGATCGACGTTCCTCGCCTCCGCAACCTCGTTACCCCCTCCCGTCACCCCGGACTTGATCCGGGGTCCCGCTACGGTCTTCACCGTGCCGATCAGGAAGAAGCGGGACCCCGGGTCAAGCCCGGGGTGACGGCGGAGGCGGCGCGGATCGGGAACCTCGATCCGGTCTAGCCGGGCTTGGCGTGGCGGATGCGGACGAGGCCGCAATGCGAACAGCGGTGGATCGTCGTTCCCGGCCGGTGGGTCGCCGGCTTGATCGTCCATAGGTGCAGGCCGAGGCGGCAGCGTAGAGCAGGCATGATACGCTCCTGAAAAGCCGTGATACTGAGCGTCTTCGCATGGAATGACGCTGAACCAACCGTTTATCTGCGGTTCAGCGCGCCGGGGGCGGCCGGCGGTCAGTCCCGCGACGGTCCGGCGCCGCCGGCGCGGGCACCGGCCATCGTCCGCGACAGGCGGCGGCGGGCATCGCTGCGCCGCTGAAGCCGCTGCCGATGCCGGCCATAACCATAGGTCGCGGCGGCGGCGACGGCGGACGCGGTCGCGACGATGAAATAGGTCATGCGAGCCCCCGCGATCCAGCCTGTCGGCACCGGGCCTAGGCCGGCGGACGCGGCGCCGATACCGGCGCTGCCATTGCCGGTGTTCCAGCGGCTGTTGTCGGCGTGTCAGCCCGCCCGGAAAGGGTGTGCCAAGACAAGATGTTAACCTCTTTTCCGTAGCAAGTGCCATGGCTTCCGTAGATCCCACCCCCTATCCGACCTGGCTCGCGCAAGAAGAGCGTCAGGCGGACCGTCTCGCCGTCGTCTGGCCGGCGACGATCTCGTCGATGAAGTTCGATGCGGAGGCGTGTTCGATCAGCGACATCACCCATCTGGGGTGCCGGATCATGCTGACGCATCGCGTCACGGTCGGCACCTATGTGACGATCGACATGCCGCAATTGACCAAGCTGGAAGGCTGGATCGCGTGGAACCGCGAGCATGAGGTCGGCGTCGAATTCAGCCACCCGCTGCCCGTCGATGTGCTCAGCGACATCGAGCTGCGGATGCAGGCCGGGCCGCCGCATTGAGTTTGCGGTCAGCTTGTTGATTGTTCATAACAATTGAAGTTAAAAAGATGACCTCGGGAGGAGAAGGTCATGCCGCGCACCCTGACGGCGTCGGACGGTTCGGTGCGGATCGTGAGCACGACGACGACGACCAAGCTCGCCGAGCGGATGCTCGCCGCGGCGCAGGTGCTGGCGGAGACGCTGCCGCAGGGGTTCAACGCGCCGCTGCCGACCAACATCCTGCTCGCATTGTTCGTCGCGGAGGAAGAGGCGCATTATCCGTCGGAAGCCGAGATCGACGGACCGCGCGCGACGACCGAGCGCTGGATCATCGCGCTCGCCCAGGCCGGGCTGGTCGAGCGGCGCGGCGACCTGCTGGCGCTGTCGCGGCTGGGATACGACACCGTCCAGACGATGCTGGAACGTTTGTTCGAGGCGCAGCGCCGGCTCGACTGACTGCGGCGACTCTCCGCTGCCATTGCCGCGACATCTTTGCTAGGACCCCGTCATGCTAAGAACACGGATGAAACGGCTCGCCGATCGCGGCGAGCTGGCGGTGCAGCGTCTCGCCGACATCGAAACCTCGATCCTCCAGCTCGGCGACGAGGATCTGCTCGACCTCGCCGATATCTTCAACGCCTCGGCCGACACGCCGCTCGGCGCGATCGCGGTGGCGGAGATGACGCGGCGCGGCATCCGGCTGTAGCCGTCGCGCCGCGCCGGCCGCGGCTCATTCGACCAGCGCCACGTCATAGGCCGGCAGCGTCAGCGTTGCCGCCACCGCGCGGCCGCCGATCACGTCGCGGCCCGGTTTGGCGAGCGGCACCGCGATCGGCGCCGTGGTGGTGTTGACGTACATCGTCCGCCCCTCGACCGTCCGCGCGACCACCCCCGCGGGCGTCTTCGGCCCCGGCACGATGCCGGTCGCGGCATAGAGCGAGCGGAGCAGCGGGCCGAGCAG
Organism: Sphingomonas sp. M6A6_1c; assembly: GCF_053345135.1. Classification (NCBI taxonomy): domain Bacteria; kingdom Pseudomonadati; phylum Pseudomonadota; class Alphaproteobacteria; order Sphingomonadales; family Sphingomonadaceae; genus Sphingomonas; species Sphingomonas sp. M6A6_1c. The sequence goes on along the minus strand of NZ_JBKEZO010000005.1, from coordinate 326,872 downwards.
CGCCGCCTGCGGCGCGGTGGCCAGATAGATGGCGCGCCCCTTGCCGAAGCGATTGACGGTGATCGCCGGCGTCGGCTGCGCGAGGCCGTCGAACATCGCGAGCGGCCTGGCGGTGGAGGGTTCGAGGATCTCGTAATAGCCGTCGGTCGCGGTCATCGTCGCGCCGTTCAGCGTCACCTTGAGCGGCGTGGCGGCGCGGTAGAAGGCGTTGGTGCGCAGCCCGAAGACGTCGGTGAGCCGCCCCGGCAGCGGCGTCGCGAACCATTTGCCGGTCTCGTCCGCCTTGGCGGAATAGCCGGTCATCACCACGGTGCCGCCGCCCGCGACATAGCGGCGCACCGCCGCGGCGGTCGGCGCGTCCATGATATAGGCGCTCGGCAGCACGACGAGGCGGTAGGCGTCGATCGGGTCGTGTGCGATGTCGATGACGGCGGTGTCGACATTGTCCTCGAACAAGGGCTGGAACGCCGCTTTCGCCTGATCGACGTAGGTCCCGGCGAAATATTGCTTGATCGTATTGGGGCCGGGCGGCGGGGTGACCAGCCAGTTGGTCTGGAACGAATAAGCGATCGCCACCTGCGGCTGCGCGTCGCGCGGGAAGCCCAGCGTCTTCATCCTGCCGAACTCCTTGGCGATGCGCGCGAATTCGGCGACCTTCCACGACGGCCGGTCGTCATGGTCGAGCAATCCGAACAGGGATTGCTCCTCGCCGCCGAGATGCGAGTTGAACGTCCAGGCGAGGAAGGTCTGCGCATAATTGAGCAGGCCGAAATAGGCCCACATCCGCGACCGGTCCGGCGTGCCGTAATCACCGCCGCCGCCGGCGGTGAATTCGTTGAACCAGACCGGCGTCCGGTGCCCCGCCTTCATCATCATCACCTGGAACGCCGCGCCCAGCGCATCGCCCGGATAGAAGCCGAGCGCGCCGTAGGTCGCATAGCGGTTCCACGAGCGCAGATAGTCGAAGCCCTTGTTGCCCGCCTCCGGCCACAGGTTCGATGCGGTCGGCAGATGCGGCGCGTATTGCCGGCGGACGCCGTCGAGATCGTCGAGCGCGGCGATCGTCTGGTCCGACCAGAAGCGGTGGAGGTCGAGGTTGCGCTCGTTCGGCCCCGGCCCGTTGCCATACGGCAGATCGACGCTGTCCCAATCGGCGATGCGGCGCGACCAGCGCTGCGTCGCCCAGGCGGTGTTGAGCGCCTCGATCGTGCCGTAACGCTGCTTGAGCCAGCCGATGAACCGCTGCCGCACCCCGTCCGAATAGGACATCGGCGAGCTGCCGACCTCATTGTCGTAGCCGATCGCGATCACCGCGGGATGATGCGCGTAGCGCTTGAGCATCTGCTCGGCGAGCGCATGGACGTGCCGGCGGTAATCGGGATCGCTGATGTCGTCCCAATAGCGGCTGGCCGCGTGCAGGCGCGCGCCGTCTTGGTTGATCAGGTCGACGCCGGGGTAGGTCTTGTGCAGCCAGCCGGGCGCGGGCAGGCCGGGGATATCGAGCACCACCCTGATCCCGGCGCGATGCATCTGGTCCATGACGCTGTCGAACCAGGCGAAGGTATAATGCCCCTCCTGCGGCTCGAACGAATCCCACGACAGGTCGCCCATGCGGACCATCGTGAAGCCCGCGCCCTTCATCACCGCAATGTCCTGCGCGATCTGCGCCGGCGACCGGTCGACCGGCTGGTAGCAGGTGCCGACGAACAGATCGCCCTTGCCGGGCCAGTCGGCGCGCACCGCAGAGTCCTGCGCGCGGACACCGGGGGCAGGCGCCGCCGCCAGCAGGAGGGCACCCGCCGCGAGCGCGAAGGATTTGATCGGGATCATGATTGCACTTCCGATTGTATGAAGGATCGCCGCTCAGGCAAAGCTGATCTCGAACACGCTGGCGTGGCGGGTCGGCAGCCGGTCCGGCCGCTCAATCACCAGCGCCTGGCCGGTCTGTTCGAAGCGGATCGCACCGCCGTGGCCGAGCAGGCGTACGCGCCTGATCCGGCGCGGATCGTGCGGATTGCCCTGCGCCAGCGCCTTGATCGCGGTCGCGCCGGTGGGTTCGCCGAGCGTGATCGCGTACAGTTTGCCGCCTTTGGTCGTGAAGCGGATGTCCTGCGCGACGTAGCTGCCGTCTTCCTTGAAGCTGCCCGCCACCGCCTCGGTCGGCCCTTCGCCATGGATCATCCACGGCCGCGTGCCATGGATCGCCCCGGCATTGACCGCCATCCATGCGGCGAGTTCGGCGAGCAACGTCTCCGACTGCGGCGGCAGGCTGCCGTCGGCGTGCAGCGCGACGTTGAGCAGCATGTTGCCGTTCTTGCTGACGATGTCGGCGAGCATCGCGATCACCTGCGGCGGCGTCTTGAACTTGTCGTCGACATTGTCGAACCAGTCGCCGTTCGACGTGTCGGTCTGCCACGCCAGCGGGTTGATGCCGGCGAGCACGCCGCGCTCGACATCCTGGACGCAGGCGCCCTTGTAGAAATCGCCCGAGCCCTGGTCCTTGCAGGTATAGACCGCGTCGAGCTTGCCGTGGCGGGCGATGCTGCTGTTGTAGAGATGCGCGACCAAAGATCGCCCGGTGGCGCCGAACGGCAGGCCGCCGTCGGAATAGAGCAGGTCGGGCTGGTAGGAATCGACCAAGTCGCGGATGCGCGCGAACCACAGCGCGTGATAGGCGGGGTCGTTGGTGTACCAGCTGCCCGGCTTGTTGGTATAGGGCTCGTCGTGCGGCTTGTGGTAGAGATCGGCGAAGCGCGGATCGGCGCCGTCGTAATCCACGCCGAGCTTGGGCCAGAACTGGTCGTAGAGATGGCTCGGATACCACCAATTGTGGCTGGCACCGAGATGTTCGGACACGCCGAAGCGCAGCTTGCGGCGCGTTGCGGCCTTTTGCCAGTCGCCGACGATATCCCGCTTCGGCCCCATCGCGACCGCGTTCCAGCGATGATGCCGCGACTTCCACAGGTCGAAATTGTCGTGATGCACCGCCATCGACACGAAATATTTGGCGCCCGCGGCGGCATAACGGTCCATCAGCGCCTCGGGGTCGAACTTGTCCGCGGTCCACAGCGGAATGATGTCCTTATAGCCGAACTCGGACGGATGGCCGTAGGTGGCGAGGTGATGCGCGTAATGCGGATGGCCCGGCACGTACATGAAGCGCGCGTACCAGTCGCCTTGCCGCGGCACCGCCTGCGGCCCCCAATGCGCCCAGATGCCGAACTTGGCGTCGCGGAACCAGTCGGGCGTTTGATAGGTGCTGAGCGAGTCCACCGTCGGCTGGAAGCGGCCGGGGGCGATGGCGGGCAGCGGCGCGGCCGCCACGGCGCGCGCGAACGGCCCGGCGGCGAGGCTCGCGCCGAGCGACGCCCCCAACAATTCGCGCTTGCTTATGCCCGCCATGTCTCTCTCTCCCGCGCCGATCGTCCGAAGTCCGGCAGCCGACTAGATTATCATACTTGCAAATGTATTTTCATTAGGCAAGCGATCTTCCTTCCTTCGCCTGCCTTATGCCAGGTCGTAGAACCGCCGCGCGCTGTCGGCGAACAGGCTGCGCTCGCCGGCGGGATCGAGACCGGCGAGCGTGCGGGCGGTTTCGAACCAGCCCGCATAACCGTCGCCGCTGAGGTGCAGCACCGGCCAATCGCTGCCCCACATCAGCCGCTCGCCGAAACAGCCGACGAGATGCGCCACATAAGGCGCCAGCGCCGTGGCGGGCTCGCCCGGCGGCTGTTCGGTGCGCAGGCCGGACATCTTGCACCAGACGTTGTCGAGCGCCGCCAGCGCGGCGATCTCCGCCCGCCACGGATCGAGCCCGCCTGCCGCCGCGCCGGGCTTGGCGGCGTGATCGATCACGATCGGCAGGTCGGGCCAGCGTTGCGCGAAGCGATGCAGCGCGCGCAGATGGCGCGGCTGGACCAGCGCGTCGAAGCGCAGGCCGTGCGCGATCAGCGCCGCGATCGCGCCGTCGAGCGCCGGTTGCAGCATCCAATCGGTGTCGGCGATCGACTGGAGCATCGGCCGCAGCCCGCGCAGCTTGGGACGCGCGGCGAGGTCGGCGATCCGGCGCGGCGCCTCGGCGGCGGCGAGATCGGCCCAGCCGACCAGCGCGCCGACCAGCGGCTCGGCGGCGGCGATCGCGCAGAGCCGGTCGGTATCGGCATCGGTCGGCTGCGACTGGACGAGCACCGTCGCGGCGAGATCGGTGCCACGGCTGTCCGCACGCAGATCGGCGATGGCGAAGTCGCGGTGTATCGCCGGCAGGCTCGCATCGGGCCATTGGTGCCCCGGCCAGTCGAGCCGCCAGAGATGGTGATGCGCGTCGACCACCCCGGCGATCCGCGCTCTGTCTTCGCCTGTCATCCTGCCTCGCTCCGCTGCTTCTTGTCCTGCCCTGCATCGACGCCCGCCGGCTGACGTTCGCGATCGTCGGTCCGTGACACGCAAAGCGTGTACCCCGGCGGAGGCCGGGGCCCAGTTGGGTGAAGGTTCGTAATGACTTACAACGGCCTTCCCAACTGGGCCCCGGCCTTCGCCGGGGTACGGTTGGGAATCTCTGCAAGATGCGGTGCGGTACGCAATAGCCCTACCCTGCCACGTCAGGGCTGTTCGTCGAGCGAATAGATGCGCTCCGCCGCGACCCATTTCTCGCCGTCGGGCGCGAACGGCAGCCGCCGCTGGAACCGCTCCATCAGCGCTTCCCAGGCCTGGACGTCAGGGTCCGCCGCATCCGCCGCCGCCTTCGCCGCGGCGGAGAAATCGGGGCCGGTCTCCATGATCATCGCGAGCCGGTCGCCGACGTGCCAGATTTCGAGCGATTCGATGCCGCTGGCACGTATCGACCGGTTGATCGCATCGGGTGGGCCGCCGGCGCGATGCCAGTCGCGATAGGCCGCGACGGAGGCCGACGACGGATCGATGTCGAGGAACAGAAGGTGGCGCGTCATCGTCGGGCAGTCTCGTTGCAAGTCATTGGGGATGCGGCAACATCGCCTGTGCGCCGGGACGCGGCAAGGCGTCCGTGGCGCAGCGTCGCGCAGTCCGCCGCGCATCCGGCAGCGGCGGGCGATTTGACAGCCGCTTGCGGTCCCCGCATGGCGACGACGAACGGAGGAGGACCAGATGGCATCGGGTTCGAAGACGACCTACGCGGCGCCGGCCGTCGAAAAGGCGTTCGAGATCTTCGAACTGCTGGAATCGCAGCCCAGCGGCATCCTGATCAGCGAGATGGCGGTGCGGCTCAACCGCTCGGTCGGCGAGCTGTTCCGCATCGTCGTGGTGATGGAAAAGCTCGGCTATCTTCAGAAATCGAGCAAGGACGATCGCTATTCGGTCGCCTACAAGCTGCTCGACCTCGCCTATCGCGCGACGCCCGCGCAGGATCTCGTCACCGCCGCGCGCGACGCGATGCGCCGCCTCGCGATCGACACCGGCCAGTCCTGCCACCTCGTCGTGATCAACGGCGGCAGCGGCCTCGTCATCACCCGCGAGCAGAATCCCGGCACGCGCGGCTTCTCGCTGCGGCTGGGCGCGGGGATCGACATGCTGGCGAGCTGTTCGGGCAACGTGCTGCTCGCTTTCTCCGCCGACGAGGCGCGCGACCATGTGCTGGCGCAGGCGATCGCGGCGGGCGACGCGCCGGTCGATCGCGCCGCGCTCGACCGGCAGTTGGCGCAGGTCCGCGCCCGCGGTTACGATCAGCGCAAGAGCCCGATCACCCGCGGCGTCACCGACCTCAGTTTCCCGATCTTCGGCTTCGACGGCCAGGTCGCGGCGGCGCTGACCATCCCCTTCCTCGAACTGATCGACGGTTCGCAGACGGTCGACATGCAGGCGGCGCGCGAGCATCTACGCAGCGCCGCCGCCGATATCTCGATCGCGCTCGGCTACCACCCCTCCTGACCGGATCGCCGCCCATGGGCGATCGGTGCTTGCCAGACCCAAGGATTTTTCATATTTGCAATCGTACTTGCAAATAGAGGCTGGCCCTGTGTTGACGATCGTGTGCCAGCAACCCTTCGACCTCTGCGCGGTCGAGCGCGATCCGCCGCAGGCGGGGCCGGGCGACCTGCTGGTCCGCATCCGCCGCGTCGGCCTGTGCGGCACCGATTATCATATCTACGCCGGCAACCAGCCGTTCCTCGCTTATCCCCGCGTGATGGGCCACGAACTCGCCGGTGAGGTGATCGAGGCGCCCGCGGGCAGCGCCTTCCACGCCGGCCAGCGGATCACGATCAACCCCTATCTCGCCTGCGGCGTCTGCGTCGCCTGCCGCGGCGGCAAGCCCAATTGCTGCGTCGACGTCGCCGTCCTCGGCGTCCATGTCGACGGCGGCATGGCGGAGGTGATCGCGATCCCCGAACGCGCCGCGATCGACGCGACCGGGCTCAGCCTCGATCAGGCGGCGATGGTCGAATTCCTCGCGATCGGCGCGCATGCGGTCGCGCGCGCGCGGCTGGCGGCGGGGGAGCGCGTACTGGTCCGCGGCGCGGGACCGATCGGCATCGCCACCGCGCTCTTCGCGCGGCTGGACGGCGCGCACGTCGTGCTCTGCGACACCCGTGCCGCCCGGCTCGATCATGCCCGCGACCGCCTCGGCTTCACCGATTGCGTCCTCGCCGACGAGGGTGCCGCGGCGCGCCTCGCGACCCTGACCGCGGGCAGCGGCTTTGCCACGGTGTTCGACGCCACCGGCAGCATCGCCGCGATGAACGCCGGCCTCGCCGAGGTCGCGCACGGCGGCAGCTACGTGCTGGTCGGCGTCGCCAAGGGCGACCTGATCTTCGCCGATCCCGCATTCCACAAGCGCGAGACGACGCTGCTCGCCAGCCGCAACGCGCTCGCCGCCGACTTCGCCCGCGTGATCGACGCGATCCGGCAGTGCGCGATCGACACCGATGCGCTGCACACGCACAGCGTCGCCGCGATCGACCTGCCGGCGGAACTGCCCCGGCTGGTGGCGCAGGCCGACCAGGTGCTCAAGGCGATCGCGACGTTCTGACACGCTGCCGTGCCCTGCCCGGTCGCCGATTGGGCGCCGCGGCGCAGGGCGAGGCCGGATCGACATTCGAGATTCTGAATAAAGTCCTCCCCCGCCAGGGGGAGGTGGCATGCCGCAGGCATGACGGAGGGGGAGGACACGGAACCGAAGTGGTCGCTTACCTCCCCCTCCGTCACGGCTTCGCCGCGCCACCTCCCCCTGGCGGGGGAGGAATTTGCCCGAATGTCGATCCGGCCTAACAGGGATGGGGTGCCGGGCACTCGTTCCGCCACAATTCCACCATCACCCCGCATCGACACGATCCGGGCTAACGCCAACGGGGAGCGGGCACGCTCACCATTCGATGCCGATCTTGCCGAAATGGCTGCCGTCCATCTCGTATTGGAAGGCCTCGGCGAGCCGGTCGAGCGGGAAGCGGCGGTCGATCACCGGGCGGATGCCGGTCGTCTCCAGCGCGCGGACGAACTCTTGCTGTTCGCGGCGGCTGCCGACGATCAGCCCCTGCAGCCGCGCCTGCTTGCCCATCAGCGCCGCGGTCGGGACCTCGCCCGATACGCCGGTGAGGACGCCGATCAGCGAGATATGCCCGCCGACGCGGACCGCCTCGATCGACTGGGCGAGCGTGCCCGGCCCGCCGACCTCGACGACGTGATCGACGCCGCGTCCGCCGGTCCAGTCGCGCACCGTCCGGCCCCAGCGCTCGTCGGTGCGATAGTTGAGCGTGAAGTCGGCACCGAGCGCCGTGGCGCGCGCCAGCTTCTCGTCCGACGACGAACTGATCGCGACGCGGGCGCCCATCGCCTTGGCGATCTGCAACGCCCAGATCGACACGCCGCCGGTGCCGAGCAGCAGCAAGGTGTCGCCCGCCTTGATCTGCGCATCCACGACGAGCGCGCGCCACGCGGTCAGCCCCGCGGTGGTGATCGTCGCCGCCTCGACCGCGTCATAGCCCTTTGGCGCATGGGTGAAGGCGGTGGCCGGCAGGACGACATGCTCCTGCGCGAAGCCGTCGATGCCGTCGCCCGGCGTGCGGCTGAAATCGCCCACCGTCGGCGTGCCGTCCTGCCAATCGGGAAAGAAGCAGGAGACGACCATGTCGCCGACCGCAAATTCGGCCACGCCCTCGCCGACCGCCTCCACCGTGCCGGCGCCGTCGGCGAGCGGGATGCGGCCGTCGGCGCTCGGCATCCGGCCGGTGGCGATGCCGAGATCGTGATAGTTGAGCGAGCTGCCGTGCAGCGCGACGCGGACCTGCTGCGGGCCGGGCGCACCCGGATCGGCACGCTCTGCGAAGGCCAGCCGGTCGAGGCCGCCGGGGGCGGGCAATGTCATCGCTTTCATCGGGAATTCCTTATGATCGATGGCCCGAACGCGTCAGATCGCATCGCTTTCCCAAAAAGCCGCCGGTTGCGTTGCCGGCCTGCTGCGCCTCGGCTAAGTTGGTAAAAATCTTGGGAGAATTTGCGATGCCCATCACCGTCAACGGATCATCGGTGCCGCTGCCCGACGATCCCCGCGTCTCCCTGCTCGACCTGCTGCGCGAACGCCTCCACCTCTCCGGTACCAAGCTCGGCTGCAACCAGGGCGCGTGCGGCGCCTGCACGGTGCTGGTCGACGGCGAGCGGATCGTCTCGTGCCTCGCGCTCGCGGTGCAGTATGAGGGCCGGTCGGTCACGACGATCGAGGGGGTTGCCGACGGCGAGACGCTGCATGCGCTGCAAGCCGCCTTCATCGCGCACGACGGCTTCCAGTGCGGCTATTGCACGCCGGGACAGATCTGTTCGGCGATCGGCATGGCCGCCGAGCTGGAACGCGGCATGCCGAGCCACGTCACCGCCGATCTCGGCGGCACGATCACGCTCGACCGCGACGAATTGCGCGAGCGGATGAGCGGCAATCTGTGCCGCTGCGGCGCGCATAACGGCATCGTCGATGCGATCCTCGACGTCTACGCCCCCGCGGCGGCGGACCGGGCGGTGGCGGCATGACCCCCTTCAGCTTCGCGCGCGCGACCGCCACCGACGAGGCGCTCCGCCTCGCCGCGGCGCCCGATACCCGTTATCTCGGCGGCGGCACCAATCTGGTCGACCTGATGCGGGAGACGATCGAGCGCCCCGCCGCGCTGATCGACGTCACCGCGCTGTCAACCACGATCGAGGAGACGGAAACGGGCGGGCTGCGCATCGGCGCGGGCGTGCGCAACAGCACGCTGGCGGCACATCCCGTCGTCCGCAGCCAATATCCGATGCTGAGCCGCGCGATCCTGGCCGGCGCCAGCGCGCAGATCCGCAACATGGCGACGATCGGCGGCAATCTGCTCCAGCGCACCCGCTGCACCTATTTCTACGACGTCGAGGGCTCGCGCTGCAACAAGCGCCAGCCGGGCCAGGGTTGCGACGCGATCCACGGCTTCAACCGCATCCATGCGATCCTCGGCGCGTCGTCCGCCTGCGTCGCGACGCATCCGTCCGACATGGCGGTGGCGCTCGCCGCGCTCGACGCGACCGTCCATCTCGCCGCGCCGGGCGGCACCCGCACGCTGCCGCTGACCGAGCTGCACCGCCTGCCCGGCGATCATCCCGAGATCGAGACGCTGCTCGAACCCGGCGAGCTGATCACCGCGATCGAGCTGCCCGCGTTGCCGCTCGCCGCGCGCTCGACCTATCGCAAGGTCCGCGACCGCGCGAGCTATGCCTTCGCGCTGGTCTCGGTTGCCGCGGCGATCGAGGTGCAGGACGGGCGGGTCGCCGACGTCCGCCTCGCGCTCGGCGGCGTCGCGCACAAGCCCTGGCGCGCGACGCAGGCGGAGGCCGCGCTGCGTGGCGGCCCCGCCACCCGCGCCGCCTTCGAGGCCGCCGCGGCGGCCGAACTCGCGCCCGCACAGCCGCTGCGCGACAATGGCTTCAAGATCGAATTGGCGCGGCGGACGATCGTCGCCGTGCTCGCCGACCTCGCGGGAGTGGATTCATGAGCATCGTCGAAGACGCCAAACAGGCGGTAAAAGGCGCCGCGCAGGCCGCGATGCAGACCGCGGTGCAGATGGCGCCGGACAGCTGGATGCCCGGCGGCCGCCCCGATCCGCTGATCCGCCAGCAGCACGGCTTCGTCGGCAAGCCGATCTCGCGGATCGACGGTGCCATCAAGGTGCGCGGCATCGCGCCTTATGCCGCCGAATTCCCGCTCGACCGGATGGCCTATGCGGCATTGGTGTTCAGCACCGTCGCCAAGGGCCGCATCGCCACGCTCGACACCGCGGCGGCGGAGGCCTCGCCCGGCGTCGCGCTGGTGATGACCTATCGCAACGCGCCGCGGATGGCGCCGATGCCGCTGTTCATGACCTCGGAGAAGGCGTGCGGTGGCAACGACCTGCCGATCATGCAGGACGACCGCGTCTATTGGAACGGCGAGCCGGTCGCGCTGGTGCTCGCCGAGACGCAGGACCAGGCCGATCATGCCGCCTCGCTGATCCACGTCGATTACGTCGCCGAAGCCTCGGTCACCGCGCTCGACGAGGCCAAGGCCAACGGCACCGAACCCGGCCAGTTCATGGGCCAGCCGCTCCGATACGAGAGCGGCGACGCCGATGCGGCGCTCGCCGCCGCGCCGCATAGCGTCGATGCCACCTATACGACGCCGCGTCACAGCCACAATGCGATCGAGCTGCACGCGGTCACCGTCGTCTGGGAGGGCGAGACGCTGCGCCTCCACGATGCGTCGCAGATGGTCGCGCACATGGCCTGGTCGCTCGGCCACGTCTTTGGGCTCGACGAGGATCAGGTCCACGTCACCTCGCCGTTCGTCGGCGGCGGTTTCGGCGGCAAGGGGCTGTGGCAGCATCAGGTGCTCGCCGCCGCCGCCGCCAAGCTGTCCGGCCGGCCGGTGCGGCTGATGCTGTCGCGCGAGGGCGTCTATCGCATCGTCGGCGGCCGCACGATCACCGAACAGCGCGTCGCGATCGGCGCGCAGGCGGATGGCGGCTTCGACGCGCTCGTCCACACCGGCACGGTGGCGATGAGCCATCACAACGTCCTGCCCGAACCCTTCATCCTGCCGACGCGCAGCGCCTATGCGAGCAAGACGATGAAGCTCGACGTCGAGGTCGCCTATCTCGACATGGTCGCCAACACCTTCATGCGCGCGCCCGGCGAGGCGGTCGGCACCTTCGCGCTGGAAAGCGCGATCGACGAACTCGCCGTGGCGATGGATATCGACCCGATCGAGCTGCGGATGCGCAACGAGCCCGAGAAGGACCCGACCACCGGCGCGCCCTTCTCGTCGCGCGAGGTCGAGAAGGCCTATCGCGACGGCGCCGCCCGCTTCGGCTGGGCGCAGCGCGGCAAGCCGGGCGCCCGCCGCGAGGGCGAATGGCTGGTCGGCATGGGCGTCGCCACCGCCACTTACCCTTATTACCGGATGCCCGGCGGCGCGGCGCGGATCACGCTGACCCGCCACGGCCATGCGACGGTCGACATCGCCGCGCACGACATGGGGATGGGCACCGCCACCGCGCAGACGCAGGTCGCCGCCGACCGGCTCGGGCTCGAGATGGAGCAGGTGACCTTCCGCTACGGCGACAGCAGCCTGCCCGGCGTCGTCATGGCCGGCGGGTCGCAGCAGACCGCGGCGATCGGCGCCTCGGTGATCGCCGCGCATCGCGCTCTGGTCGGCGAATTGCTCAAGCTCGCCGGCAACGATTCGCCGCTCGCCGGGCTCGATGCCGACGAGGTCGGCGGGATCGACGGCGGCCTCGCCAAGCTCGACGAGCCGACGCGCCACGAAAGCTACGTATCGATCCTCGCGCGCGCGCAACGCGACACCGTCGTCGTCGAGGCGACGCCGCCGATGCCGCTCGAGACGATGCATTGGTCGATGCACTCGCACGGCGCGATGTTCTGCGAGGCGCGGGTCAATACGGTGACCGGCGAGGTGCGGGTCAGCCGCTTCCTCGGCTCGTTCGACTGCGGCCGCATCCTCAATCCCAAGACCGCGGCGAGCCAGTTCCGCGGCGGCATCATCATGGGGCTCGGCCTCGCGCTGATGGAGGAGACGCAATATGACGAGCGCAACGGCCGGATCATGAACCCCAGCCTCGCCGAATATCACGTGCCGGTGCACATGGACGTGCCCGAGATCGAGGTGATGTGGACCGACATCCCCGACCCCCACACGCCGATGGGCGCGCGCGGCGTCGGCGAGATCGGCATCACCGGCGTCGGCGCGGCGGTGGCGAACGCGGTCTTCAACGCCACCGGCAAGCGCATCCGCGACCTGCCGATCACCCTCGACAAATTGCTGTAAGATTGGGCGGAGAAAGTCCTCCCCCGCCAGGGGGAGGTGGCGCCGCGAAGCGGTGACGGAGGGGGAGGTAAGCGACGACCTCGGTTCCGTGTCCGCCCCCTCCGTCATGCCTTCGGCATGCCACCTCCCCCTGGCGGGGGAGGAATTTTCTTCACACGAACGTCGATCCTACCTAACGGCCGCCGATACGGCTAACCCGCCATCCGCGGCCGGAACAGCTCGCCCTTCTCCACCACCCAGATCAGCGCGAGCACCGCCAGCCCGATCAGCAGATAGCCGATCGCCAGCGGCAGCGTCGTGCCGGCATAGGATTGGCCGATCGCCGAACCGACCAGCACCGCGCCGATGCTGGTGATGAAGCCCTGCACCGACGAGGCGGTGCCGGCGATATGGCCGACCGGCTCCATCGCCATCGCACCGAAATTCGATCCGCACAGCCCGATGCAGGTCATGCTCAGCGCCTGCAGGATCATATAGCTGACCAGCGTCTCCTGCCCCGCCTGGATGACGATCAGATGGACGACCGACAGCGCGATCAGCGCCAGCACCGCCGCCTGCGAGATCAGCCGCGTCCCCAGCCGCTCGACCAGCCGGCTGTTGGCGAAGGAGGCGACGCCCATCGAGAAGGCGCAGATCGCGAACAACAGGGTGAACCGCCGCCCCGCGCCGAATTCGTCGACGAAGATCTGCTGCGCCGAGGAGACGAAGGCGATGATCCCGCCGAAGGTCAGCGCCGCCGCGACCGCATAGCCGATCGAATAGCGGTTGGTCAGCGTCAGGCGATAGCTCTGCCGCAGATTGGCGAGCGACAGCGGCAGCCGCCGCGCCACCGGCAGCGTTTCGGGCAGGCGGACCAGCGACCAGGCGAGCACGAACGCGGCGAAGCCGCCCAGCGCGTAGAAGATGAACCGCCACGGCCCGAAGGCGAGCAGCCCCTGGCCGAGCGTCGGCGCGAGGATCGGCACGATGAAGAAGATCATCTGCGCGATCGACATGGTACGCGCCATCTGCCGCCCGGAGGCGCCGTCGCGGACGATCGCCACCGCGAGCACGCGCGTCGAGGCCGACATCAGCCCCTGCAACAGCCGCGCACCGAGCAGCGCGGCGAACGTCGCAGAACTCGCCGCGAAGACGCTCGCCGCGATGAAGCCGAGTAGCGTCGCGATCAGCACCGGCCGCCGCCCCAGCCGGTCGGCGAGGGGACCGTAGACGAGCTGGCCGGCGCCGAAGCCGACCATATAGACGGTCACCACCCATTGCCGGTGGTTGGCCTGGCTCACCAGCAGGTCGCGGCCGATATCGGCGAGCGCCGGCAGCATCAGGTCGACGCCCAGCGCGTTGACCGCCATGACGGCGGCGATGAACGCGACGAATTCGCGCGGGTGCATGCCGGGTGGTGCGGGATGATCGGTCATGGCCGCGCCTATCGGCGGCATCGTGCCGCATCACAAGGCAGCGGCCGCCCCGACTGCCCGATATCCGTGCACTATTTCCGTCGCCATGTTACCGGACTGCAACATCATTACCGAAATGTTGCCATAACGGTTCTTGCCGCGGCCTATGATATGGCCGCGCCGCAACAATCCTGCATATTCCTCCCGCGACGCCGCAAAGGCCGCGAGACAAGGGGAATGAGCAATGTGTGCAACGACGTGGATGATGCGATCATCGAGCCTAGCGATGATGGCGGGGCTGGCGCTGTCGGCGCAGGTCGCCGCCGCGCAGCTGGCGACGGATCCGCAGACGCCGACCGCACCCGCAGCGACCGAGGCCCCCGCCGAGGATATCGTCGTGACCGGGTCGCGCATCCGCCGCGATCCGCTCGACCAGCCTTCCCCCGTCGTCACCATCGACGATAGCGCGATCGCGCGCACCGGCCTGTCCTCGATCGCCGACGTGTTGCAGCGGCTGCCGGCTTCGTCGGGCGGGCTCAATTCCAAGTTCAACAGCTCGGGCAATTTCGGCAACCCGCCCGACGGCGGCGGCGTCGGTGCCGGCTCGGCGGTGCTCGACCTGCGCTATCTCGGCGCCAAGCGCACCCTGGTGCTGGTCGACGGGTTGCGCTTCGTCAACGGCGCCTCGGCGAGCGGCATTCCCGCAACCGTCGACCTCAACTCGATCCCCTCGTCGATGATCGAACGCGTCGAGGTGCTGCAATCGGGCGCCTCGCCGCAATATGGTTCGGACGCGATCGCCGGCGTCGTCAACATCATCACCAAACAGAGCCAGAAGGGTTTCAAGGGCTCGGCGCAATACGGCCAGTTCCTCGGCGACAACGACGGCAAGACGCAGGATTACCAGCTCAGCTACGGCGTCGGCGGCGACGACGTGCATGTCGTCGCGGGCGGCTATTACACCAAGCAGGAATCGGTCAGCGCGGCGAACCGCAGCATCTCGCAATTCCCCAACCCCGGCCAGACGAGCTGTTCGGACCCGATCGGCGGCTGTTCCAGCTTCACCCCGCTCGGTCGCTTCCTGGTCAACGGCCAGAACATCACGCTGCGCGGCCCCGTCGCCAGCGGCCGCCCGGTCTACGACCCGACGCTGGCGACCGGCGACTTCAAGGCGTTCACCGCCGCCGACCGCTACAATTTCGCGCCGTTCAATTACTTCCTGACCCCGGTCGAGCGGTTCGGCGGCTTCGTCAACGCCCGCGCGCGCTTCTCCGACGCGATCAACCTCAGCGTCAAGGCGGTCTACAACCGGCGCAATTCGCAGAATCAGGCGGCCTATCTGCCGCTCGGCATCGGCCCCGACGTCGGCAACGGCAACATGCTCGACGGGCTGTCGGTCGACGCGACCAACCCGTACAATCCGTTCGGCGTCACGCTGACCCCGGGGCAGAATTACACCGCGATCTTCCGCCGCCTCGTCGAGGCCGGGCAGCGCACCTACAGCCAGCAGGTCGACACCATGTCGCTGACCGGCACGCTCGACGGCAAGTTCCGGATGTTCGACCGCAATTGGTATTGGGACGTGAATGCGGTGCTCGGCTATAACGACGCCAAGCAGCTCTTCACCGGCAACATCAACGCCGCCCGCCTCGCCCGCGCGATCGGCCCGGTCAGCCAGTGCACCGACGACTGCGTGCCGTTCAACTTCTTCGGCGGCGTCGGTTCGATCACCCCGGCGATGCTCGGCTATATCGGCTTCGACGAACGCGATCGCAGCCGCCAGACGCTCAACGATTATACCGCCAATCTGTCGGGCGAATTGTTCGATCTGCCCGGCGGTCCGGTCGGTATCGCGATCGGCTACGAGCATCGCTACCAGTTCGGCAGCTTCACCCCCGATCCGATCATCCAGGCGGGCCTCGGCGCCGACATCCCCGCGCAGGCGGCGAGCGGCCGGTTCAACGTCGACGAGGTCTATGGCGAGATCCGCCTGCCGCTGCTGCGCGACCTGCCCGCCATCGCCTCGTTCGAGCTGAACGGCGCGGTCCGGCATTCGAATTACTCGACCTTCGGCAGCAACACGACGTTCAGCGGCGGCGCGTTGTGGAAGCCGTTCAACGACCTGCTGCTGCGCGGCCAATATGCCGAATCGCTGCGCGCGCCGTCGATCGGCGAACTCTATGGCGCGCAGTCGCGCTACGACGCGACGATCGACGATCCCTGCACCAGCGCGGCGGGCGGCCTGTTCCCGACGAACGCGACGGTGCGCGCCAATTGCGTCGCCAACGGCGTTCCCGCCAGCGGCAGCTATGCCGAGCCGTCGGGCCAGTTGCCGGTGCTGACCGGCGGCAACCCCGACCTGCGCCCCGAGACCGCGCGCACCCTGCTGTTCGGCGGTGTCTACAGCCCGCGCTGGGCGCGCAACGGCACGCTCTCGGCGCTCAGCCTCGAGGTCAATTATTACGACATCAAGGTCGACGGCGCGATCGCCGCGATCCCGGCGCAGGTGCTGCTCAGCCGCTGCGCCGAAACCGGCGACGCCCTGAGCTGCACCGCGATCCGCCGCGCGCCGAGCGGCATCGTCACCGCGATCAACGGCCTGCTGCTCAACACCGGCGGCGTCCGCACCAAAGGCATCGACGCGACGCTGACCATCCGGTCGGGCGAGACCGGCGCCGGCCGCTTCGGCCTCTACGTCTCGGGCAATTACCTGCTCAAATATGCCGAGCGCACCCCGGCGACCGACAGCTTCACCACCACCGATTACGTCGGCACCGAGCGGGGCTCACCCGATCAGGCCTATCCGCACTTCAAGGGGCTGGGTACGATCGACTGGACGCTCGGCCCGGTCACCGCGAGCATCACCGCGCGCTACATCGACAACGTCCAGGAGATCGCGGCGGAGAACGAGCTGAAGAGCCGGCTGTACGGCGATGCGCAGCTGCAAGTCCGCCCGAGCTGGCTCGACGCCAAATTCGCCTTCACCTTCGGCGTCAACAACGTCTTCGACAAGGACCCGCCGGCCTGCTTCAGCTGCAGCCTCAACAATTTCGACCCGACCACCTACGACATCCCCGGCCGCTTCGGCTATCTGCGCCTCTCCTACGGTCTGTAACCGTACCGGGCTGCCGATCCTTGCGTCGTCAGCCCGATGGGTTCGGAACGGAACCGATCGGTCGTCGCTTCTGGTCGTGATCTTTCCGGGAGTAACGATCATGACCGATACCACACGCCGCACCTTCGTGGCGGGGGCAGCGTTGGCTGCCGGCACCGCCGCCGCCGCCAATGCCGCCGCCGCACAGGCCGGCGGCGCCGCCGCCGCCACGACGCCCGCCGCCGCCGCTTACCCCAAGCCGCCCTATCCGGTGCAGCGCCAGCCCTGGCCCGGCCTCGCCAGCAAGATGACGCCGCGCCCCGACCATGGCGAGACGAGCTACAAGGGATCGGGCAGACTCGCCGGCAAGAAGGCGCTGATCACCGGCGGCGACAGCGGCATCGGCCGCGCCGCGGCGATCGCTTACGCCCGCGAGGGCGCCGACGTCGCGATCAACTATCTGCCGGCGGAGGAGCCCGATGCGCGCGAAGTCGTCGCGCTGATCCGTGCGGAGGGCCGCAAGGCGGTCGCCATCCCCGGCGATCTGCGCGACGAACGCTTCTGCCGCAAGCTGGTGCAGCAGGCGGCCGAGCAGCTCGGCGGGCTCGACATCCTCGTCAACAACGCCGCGCGGCAGCAGACCCGCCCCGGCATCGCCGACATCTCCAGCCAGGATTTCGACGATACGATGAAGACCAACGTCTACGCCCCCTTCTGGCTGACCAAGGCGGCGGTCGAGCGGATGGGTGCCGGGTCGGTGATCGTCAACACCTCGTCCGAACAGGCGGGCAACCCCTCGCCCGACATCGTCGATTACGCGCTCACCCGCGCCGCGGTGCTCAATTTCACCAAGAGCATGGCCAAACAGCTCGGCAGCCGCGGCATCCGCGTCAATGCGGTCGCGCCGGGGCCGTTCTGGACGCCGCTGCAGGTCAGCGGCGGCGCGACGCCCGACAAGCTCAAGAGCTTCGGCAGCGACTCGCCGCTGGCACGTGCGGGGCAGCCCGCCGAGATCGCCGGCCTCTACGTCGCCGCCGCCGATCCGGCGCTGAGCTATTCGACCGGCCAGATCTTCGGCGCCACCGGCGGCAACGGCCAGCCGGCGTAACCCGCTGATCATTCGGGGGATGTGGCGGCTGGCCGGGTCGGGGCTCGCCGTCACCCCTCCGTTGCGACCGGCGTCGGCGATCTGTACCCTGCTCGCGGCAGGATCGGCCGTCACGGCGACGATCGCATGCGGAAGGCGGTGCGGCATGATCGACAGGAGCAAGCGTTCGGAGAAGGTGCAGCCGGGGCCGGTCGTCTATGCCGCGGTCGCGCTGCTCGTCGTCGCCTGCCTGATCGCGATCGGCGGCATGTACCGGGGCTGGTTCCGCTTCCTGTTCGACATCTAGCTGGCAGATCGACGATCTTCCGGCCGGACGGAGGAGCGGGATGGTCATTCGCGGGGGCCGGGGGTAATCGAGCGCGGTGTCGTCTTCGCCCCGCATCCAGGTCCGGCCCGGCCTGCCCTATTTCGTCACCGAACACGGCGCCGCATGGACGCCGATCGGGCATAACGATGCGGTGATCTGGCCCGAACTCGCGACGCTGTTCCGCCGGCGCGACATCGCGGCGGTCGAGCGGCATCTGCTCTGGCTGCGCGATCACGGCGTCACCTGTATCCGGCTGATGCTGGAATATTGCCACGGGGAACATCGCTATATCGAGCGGCCGGTCGGGCGTTTCGTGCCCAATATGGTCGGCTTCTGGGACGATCTGTTCGCGTTGCTCGAGAAGGTCGGGTTGCACGTGCTGCTCACCCCCTACGACACGTTCTTCATGTGGGTCCGCTGGCGCCACCATCCCTACAACCGGGCCAATGGCGGGGTGTGCGCCAGCCCGCGGACGTGGCTGACCTGCCCCGCGACGCGCGCGGCGATCAAGCGGCGGCTCGCGTTCGCCAGCGATCGCTGGGGCGGCAGCCCGGCGCTGTTCGCCTGGGACATCTGGAACGAGATCCACCCCGCGCACGGCGGCGACGATCCCGCCGCAGTGGCGCCGTTCATCGCCGATATCGCACCGTGGCTGCGCGACCACGAGATCGCGCGGCGCGGCGTCGCCAATCTGCAGACGGTGTCGATCTTCGGGCCGGAGCTGATCAACCACCCGGGGCTGGCCGAGCCGATCTTCCGCCACCCCGATCTCGATTTCGCCAACACCCATCTCTACGAGCGCGGCACGATCGACGCGCCGCGCGACACGGTGATGCCGGCGCTCGCGGTCGCGCGGCTGATGCAGACCGCGGTGAACGAGGCGGGCAGCGGCCGGCCGGTGTTCGATTCGGAACACGGCCCGATCCACAGCTTCAAGGACAAGAAGCGCACGCTCGCCGCCGCGTTCGACGACGAATATTTCCGCCATATCCAATGGGCGCATCTCGCCAGCGGCGGCGCGGGCGGCGGGATGCGCTGGCCCAACCGCCATCCCCACGTGCTCACCCCCGGCATGCGGGAGGCGCAGCGCGCGCTGGCCGAGTTCCTGCCGTGCATCGACTGGACGCGCTTCCGCCGCCGCAACCTGACCGGCGCGATGGCCTGCGACGATGCCGGCGTGCAGGCGATCGGCTGCGGCGACGCGGCGCAGGCGCTCGCCTGGCTAGTGCGCACCGACAGCATGTCGAAGGCGGGCACGATCGCCCCGCGCGACGACGCGGCGCCCGCGATGCTGACGATCCCGGGGCTCGCGGACGGCCGCTACGACGTCACCGCATATGACACGCGCGAGGGCGCGATCCGGGCGCGCACCACCGCGACGAGCCATGGCGGCGTGTTGCGCGCGACGCTCGGCCCGGTGCGCAGCGATCTCGCCGTCGCCGTCCGCGCCTAGATGACCGATATCGCAGCCGCGGCGACGACCGTCGGCGTCCGCCTGAGCGAGACCGCGCTCTATCCGCCGGTCAAGGCGTTCCTCGAAGCGCACGGCTTCGCGGTGAAGGGCGAGATCTGCGGATGCGACGCGGTCGGGCTGAAGCCGGGCGAGCCGCCGATCCTCGTCATCGCCGAACTCAAATTGTCGTTCACGCTCGAACTCGTCCTCCAGGCGGTCGATCGGCTGCGCTGCGCCGACCATATCTATCTCGCCGTCGTCGCCAGCCGCCGCGGTCGCGATCAGGACGGCCGCGTCACCCGGCTGTGCCGGCTGCTCGGCGTCGGGCTGCTGACCGTCGACCTGCGCCTCGGCACGGTGGCGGTCTTGTGCGAGCCGGTCGCCTATCGCCCGCGCGCGAACCTGCCGCAGCGGCGCCGGCTGCTCAAGGAACATGCCGGCCGCAAGGGCGACCCGACGCAGGGCGGATCGACGCGCCGGCCGATCATGACCGCCTATCGCCAGCGCGCCATCGCCTGCGCGTTAGGGATCGGCCCGGCGGAGATGCGCCCGCGCGACCTCAAGCATCTCGCCGAGGATGCCGGCGCGATCCTGCGCAACAACGTCTATGGATGGTTCGAGCGGGTCCGCCCCGGCGTCTACCGCCTGTCCGCCGCCGGCCTTGCCACCTTGCCCCCGCCCGTTCGCGATCAGGCCGTCACGGACGGCTCTGGCGACGGATCGCGCGAAGATCGATCCCGAGCCGGTTGACGCGATAATAGAAGGTCTTGCGCGGCAGTTTCAGCGCCTGGATCGCGGCCGCGATCTCGCCGTCGGCGGCGGCGATGGCGTCGATGATCGTCGCGCGTTCGAATGCATCGAGCCGCTCGGGAAGCGAGGCCGGCTCGCCGCTGCTCGGCACGCCGTCGTCGAGGCCGAGGCAGATGCGCTCCGCCGCTTTCTCCAGTTCGAGCACGTTGCCCGGCCATGGCCGCGCCGCCAGCCGCATCGCGTGATCGGCGAGCGCCGGCACCGCGCAGCGATGGCGCTCGGCGGCGCGCGCGGCGAAATGCGCGAACAGCATCGGAATATCCTCCTTGCGCTCGGACAGCGGCGGCAGGCGCAGCGGCACGCCGGCGAGCAGGTGGAACAGGCCGGGCAGGATGCGATCGCGCTGTCCCTCCTCCAGCGCGGCGACGATCCGCACGTCGACCGCATGCGGATCGCGCCCATCGAGCGGCAGCGCGCGCTTTTCGGCGAAATGCGCCAGCCGGTTCTGCAATTCGGGCCCGGCGGCTTCGAGATGGTCGAGGAACAACGTGCCGCGATGCGCGCGGTCGATCGGGCCGTTGCGCGCGAACAGCTCGCGCTCGACCAGCGCCACCGGCACCGTCGCGCAATCGATGACGAGGAAACGATGGCGCGCGCGCCGCCCGGCGCGATGGACCAGCCGCGCGAAATGCTCGCGTCCGGTGCCGACCTCGCCCTCGATCACCAGGTCGAGCGGCGCATCGGCGAGCAGCGGGATCATGCCGCGCAGCCGCCGGATCGCGAGGCTGTCGCCGATCAGCGTCTCGCCCTGCTGTTCGTCGGCGAGCGCGCGCAGCCGCCGGTTCTCCAGCGTCAGCCCGCGCGCGGTCGCCGCGCGCACCGCCGCCGCGACCAGCGCCTCGGGATCGAACGGCTTGGACAGGAAATCCCACGCGCCGTTCTTGATCGCCTCCACCGCCATGCCGATGTCGCCGTGGCCGGTGAGCAGCAGCACCGGCAGATCGGCGTCGCGGCTGCGCACCGCGTCCATCAGTTCTAGCCCCGACATGCCGGGCATGCGGACGTCGGTGATCAATATGCCGGGAAAATCGGCGGTGAGTTCGGGCAGCGCGCTGCGCGCGTCGGCGAACGGCCGCACCTCGAAGCCATGCAGCCCGAGCAATTGCGATGCCGCCGCGCGCAGGTCCGCCTCGTCGTCGACCAGCGCGACGACCAACGCCTTGTCCATCGTGGTCATGCGCGCCGCATCCCGATCTCGAACAGCGCCCCGCTCGCCGAGGGCAGATGATGCAGCCAGCCGCCGAGGTCGGTCATGATGTCCTGCGCGATGACGAGCCCGAGGCCGAGTCCCGCCGCCCGGCTGGTGTTGAACGGCGTGAACAGGCCGGCGGCGATCGCCGGGTCGATGCCGGGGCCGGTGTCCGCCACCCGCAGACGGACGTGCGCCGCATCCTCGACCAGCGTCAGCGTGATGCGCCGGTCCGCCCGGCCGGCGAGCGCATCGAGCGCGTTCTGGACGAGGTTGACCAGCACCTGTTCGAGCCGGACCTTGCCGCCGACCACCATCAGCGCCGGATCGATCGACGGCCGGTCCAGCGTCGCATCCTCGAGCTGTTCGCGCACGATCAGCAGCGCGCCGTCGATCACCTCGGCCAGCGACACCGGCCGCAATTCATGCGGCTGCCGGCGCGAGAAGGCGCGCAGCTGCGCGGTCACCACGCCGACGCGGTCGGCGAGTTGCGCGATCGTGCGCAGATTGGTGCGCACCTCGTCGGGCTGGTCGCGATCGAGCAGCATCCGGCTCGTCTCGGCATAGGTGCGGATCGCCGCGACCGGCTGCGCGGTTTCGTGCGCGACGCTGGCGGTGATCTGGCCGAGCGCGGCGAGCCGGTTGGCCTGGCGTAGCGCCTCGCGCAATTCGGCGCCGCGCGCCTCCGACAGCGCGCGTTCGGCCGCCTCGCGGCGCAGGTCGGCGGTGCGTTCGGCGACCGCCGCCTCCAGTTCGCCGGTCCGCCGCCGCTGCGCCAGCGCGCGCAGCCGCAGCGTCCAGGCGATCACGCCGAGCGCGATCACGCTCGCGCCGGCCGCCGCCGCGGCGAACCCGCGGGCCGAGGCGATGGCACGATCGACGGGGCGCATCTGCACCAATCGCCAGCCCGCCTGGCGCACCGGCACCGCCTGCGCGACGAACGTCGGCCGCGCACCGGCGATCCGCACCCGGCCGTCGCCGAGCGGCACGAGTGCGACGGTCCCCGCCGCGCCGCGCGTCAGCGTCTCGAAGCGCCAGCCGGGGCGGCTGGTGACGAGGATGCGGCGCGCCGCGTCGTGCACGAAGCTGATCCCGCCGCCGTGCGCCCAGGCGCGTTCGATCCGGTCGAACTCCAGCTTGATGACGGTGACGCCGCCGGTCGCGGTGCGCGCGGCGAGATAGAGGCCGGGGCGCTGGCTGACGCTGCCGACCGCGAAATGGCTGCCCTCGCCGCGCGCCTCCGCCTGCCGGACATAGGGGCGATCGTGATAGTCGATGCCGACGAAGGCGCGCGGGCTGCGCCAGTTGCTCGCCGCGATCGACCAGCCGTCGCGCCCGACGACATAGATCGCCGGCGCACCGGTGACGCGCGCCAGCGCCTCCAGCTTGCGGTTGAGCGCGGCGCGCGCGGCCCCGGTACCGGCGATCGCCGCGGCGATGTCGCGATCGTCGGCGAGCGTGAGCGGCAGCAGCCGGAAACGGGCGATCTCGCTGTCGAGCAGCGCGGCGCGCAGCCGCGCGTCCTGCGCCACCTCGACCCGTTGCTGCGCGATCGTCCATCGCTCCGCCGCGACGCCGGCGAGAAGCGCGGCGACGACGGCCAGCAGCAGCACGCCCGCCAGCCAGGGCCAGCCGCGGATCGGGAAGCGGAGACTCACCGCCCCCGAATACCCGTCCGCCCGGCATAGGGCAAGAAGTTGCACTTTGGGCTCGGGCGATGTGTCACTTCCTGCCCAAGCCTGCCGGAATCGGACATCAATAATCGAGCTAACTAACTGTAACAAGGACGTTTTATGATGATGTCGTTTTCTGCGCGGGCCGCACCGCCGCGTCGGGCACAAGCGGGTCGACAGCTTCGTCGTGCTCCATCGGAGCCGGACGAAGGCGGCAGCGATCCGGGCCAACCGGTCGTCGCCGTTCCGCGACACTCCCCGCTTCGATCCGCGTCCCGCCCCGACGTCGTACCGGAAGCGCATGCAGAAGGATCATGCGATGCATCACGAAACGCGCGAGCCGGCCCTCGCCACCGACGGGTCGACGCTCTCGGCGCCCGACATCAGCCGCCGCGGGCTGATCGGCTCGGTCGTCGCGGCGGGCGGCACCGCGCTGCTGCCGGCGGCGGCGCGCGCGCAGGCGCGCAGCGAACATAGCGTCGACGTGCTGTTGATCGGCGGCGGCATCATGAGCGCGACGCTCGGCGTGCTGCTGCGCCAGCTCGAACCGACGTGGACGATCGAGATGGTCGAGCGGCTCGACCGCGCCGCCGGCGAGAGTTCGGACGGCTGGAACAACGCCGGCACCGGTCACTCGGCGCTGTGCGAGCTGAACTACACGCCGGTCAACGCCGCCGACGGCCGCGTCGAGATCGCCAAGGCGATCGAGATCAACGAGCAATGGCAGATCACCCGCCAGTTCCTCAGCCACCAGCTCCGCGCCGGCGTGCTCAGCGATCCCCGCGCCTTCATCAACTCGACGCCGCACATGAATCTGGTGTGGGGCCGCGAGAACGTCGAATTCCTGCGCAAGCGGCATGCGGCGCTCGGCGCCAGCCCGTTGTTCTCGGGGATGGAGTTCACCACCGATCCGCACCGGATCGGCCAATGGGTGCCGCTGATGATGGAGGGGCGCAGCGGCGGCCTGCCGCTGGCGGCGACGCGCTCGCCGCTCGGCACCGATTGCGACTGGGGCGAGGTGACGCGCCAATATGTCACCGCGCTCAGCCGCCAGCCGGGCGTGACGCTGACCAGCGGCCACGAGGTGCGCAAGCTCGAACGCAATCCCGACAAGAGCTGGCGCGTCACCGCCGAGGCGACCAACGGCGGCGGCAAGCGGATCATCAACGCGCGCTTCGTCTTCGCCGGCGCCGGTGGCGGCGCACTGCCGATCCTGCAGGCCTCGGGGATTCCCGAAGCCGACAATTACGCCGGCTTCCCGGTCGGCGGCTCGTTCCTCGTCTCCGAAAAGCCGGAGATCGCCGACCGTCACCTCGCCAAGGTCTATGGCAAGGCCGCGGTCGGTTCGCCGCCGATGTCGGTGCCGCATCTCGACACGCGCTATTTCGACAAGCGGCGCGCGCTGCTGTTCGGGCCGTTCGCCACCTTCTCGACCAAATTCCTCAAGCACGGCTCGTATTTCGACCTGCCGGCGTCGGTGACGCTCGACAATTTCCGCCCGATGATGGCGGTCGGCTGGGACAATTTCGACCTCGTCGAATATCTCGCCGGCCAGCTGATGATGTCCGACGAGGATCGGCTGAAGGCGCTGCGCGAATATCTGCCGGGTGCGCGGGCGGAGGACTGGAAATTGTGGCAGGCCGGCCAGCGCGTCCAGATCATCAAGCGCGATCCCGACAAGGGCGGCGTGCTCAAGCTGGGGACGGAGATCGTCGCCTCGCAGGACGGCTCGATCGCCGCGCTGCTCGGTGCGTCGCCGGGGGCGTCGACCGCGCCGGCGATCATGCTGAACCTGCTCAAGACGGTCTTCCCCAAGCGGCTCGCGACCCCGGCCTGGCAGGACGGCCTGCGCAGGATCGTGCCGTCCTACGGGATCGCGCTCAACGATCATCCCGACCTGCTCGCGCAGGAATGGGCGCAGACCAGCGATGCGCTGCAACTGACGACGCCGCCGCCCGCGGTCCACGTCGCCACGCAGCCGCGCCCCGCCGGCACCCGCGTCAAGGCCGACCGCCACCCCGATCTGGCGCTGTAACCGCCCGCACGTCGAGCCCCCTATCGCTACCCCGCGGGATCGCCTAAGCCGGGCCATCCCCGGGGGGCCGCTGACGCGCGGCTGAGAAATGGGCAGCAGCCCATGACCCGCTGAACCTGATCCGGGTGATACCGGCGTAGGGAGGGTCTGCGGTGCGCCGTCGTTCCTCCGATGAAGTGGATGCGAACGATTCCGGCTCTTGTTTCCCGTTTCGACATGCGACCCGCGCGATCCTGGCTTGCGCTGGGGGTGCCGGTGCTGCTGCTGGCGGCGCCCGCCGCGGCGCAGACCGCCGAACCCGCCGAGATCCGCGTCGTCGGCCATCCCGATCCCGCCGGGCTCTTGCCCGACCAGCAGGCGCCGAAAAGCCAGAGCGCGATCTCGGCCGACTTCATCGTCAAACAGGCGCCGACGCTCAACGCCTTCCAGCTCGTCACGTTGCTGCCCGGCGCCAATGTCGCGTCGAGCGATCCCTATGGCCTGTCGACCAGTTCCAGCCTGACGCTGCGCGGGCTGGGGCAGGACGAGATCGGCGTGCTGATGGAAGGCGCGCCGCAGAACGACATCGGCTATTATTACGCCTATCCGTCACAGTTCGCCGACCCCGGCAACCTCCGGCGGATATCGATCGCGCAGGGGTCGGTCGACATCGACTCGCCGACGCTGGGCGGCGCCGGCGGGCTGCTGTCGCTGGCGCTTGACGATCCCCGGGCACGGGCGGGCGGTCTCGTCGATCTGTCGCTCGGCAGCTATGCGGCGCGGCGCGGCTTCGTGCGGATCGACAGCGGGACGATCGGCGGCACCGGGCTCAAGGCCTTCCTGTCCTATTCGAACACGCGGGCGGACAATTGGCGCGGCGCCGGCTTCGACGCCCGCCAGCATGTCGACGCCAAGCTGCTCAACGAATGGGGCGCAGGCAATCGCGCCAGCCTCGCGCTGTCGTTCAACGACGCCAATTCCTCGAGCTACCCCAGCCCCACCCTCGCCGAATGGCATGCGCAGGGCCGCGGCTTCAACTACGCCAGTCGCTACACGCCGGGCGCCACCGATTACTGGCGGCTCTATCGCGCGCCGTTCCGCAACCTCTACGCCTCGGCGCCGGTGCATCTCGTGCTCGGCGAGCGGCTGACGTTCGACAGCACCAGTTATGCGCAATTCGGTTACGGCAATTCGCCTTACGGCACGCAGCTCACCACCACCGGCAATTTCCTCGGCACCGAGGAACTGGCGCAGCCGATCGCGCTGCCCGGCGCGGTGGACGGCGTCGCGACGGTGCTCGGCAATTACACCGGCGACCAGTTCCGCGGCGGCAGCGTCGCCAAGCTGACGCTGCAGGCCGGCAGCCACCGGATCACCGCCGGGCTGTGGTTCGATTACGGCACCGATCGCGTCACCCAATCCTATACCAGCATCGATGCCGATGGTCGGCCGACCGACCGCTGGGGCTATCGCGCGAAAGCGATCCGCACCGCCGACGGCCGCCTGCTCGCCTATGAGAACCAGCGCACCGTCACCGTCACCAAGAGCTTTTTCCTCGCCGACAGCATCGCCGTCGCACCGCGGCTGACGGTCGATGTCGGGTTCAAGGGCGTCGACGTGCTGCGCAACGGCCGCAACTATCTGCCCGGGCCGCAGGACCGGGTGCGGATCGACAGTTTCGCAGCCCTGCCGCGCGCGGCGATCCATTACCGGCTCGACGACCGGCAACAGCTGTTCGCCAATTTCACCACCAACTTCCGCACGCCCAACGAATTCACGCTCTACGACAGCTATGCCGGCGGGGCGTTGGTCGCGCAGGGCAGCAACGCGCTCAAGAACGAATATTCGGTGTCGGAAGAGCTCGGCTATCGCTTCATCGGCGAAGCGGTCTCGGCCTCGGTGACCGGCTTCCACTACAAATTCCGCAACCGCCAGCTCGCGACGGTGGTCGATCAGGGCGGCGCGCAGGTCAATGCGACGCTCAACGCCGGCGGACAGACCTCTTATGGCGTCGATGCCGAGATCGACTATCGTCCGGTCGCCGCGGTCAGCCTCTATCTGTCGGGCGAGTATCTGCATGCGCGGCTCGACGACGATCTGCCGGTCGGCGGCGACCTGCTGCCGACGCGCGGCCGGCATGCGGTGTCGAGCCCGACGGTGCAGTTCGGCGCGGGCGGCACCTACGACGACGGTCGGTTCTTCGGCAGCATCGCGTCGAAATATCTCGGCCGGCAATATGCCAGCTTCATGAACGACGAAAGCATCAAGGGCTATGCGACGCTCGACCTGTCGATCGGCGTGCATCTGGCCGACTGGCTCGACGGCAAGCGGACCGACCTGCGCGTCAACGCGATCAACGTCACCGATCCGCACGTGCTCGCCGGCGTCCAGGCGGTGACCCCCAACGCGCAGGACACTATCGGCCGCAACGGCACCGTCATCGCCGGTCAGGCGCCCGCTTATTATATCGGCAGCGGCGCCGCGGTGATGGCGACCCTCTCGCGCGCCTTCTGAGGCGATGACGCCCGCCGCTCATCTGGTGCACGGCATGGGGCAGGCGCTGGAGGCGCCGACCTGGCCGGCGATCACCACCGGCGAGGCCGCCGCGGTGCTGGCGCGCTTTCCGGCGGCAGGGCGGCTGACCGGGCTGCACTGGCATTCGCCGCGCCCCTTCTCGGCAGCCGCGCTCGTCCATACCGAGGCGGGCACCGTCCTGCTCAAGCGCCACCACTACAAGCTGCGCTCGATCGCGGGGCTGGCCGAGGAACATGCGTTCATCGCGCATCTCGCCGATGCCGGCGTTTCGGTGCCGGAGGTGATCGCGAGTGCGGGCGGTACGACCGCGATCGCGATCGACGCGTGGCGCTACGAATTGCACCGGCAGGCACCGGGCGCCGACCTCTACCGCGACCGGCTGTCGTGGACGCCGTTCTTCTCGCACGCGCAGGCGCACGCCGCAGGGGTAGCGCTGGCGCGGCTTCACATCGCCGCGGCCGGTTTCGCCGCCCCTGCCCGCCGGGCGCAGCCGTTGGTCGCCAGCTTCACGATCCTGCCGGCGCACGATCCGCTCGCGGCGGCCGAGGCCTATGTCGCCGCCCGGCCGGCGCTTGCCGCGTTCCTGGCGACGCGGCCGTGGCGGGCGCAGCTCGCCGCGCTGTTCGCGACGCTGGGCGACGGCCTGCCCGCGGTGCTGGCGGAGCAGCCGCCCTTGTGGACGCACAACGACTGGCATCCGTCGAACCTGCTGTGGGCGGACGACGGCAGCGTGCGGACGGTGATCGACTTCGGCCTCGCCGACCGTAGCTGCGCGGTGCACGATATCGCCACCGCGATCGAACGCAGCGCGATCCGCTGGCTCGACCTGCCGCAGGGCGACGACATCGCCGATCCCGCGGCGGCGCTGGCGCTGCTCGCCGGCTATGCATCGGTCGCCCCGCTCGCCGCCGCCGACATCGCCGCGATCGTCAGGCTGCTACCGCTCGTCCATCTCGAATTCGCCTTGTCGGAGATCGATTATTTTACCGCGGTGGTCGCCGATCCCGCCGCCGCGGCGCTGACCTGGGACGGCTACGCGATCGGCCATGCCGCGTGGTTCCGCTCCGCCGCGGGGCAGAAGCTGCTGCGCCGGATCGGCGAGGCCAGGCCATGACCCCGCTGGAGATCGTCGCGGTCGTCGTCAGCTTCGCCGGGATCTGGCTGACCGCGCGGCGGCGCATGTTGTGCTGGCCGGTCAATCTGCTCGCCTGCGCGCTGTATGCGAAGCTGTTCCTCGACGTGCGGCTGTACGCCGACATGGTGCTGCAACTGCTGTTCGCGATCGCGATCGTCTACGGCTGGGTCGCCTGGGCGCGCGGGACCGATAGCGAGGGCGAGGTGGTGGTGGCGCCGCTGCGGCCGGCGCAGGCGCTCGCCGGGCTGGCGGCGGGCGCGGTGGGGGCGGTGAGCATCGGCTGGCTGACCAGCCACCATACCGACGCGGCGCTGCCCTGGATGGACGCGACGCTGAGCAGCTTCAGCCTCGTCGCGCAATATTGGACCGGGCGCCGCCACGCCGCCAGTTGGCTGCTGTGGATCGTGGTCGACGTCTGTTACGTCGGCATGTTCGTCTGGAAGGGGTTGCTGCCGACCGCCGGCCTCTATGCGGCGATGGTCGGGCTCGCCGTCCTTGGCTATCGGCAATGGCGCCGGGCGGGCGGCCACCGGCAGGGCTGATCCCGCCGACGGCCTGCACGTCCGCTTACTTCTTCTTGGCGTCGGCCTGCTGCTTGGTGCCGCGTGCTTCCTGTTCGGCGCCTTCTTCGTGCAGCGACGGATTGTCGGCGTTCTGCTTGGCCTTGCCGACGGCGGCGTTGATCGCGCCTTCGATGCCGGAGATCAATTTACCCATGAGACGTCCTTCGCGGTTCGGGAGCGCGGAAGCGCCCCGTCGTCCACGGCTCAACCCCTCAGTCGCCAACAATGGCCCCGGAATTGTCGTCGAGCAGGCCGGGCGTCCGCGCCGACACGATCCGGATCGACCGGCCGGCCCGCCGCGCCGCCGCGGCCTTGTCCATCTCGCCGCTCGCCCGCGTCGAGCGCGCATCGGGCAGATGATCGGCGACGACCACCATCGTCGTCGTCAGCCCGACCGTGGACATGATCGTGCCGCCCTGCGCGGCGAGCACATGCGCGATTGCCCCGTCGCGCGCCTCGCCGACGACGACGATCCGCTCGCCCTTCAGCGGCCCCGTCGGCGCGGCGCGGGGCGGCGGCTGCGGCTTGCGCGGCGGTGCCAGCCAGTCGGCGAGCGACAGGCCGGTATGGTCGATCGCCTTGACGATCACCCAGCCGGCGGCGCGCGCGTCGCTCAGCGCGTCATGGTGGCGGTGGGCGATGCCGAGATAGCGCGCGAGGCCGCCGAGCTTGTGGTTGGGCAGATCGGGCCAGGCGCGCTTGGCGACCCGCACGCTGTCCAGCCAGACCGTCTCGATCATCGCCCGGTCATGGACGCGGCACGCCGCGGCGAGCGCGCCCTTGTCGAAATAGGAATGGGCGACGGTGACGCGGCCGGTCAGATGGCGGTCGATGTCGGCGTGGACGTGGCCGAAGGTCGGCTGGCCGATCACGTGATGCGCAGCGATGCCGTGGATGCGCGTGTTCATCGCGTGAAAGTCGTCGCACGGATCGAGCAGCGTCTCATAGGCGAAGACCTCACGGCCGTCGCGAAAGCCGACGATGCCGATCTGGCAGATGCTGCTCACCCGCGAACAGGCGGTCTCGACGTCGATCACGACGAAATCGGGGGTCGTCACGCGCCATCCCCGGCGGCGAGCATCCGACGGCCGCGCTCGGACAGGCTGCGCAGCGTGATCGACCAGCGCGTTTCGGTCATCGCGGCGATGCTATGCTCCCAATCGTGGCGCGCCTCGCCGTGCAGGTGGTAGATGCCGCGCGGCGGCAGCGGCGCGGCGACCCGCGCGAAGCGTTCGCCGGTCCGGCGGCGGAAGCGCATCGCCGCCGCCGCCCCCAGCGATATGCCGACGACATGGTCGAAATGCGGCCGGTCGCGATGCCAGCCGATCCCCGCGCCGGGATCGTAGCGGATCAGCAGCGCCTGCACGAAGCTGCCGGACGCGACCCCGGCGAACGCCTCGGCGCTCGCGCGGATCGTCGCCAGCCACGCCGGCATCGGCGCCGCCGGTCCGAGCGATCCGCGTTCGAAATCGTAATGCAGCCCGAAACTGTGGGTCAGCCGCTTGCCGGTCCAGCCCTGGAACTGGAACGGGGTCAGCGCGAGCGCATCGATCGCCGCGATCAACGCGCGCTCGTCGTCGGCGGTGACGAACGCCTCCTCGCTGCGCAGGCCGGGCAGCAGCGGGCGGTCGAACAGGTCGCGCATCACGGCCGGCCTGCGCCTGCCTCGCGGCCGTGCGCCGGCGGCATCGCGAAAGAGATCAAGGGGATAGGCACGCCGCCCGCGATGTAGGCCCGGCCCTCGCCAGCCGCAAGCAAGGCAGCCGGCCGGCCATCCCCCCGGCAAACCGTCCGTCCGCCGGGACAGGCCGCCGGACGCACGCCGGTTGACGCTGCCCGGCAAAGCGCCAATGCGCGGGGCTTCGCATCGGCCGGCGGCCGATGCCACTCCCAACAAGGTAGCGTGCGCTGCGACTGTCCCTCAATTTCGGTCTTGCCTCGCATGACATGGCCATCGACCTCGGCACCGTGAACACATTGGTGTTCGTCGCCGGCCGCGGCATCGTGCTGGACGAACCCTCCGTCGTCGCGATCGAGACGCGCGACGGCATCCCCAAGGTGCTCGCGGTCGGCGCCGATGCCAAGCTGATGATGGGCAAGACGCCGCAGGGCGTCGAGACGATCCGTCCCTTACGCGACGGCGTGATCGCCGACATCGACGTCGCCGAACAGATGATCAAGCATTTCATCAAGAAGGTGCATGGCGACGCCGGCCGGTTACAACGCAGTCCCAAGATGGTGATCTGCGTGCCCGCAGGATCGACGCAGGTCGAGCGGCGCGCGATCCGCCAGGCGGCGACCAGCGCCGGCGCGTCGAAGGTGCTGCTGATCGAGGAATCGCTCGCCGCCGCGATCGGCGCCGGACTGCCGATCACCGCGCCGATCGGGTTCATGGTGGTCGATATCGGCGGCGGCACCACCGAGGTCGCGGTGCTTTCGCTCGGCGGCCTCGCCTACAGCAACTCGGTGCGCGTCGGCGGCGACAAGCTCGACGAGGCGATCGCCTCTCACATCCGCCGCAAGCACAATCTGATGATCGGCGAGGCGACCGCGGAGCGGATCAAGCAGCAGATCGGCGCCGCCAGCCGCCCGACCGACGTTGTGGAGCCCGAGATGCGCGTGCGCGGGCGCGACCTGATGAACGGCATCCCCAAGGAGATCACCATCAGCCAGACCGAGATCGCCGATGCGCTCGCCGATCTTGTCGCGCAGATCGTCGAGGTGGTGATGAAGACGCTCGAACAGGTCGAGCCGGAGCTTGCCGCCGATATCGTCGAACAGGGCATCGTGATGACCGGCGGCGGCGCGCTGCTGCGCCGGCTGGACGAGGTGCTCAGCCGTTCGACCGGATTGCCGGTGATCGTCGCCGAATCGCCGCTGATGTGCGTCGCGCTCGGCGCCGGGCGCGCATTGGAAGACGCGGCGTTCAGCGGCGTGCTGCACGCGCAATGACGCGGCACCGGACGTAAAAGGGGGCCGCCGGAGCGGCCCCAGTAATCCTGTTGGGGAGGATGCCTAACGGCTTGATTTTCATGACGATCCGAAAGCCGAACGTCAAATATAAAAGTGCCTTTTACGACTAAAGGGCTGCTGTCACCCGACGGCCAGCGTCGCCAGCGCGGCACTCAGCGCGATTCCCGCCGCCGGGCCGCGGACGCGATCGTGCGATGCGGTGGCGGGCGTCGAGGCAATCGCGCCCAGCGTCGCCGCGGTCAGCACCAGCCCCAGCGTGTAGCCGGAGCGGCCGCCGACTGCGGCATTGAGAGCCCAGCCGGCGAGCGCCGCCGCCAGCCCGATCGCGACTGCGATCGACGCCCAGGCCAGCACCGGCGCCGGAAGATGGCAGAGGTGCCCGGCGAGCAGGCCGCCCGCCGCCATGGCGAGCGCCGCCGGGCCATCGCGCCGCAGCAGCGCGATCAGGACCGACGCCGCGAAGCCGCCGGTCAATATCATCCATAACGTCGCCGCCGAGATCTGCGCCATGATCCGCCTCCTGGCCGGATCGATAGCCGATCTTCGCGGCGAGGTTCGGGTCGGTCTAGGGTTAACGACGTCCTAATTCGGTGCATCGCCCCCGCATGCGGCAGGCCCGGTCGCTCGGCGTCGAGACACCGGACCTGCCGCTCCCTCGCCGGCTCAGCCCTGAACGAAGGCGAGCAAATCGGCGTTGATCCGGTCGGCATGCGTCGTCGGCATGCCGTGCGGATAGCCGGGGTAGGAGATGAGCTTTGCCCCCGGCACGATCTGCGCCGATTTCCTGCCGGTGATGGCGAACGGCACGATCTGGTCGTCCTCGCCGTGCAGCACCAGCGTCGGCACCGTGATCGCCTTGAGATCGTCGGTGAAATCGGTTTCGGAGAAGGCCTTGATGCCGAGCGTGTGCGCGAGCACGCTGCCGGTCATGCCCTGCCGCCACCAATTGCGCCGGACGCCCTCCTTCACCTCAGCGCCGTCACGATTGTAGCCGAAGAACGGCATCGTGAAGTCGTAGAAATATTGCGCGCGGTTGGTCGCCGTCTGTTCGCGGATCTCGTCGAAGACCGACAGCGGCACGCCATCGGGATTGGCATCGCTCTGGACCATGATCGGCGCGACCGCGCTGATCAGCACCGCCTTGGCAACCCGCCCCGGCTTGGCGCGGGCGACGTAACGCGCCACTTCGCCGCCGCCGGTCGAATGACCGATGTGGACGGCATCGCGCAGGTCGAGCGCGTCGGTGAGCGCGACGACGTCGGCGACATAGGTATCCATGTCGTGCCCGGTCGCCGCCTGGCTCGATCGGCCGTGGCCGCGACGGTCGTGCGCGACGACGCGATAGCCCTTGGCGACGAACGCCATCATCTGCCCGTCCCAATCGTCCGCGCTCAGCGGCCAGCCGTGATGGAACATGACGACCTGCGCGTCGCGCGGGCCCCAGTCCTTGTAGAAGATCTCCGTCCCGTCCGTCGTGTTGATCGTCGGCATTGCCTTGCTCCCTTACCTGCGAGTCCGCACCGATCCGCTGCCGTCGTGACGGCGGCGGCAGGGGGGATCATACGGGTGGGGAGGCCGGTGCACAAACACTTGGCGGCGATCGATTTTCTTGGCCCGATGACGATCATCGGCACGGCGGCGCGCCTACGACTGCAAGGGGTTTGACGCGGCGATCGATAGCCCTGAATACCATCGCCGGTCGAACCGCCCGCGTCGGGCGGGACCCGACCCGGAGGCTTCGACCATGCGCGCTTTGCTACTCGCCACCACAATGCTGGTCGGCGTCCTCGCCGGACCCTCCGGTCCCGTCACCGCGGCAGAGCCGGTCCCGGCGAACGCATGGCAGGACAAGACGCTGTCCGCGGACCGGCGCGCCGAGCTGCTGGTCCAGGCGATGACCGAGGACGAGAAGCTCGCCGTCGTGACGGGCTTCTTCGGCACGCAGCAGGACTGGAATACCTTCCGCGATCCGCAGGCGCGTCCGCAATCGGCCGGGTTCGTGCCGGGCGTCCCCCGGCTGGGGTTCACGCCGCAATGGCAGGCCGATGCGGGCAGCGGGGTCGCGACGCAGGGCGAGGCGCCACCGGCCTTGGAGCGCACCGCCTTGCCGTCGGGCATCCTCAGCGCGGCGACGTGGGACCCGGCGGTGGCGATGGCGGGCGGCAGGATGGTCGGCGCGGAGGCGCGCGCGTCCGGCTTCAACGTGCAACTGGCCGGCGGCGTCAATCTCGCCCGCGAGCCCGGCAACGGCCGCAATTTCGAATATGGCGGCGAGGACCCGTGGCTGGCCGGGACGATGGTCGGCGCGTTCATGAAGGGCATCCAGTCGAACCGGATCGTCACGACGGTCAAGCATTTCGCGCTCAACGATCAGGAGACCGGACGCAGCACCGTCGATGTCGGCATCGACGAAGGCGCGGCGCGCACCTCGGACCTGCTCGCCTTCCAGATCGCGATCGAGCGGGGCGATCCCGGCTCGGTCATGTGCTCGTACAATCTCGTCAACGGCAAGCACGCCTGCCAGAACGACTGGCTGCTCAACCGCGTGCTGAAGGGGGATTGGGGGTATAAGGGCTATGTGATGTCCGACTGGGGGGCGCAGCACGACACGGTCGAGAATGCGCTGGGCGGGCTGGATCAGGAAACCGGCGTGTCCAACAAGGACAATTACGTCTGGCGCGACAAGCTGAAAGCGGCGATCGCGAGCGGCAAGGTGCCGGTCGCGGCGCTCGACGACAAGGTCCGGCGGATCGCGCGCGCGCTGATCGTCAGCGGCGCGATCGACGATCCCGTCAAGCCCGGCCCGATCGACTTCGCCGCGCATGCGACCGTCGCGCAGACTGCGGCGGAGAACGGCATCGTCCTGCTCAAGAACGAGGGCGGGGTGTTGCCGTTGACGCGGACGGCGCGGCATATCCTGGTCGTCGGCGGCCATGCCGATGTCGGCGTGCTGTCGGGTGGCGGTTCGGCGCAGGTCTATGCCCCCGGCGGCAATGCGGTGCGCGGGCTCGGCCCCAAATCGTGGCCGGGGCCGATCGTCTACGACAAATCGTCGCCGCTGGCGGCGATCAAGGCCGAACGCCCCGATGCGACGGTCGATTACGATCCGGGCACCGATCCGGCCGCCGCCGCGGCGAAGGCCAAAGGCGCCGACGTCGTGATCGTCTTCGCGACGCAATGGACCGCCGAATCGCTCGACTTCCCGCCGTCGCTGCCCGACGATCAGGACGGGCTGATCGGCGCGGTCGCCAGGGCCAATCGCAACACGATCGTCGTGCTGGAAACCGGCGGCGCGGTCGCCATGCCGTGGATCGCCGACGTGCGCGGCGTCGTCGAAAGCTGGTATCCCGGCAGCCGCGGCGGCCCGGCGATCGCCCGCATCCTGTCGGGGGCGGTCAACCCCTCGGGGCATCTGCCGATCACCTTCCCGGCCAGCCCCAGCCAGTATCCGCGGCCCACGATCGCCGGCAAGGGCCTGCCCGAGAAACAGATCTTCGGCGTCCGCTACGCCGAAGGAGCGGCGGTCGGCTATAAATGGATCGACCGGACCGGCGCGCGTCCGCTGTTCCCGTTCGGCTTCGGGCTCAGCTACGGGACATTCGGTCACGGCGGCCTCACCGCGCGCCAAGTCGCGGGCGAGCTTCAGGTCGGTTTCACGCTGCGCAACACCGGCACGATCCCCGGTCAGGCGCTGGGTCAGGTCTACGTCGCCTCGCCCGGCAACACATGGGAAGCGCCGAAGCGACTGGCGGGCTATGCCAAGGCGGCGCTGAGCCCCGGGCAATCCGCGCTGCGCACCGTTACGGTCGACCCGCGGCTGCTCGCCACGTGGGACGAGGGGCGACATCAATGGCATGTCGCGCCCGGCCGCTACACCGTGATGCTCGCGACCTCGGCAGCGGAGATCAAGGAGCGGATCACGGTGACGCTGCCCGAGCGCTGGCTGCCGGTCGGACCGTCGACCACCGCGCGATAGGCAATGCCCCTCCCCGCGGTTGCCGTGGCCGCGGGCCTCAGCCCCCCGTCTTGCCCGCCGCGGCGGGCTTGGCGGCGGGCCGGGCGGAGGGGGCGGCCGGCACCGTGCCGTCGCTGACCGGCGACGCCGCCGTGTCCGCGACGATGCGCGAACCGTCGGCATTGAGGCCGAGGTCGTTCAGCAGCGGCCCGACCTGCGGGTCGGCACCGTTGAAGCTGCGGAACATCGGCGCGTAATCCTCGGTATGGCCCTTCGACAGGATCAGGTCGCGGAAGCGCTGGCCGTTGGCGCGGGTCATCCCGCCATGCTGCTCGAACCAGTTGAACGCGTTCGCGCTCAGCATCTTGGTCCAGCTATAGGCGTAATAGCCCGCCGAATAGCCATTGCCCCAGATGTGGAGGAAATAGCTCGAGCGATAGCGCGGCGGCACGTCCGCGACGTCGAGCCCGGTGGCGGCGAGCGCCTGCGTCTCGAACGCGTCGGGGTTCTGCTTGCCCTGCGCCGCGGTCAGCGAGTGCCAGCTCATGTCCATCTCGGCAGCGGCGAGCGCCTCGCCGAAGGAATAGCCCGAGTTGAAGGTGCCGGCGCGCTTGATCTTGTCGACCAGCGCCTGCGGAATGACCTTCCCGGTGCGGTAATCGACCGCGTAGTGCGGCAGCACCTTGGGATCGAGCGCCCAATGTTCGTTGAACTGCGACGGGAACTCGACGAAGTCGCGCGCGGTGTTGGTGCCCGAGACGCTGGGATAGGTCTGGTTGGCGAACAGACCGTGCAGCGCGTGGCCGAATTCGTGGAACATCGTCGTCACGTCGTCGAAGCTGATCAGCGCCGGCTGCCCCGCCGACGGCTTGGCGAAATTGCCGACGTTGTAGATGACCGGCTTCGTCCCGAGCAGCTTCGACTGGTTGACGAAGTTCGACATCCACGCGCCGCCGTTCTTGTTGTCGCGCTTCCAATAATCGAAATACATCAGCCCGACCGGCGTTCCGTCGGCCTCGCTGACTTCGTAGACCATGACGTCGGGCTGGTAGACCGGAATGTCGGTACGGCGCTTGAAGTTCAACCCGTACAACTGGTTGGCGGCGTAGAAGACGCCGTCGGTCAGCACCTTGTTGATCTCGAAATAGGGTTTGAGCTGGTCCTGGTTGAGGTCGTATTTCGCCTTGCGGACCTGTTCGGAATAGAAATCCCAATCCCAGGGCTTGAGCTGGAACGTGCCGCCGGTCGCCTTGATCTGCGCCTGCAGTTCGGCCGCCTCGCGGCGCTGCTCGGCGGCCACCGGCGTGCCGAGCTGCTGCATGAAGCCGAGCGCGGTCTTGGGCGTCTTCGCCATCTGATCCTGCAGCACGTAATCGGCCCAGGTCGGGAAGCCGAGCAGCTTCGCCTTCTGCGCGCGCAGCAACGCGATCTGCGCGATCGTGTCGCGCGTGTCGTTGGCGTCGCCCTTCGCCGCCCGGGTCCAGCTCGCGTTGAACAGCGCTTCGCGCGTCGCGCGATCCGTCAGCGTGGCGAGTTCGGGCTGCTGCGTCGTATTCTGGAGCGTCAGCACGTATTTGCCCGCCAACCCGCGCGCCTTGGCGGCGTCGGCCGCGGCGGCGATCTCGCCATCGGACAGGCCGGCGAGCTTCGCCTTGTCTTCGACCACCAAGGCGCCTGCCTTGCCCGCGGCGAGCAGCTTCTGCTGGAATGCGGTTTCCAGCGTCGAGAGCTGGCTGTTGTAGCGGCTGAGCGTCAGCTTGTCGGCCGGCGAGAGCTGCGCGCCGGCGCGGACCATGTTCTGATAGGTGAGCGTGAGCACCTGGAGCTGCTCCGCGTCGAGGCGGAGCGACTGGCGCTGGTCGTAGATCGTCTTGACGCGCGCGAACAGCGCCGGGTCGAGGTTGATCGCGTCCTGATGCGCGGCGAAGGCGGGCGCGAGATCGGCCTGCGTCTTCTGGAGCGTGTCGTCGGTGTTGGCGCCGACCACGCCGGAAAAGGCGAGGCTCGCGCGCTCGAGCAGGCGGCCCGACCGCTCCATCGCGGCGATCGTATTCTCGAACGTCGGTGCGCTGCGCGCGCGGGTGATCGCGTTGATCTCCGCCCGCTGCGCGGCCATGCCGGCGAGCAATGCGGGCGCGTAGTCGGTGCTCTTGATCCGGTCGAACGGCGGCGCCTCGAACGGCCGCGTGCTCGCCTGCGCGAACGGGTTGGTGGCGGGCAGCGTGGCGGTCCTAGCGGCAGGTACGGCGGTCTGGGCGAAGGCCGTCGTCGACAGCAACATCATCGTGGCAGTGGCGGCAAACAGGCGCATGGATGGTCCGATCAACAGGTTATGGCGCGCGTGATGCATCCACCGGCATCGCCGATCAATGGGGCGGTTGCGAAACGCGCCGCCGGACGGGCGTATTTTCCCGCTGCCCGGCGGCAGCGAGGTTCGACCGATTGCCCTATCGGCTCCGTCACCCCGGTGCAGTGTTCCGGCGGACGCAGGAGCATCGGTGGGCGACGGGATAAGAGTGGAAAGCGACGGACAAGACAGACGCCCATATGCTATAGCCCCTACGTCCGTGCCCGGGTAACCGTCCGTGCCGATGATCATCGAAATCCACGACCCCGACGATCCCAGGATCGACCATTATCGCGACATCCGCGAGCGCGACCTGGTCGGGCGGGCGGGGCTGTTCGTGGCGGAAGGCAAGGTGGTCGTCGAGAAACTGGTCGGGACTGCGTTGCACCGCCCGCTCTCCCTGCTGATCGCCGCGAAGCGCCTGGACGGGCTGCGGCCGCTGCTCGCGCAGCTTGCCGACGACGTGCCGGTGTTCGTCGCCGCACAGCCAGTGCTCGATGCCATCGCGGGTTTCGCGATGCACCGCGGCATCCTCGCGATCGGCCACCGCACCGACGTGCCCGATGCCGACGCGCTGCTCGCTCGCCTGCGCGGCGACGGCGATGTGCTGCTGCTGTCGGGCATCGCCAACCACGACAATATCGGCGGCATCTTCCGCAACGCCGCCGCTTTCGGCGCGGCGGCGGTGCTGCTCGACGCGGATTGCTGCGACCCGCTGTATCGCAAGGCGATCCGGGTATCGGTCGGCGCGACTTTGCTGGTCCCCACCGCCCGGCTGGGGCGCGACGAAGACGCGCTGGCGCTGCTCGACCGCCATGGCTTCGCGCCGGTCGCGCTCAGCCCCGCCGGTGCGACGCCGCTCGCCGACTGGCGGCCCGGTCCGCGCAACGCCATGCTGCTCGGTGCCGAGGGGCCGGGCCTCTCGGCGGACATCCTCGCGCGCGCGCGAAGCCTGCGCATCGCGATGGCGGCGGGGTTCGATTCGCTCAACGTCGCGACAACATCGGGGATCGTGCTGCATCATCTGGCGACGGCGCGGCGCTGAATCCGCCGGCGGCGATCACCTCACGCCGTCCCCATCACCTGCACCGCGAAACGCTCCATCTCCTCGGCCTGCGGGCTCATCTGGAGCAGCAGCAGGTCGAGCCCCGCCGCCTCATATTCGGCGATCCGTTCCTTGAGCTGTTCGGGCGTGCCGACCAGATTGGGCCGCAGCCCGCGGTTCGACACCGAATATTCCTGCACCTGCAATTCGCGCTCCAGCTGCGTGCCCGACAGCCATTGGTCGAAATTGGCATATCCCGCGGGCAGATCGGTGACGGTGGTGATCCGTTCCAGCTCGCGCTTCGCCTCCGCCTCGCTGTCGCGGACGATCGCATAAGCGGCCATCCCGAATTGCATCGGCGGTCCGCCCGCGCGCTGGCGGCGCGCGCGCATGTCGGCGATCTTGGGCGCGACCGCCGCGACGGGATCGCCGTGCATGACATAGGCGTCGCAGCGCGTCGCGATCATCGTCTTGGCCGCCTCGCTCTCGCCGCCGGCATAGACGACCGGCCGCCTGACCGGCTTGGGCGCACAGATCGCGTTTTCCGTCCGGTAGAATCGCCCCTCGAAGCTGAACCGCGGCTCGGTCCACAGTCCGTCGACGACGCGCAGCCATTCGTCGGTACGCGCATAACGGTCGTCGTGCTGGTCGAACTGCAACCCATATTGCCGGGCCTCGTCCGCCCACCAGCTCGACACGACGTTGAGCGCCAGCCGCCCGCCGGCGATCCGGTCGATGTTCGCCGCGGCCTTGGCGAACAGCGCGGGATGATGGAAATTGGGGCGGACCGCGACCATCAGCTCGATCCGTTCGGTGACCGCCGCCAGCGCCGCCGCGGTCGACCAGGCGTCGAGCGCGGGCTGCTCGATGCCCTTGATGTCGTTGAGGTTCAGCTCCGCGATCAGCGTGAGGTCATAGCCCCAGCGCTCCGATGCCTGCGTCAGCCGCTTGGCATAATCCCAGCTCGCCGCCATGCCCTCGTCGGGAACGTTGCGCAGCCAGCCGCCGAAGACGGGCATCCAATATCCGTATCTCACTTGCTCGTCTCCGCGATGATGTCCGCCAGCCAATCGACGAGCCGCGCATGTGGGTCCCAGCCGAGTATCTCGAGCGGGTTGGCGACGAAATTGGACAGAGCGTTGATGTCGTAGAAGCGCGCGACGCCGTCGCGATCGTCGACCAGCACCTCCACCCCGCCGACGTCGATCCCGGCGCGCTGCACGATCGCCTCCGCCGCCTCGATCAGCGCGGGATCGGGATCGACCCGCGTCATCGTGATCGTCGGGCGGCCGGGCACCGCGCATACGTCGGCGGGGCACAGGTCGAAGCTGCCGCCGCCGTCGACCTCGATCGCATAGAGGAAGCGGCCGCCGAGCGTCTCGATCCGCGTGATCGTGCCGCCGCGCGCGGGCACATATTCCTGGACCAGCAGGACGCGATCGATGCTGTCGGGCACGGTGCCGTCGGCGACCGCCGCGGCGAGCGCGCCGGCATCGTCGTAGCGGACGATCCCCGCGCCCGACCCGCCGATGTTCGCCTTGACGACGATCGGAAACCGCAGTTCCGCCGCGGCGGCGGAGAGATCGGCGGCGCGATGGACGACGCGGGTCGCGGGAATGGCGAGGCCTAGCCCCGCGATCAGCGACAATTGCCGCGCTTTCGAGGCATCGATCGCCAGCGCGCCCGCGCCGTTCAGCACGCGCGCGCCACGCTCCTGCCAATGCGCCAGCGCCGCCGCCGCGTGGAAGATCGGATGCTCGGGCGCGCGCAGGAAGCTCGACATGGCGATGCGGTTGAACACGACGCGCGCCGGCGCCGACATCGCTGCGGGATCGAAGGCGAAGCCGTCGGCATGGATCGCGCGATACGCCACGCCACGCGCATCCAGCGCGGCGAATAACGGCGCAAACCATTGCGGATGCTCGAAAAGGATGGCGAGATCGGTCATGCCGCCGCGAATAGCGCAGAACATCCCATGCCGGGCCGCCTAAATTTTTCGTGCCCCACTAGCTGTGCTTGCGACGCGCCGGCATTGGTGCGGTGCGTCCCCGTCTAGGTGGGATCAACCATCAATCAAATTCCTCCCCCGCCAGGGGGGAGGATTACGCTGCGACGATGAATGTCGATCCCGCTTAGCATTGTACCCCGGCGGAG
Source organism: Sphingomonas sp. M6A6_1c (assembly GCF_053345135.1). Classification (NCBI taxonomy): domain Bacteria; kingdom Pseudomonadati; phylum Pseudomonadota; class Alphaproteobacteria; order Sphingomonadales; family Sphingomonadaceae; genus Sphingomonas; species Sphingomonas sp. M6A6_1c. Next base: position 284,825 of record NZ_JBKEZO010000005.1, on the reverse strand, counting down.
GCCGAGGCCCAGCTGGGCGAAGGTTTGCAATGACTTACGGCGGCTTTCCCAACTGGGCCCAGGCCTTCGCCGGGGTACATCCGGTGTTTCGCAGAGGTCCCGGTCAAGTCCGCGGTGACCGACCGAAGGTCGCGGCGCCCCTGAATGGCGATCGGCCCTAGGCGTCGCGGGGGGCGCGCGCGAGGACGGCCTGCGCCGTCCGCAGACGCGCCTTCCAGGTCTTCACCGAAGGATGGCCGGCGGCGAGGCCGACCAGGCGTCCTTCGATCTGCGCGACCTCCCGCTTCGCCGCGTCGAGCTCGGCGGCGGTCGGCGGCGGCTGGATGTTGGCGCGCGCATGTGCGCCGGTGCGTCCCTTGCTCTTGGTCATCACCGCCAGATGGTCCGAGATCACCGGTTCGGTCAATCCACGCCCCGAAACAGATCGGACTTTACATCGATATCAGACCTTTAACGCTAAAGTAGATGATTCAACCGATATGGGTGCAACGGCCGCAAACAAGGTCGAATCCACTTCAAGTCGGATCTATATGGCGAATCAGGGCAGCGTCGCGCGAGCAATCACATCCTTTCTGGCGCATCGGCGCGGCAACGTCGCCATCCTCGGTGCCGCCAGCATCCTGCCGCTGGTCGGCATGCTCGGCGGGGCGATGGAGGTGAGCAGGCTCTACCTGGTCAAGGCGCGGCTTCAGCAGGCATGCGATACCGGTGTGCTCGGCGGCCGCAGGGCGATGGGCGGCGGCCCCTGGAACCCGGCCGCCGACCTCCTCGGCCACCAATATTTCGCCGTCAACTTTCCCGAGGGGCGATATGGCGCCAGGAACGTCGGCGTCAATTTCACGGTCGGCACGGATCAGGTCGTCCACGGCGCCGCGCAACTGACGCTGCCGATGGTCATCATGCAGGTGTTCGGCTTCGGCAGCAAGATCATGGCGGCGGAATGCGCCGCGAAGCTGGAACTGCCCAATGCCGACGTGATGTTCGTGCTCGATACCACGCTGTCGATGACCGAGGCGAACGATGGCGACACGCTGCCGCGCATCCAGGTGCTGCGCAACAGCGTGTCGAGCTTCTTCTCCACGCTCGAAAGCGCGCGCGGACCCGGCACGCGCGTGCGCTACGGCTTCGTGCCTTATGCCTCGACGGTGAACGTCGGCGCGTTGCTCAAGCCCGCGTGGCTGGCGGATCGCTGGACGTATCAGTCCCGGGAGGCCGCCGGCACCGGTACGACGACGAACACCGACACCGCGAAATACCGCTATGAATCGGGCCCCAATACGACGACCGGCAGCGTGCAGACGCGCAAATACACGATTCCGCCGGAGAATTGCACCGCGCCCGCGAACGTCAAATATACGTCGAAGACCACGACCGATCCGTCGCCGGTCCCGGCCGACGGCGAGGTCACCTATAGCGAGACCGTCACCCGGAACGGCACGACCTATTCGGCGTCGCTGTCAGGCTCGACCTGCACCGTGACCGAGAACGTCTATCAGGATTATGCGCAGACGAAAACGGTGCGGCGGCTGAACAATCCGAATTACGGCAACACGTCGCAATCGACGGTCTATTACTGGAATTATCTGGCGCGGAGCTACGATCTGACGCCGCTGAAGAGCATGGCGAGCGCGTCCGCGATGACCCTGGGGTCGCTCCCGGACCAGCAGATCGCCGCCAATCATGCCGCCAAGAAGATCCCCTGGCGCGGCTGTATCGAGGAGCGGCAGACGAGCGCCGCCAACGACGCCCTGAAACCGGCCGCGCTGTCCGATCTCGACGTCGACGGCGAGCCGGTGACGAACGACCCAGGATCGCAATGGCGCCCCGCCCTGCCCGACCTGATCTATGCGCGGAAGTGGAACGATCTCAACAGCGCCACCAACGGCACCTGGACGGTGCCGACGGTGTCGAACGTCACCAACAATTACGATTCGCCGACGGCGAGCGCCGCCAAGGCGCTGTTGCGGGCGGCCTGCCCCACCGCGGCGCGCAAGCTCGCCGCGATCAGCAAGTCCGAGCTGGATTCCTATCTCGCCTCGCTCGCCCCCGCCGGGCTGACCTACCACGACATCGGCTTCCTCTGGGGTCTCCGGCTGTTGTCGGCGCAGGGTATCTTCAAGGACGAGAATGTCGCGCCCTCCGGCGGCAAGGTGTCCCGCCACCTCATCTTCATGACCGACGGTAAGACCGAGACGAACATCAACGATTACGATGCCTATGGCCTCGCCGCGCTCGACCGGCGTCGCTCGTCCACGGGTGGCCTGCCGACCAACGGCGACCAGAATGCGATGGTCGAACGGCGCCTCGGCGGCCTCTGCACCGTCGCCAAGAACAAGGGCATCACCGTGTGGGTGATCGCCTTCGGCACCGATCTGATCCCGCTGCTGACCGGCTGCGCGAGCGACGGGCGCGCCTATCAGGCGAGGAGCGCGAGCGAGCTCGACCAGGCCTTCGCGCAGATCGCGGCGCAGATCTCGCAGCTCAGGCTGACGCGATGAGCGCGCGCCGCTCGTTCCGGTCGTTCGGCGCCGATGCCCGCGGCGTCACGCTGGTGGAATTCGCGCTCGTCGCGCCCCTGCTCCTGCTGCTGCTGACCGGGGGGCTGGAGGTCGGCCATCGCGCCTATCTCGCGGCGCTGTTGCGGGGGGAGATCAACAAGGCCGGCCGCGACCTGACGTTGGAAGACGCGCAATCCCCGGCGCGACGCACGGAGATCGAAAACCGCGTGCGCGCGGCGATGCGGCCGCTCGCGCGATCGGGCACCGTCGCCTTCTCGCGCCGATCCTATCGCGATTACGCCAACGTCGCATCGACCGCGGAAGATTATATCGACGCCAATCACGACGGGCGATGCAACGCCAACGAGGTGTTTTCCGACACCAACGACAATGGCGTCTGGGACATCGACGGCGGCCGCGCGGGCGACGGCGGCGGCGCCAAGGACGTCGTCGTCTTCAGGGCGGAGTTCACCTACGACCGGCTGCCCCTCGGCAAGTTGCTCGGCATGTCCAAACAGACCCAGATCTCGGCGACGACCTATCTTCGCAACCAGCCCTTCGACAATCAGGCCCCGGTGGCGGAAAGGACCTGCCCATGAGGCGATTTGCCCAGGACGAGCGCGGCGTCGCCGTCATCGAGATGGCCTTCACCGCCCCGCTGCTGCTGCTGCTGATCCTCGGGCTCGTCGAATATGCCCGCTACGCGATCGTGCGCGAAGGGCTGAGCCAGGCGGCGTTCCAGATCGCCGACAATGCCGCGCGACTGGGCGAGGCGCGCCTGACCGGGCCGATGCCGATCAGCGAAAAGCAGATCAACGACGTCCTGCTCGGCGGCCAGATCCAGGGCAGCCCGTCGGACCTGCGCCAGCGCGGCCGGATCATCCTGACCAGCCTCGAACGCAACACGGCGAAGGGGCAGTGGCTCCATTGGCAGCGCTGCACCGGCGCGCTCCGTCATCCCTCGTCCTGGGGGGTCGAGGGCGACGGCCAGACCGGTCAGGGCGCCAACGGCATGGGCCCCGCGACGGCCCGCATCCAGGCGCAGGACGGCATCCCCGTGCAATTCGTCGAACTGGCCTACGATTATAAACCGATGGTGTTCACCGTCCCCCTCGTCACCGGCAAGATCGTCGAAAGCGCAGCGGTCCCGGTCCGCTCGGACCGCAACCTGCAATTCGTGTCGAACGACGAAAAGGCGACGGTCGCGCGCTGTTCCTAGGTCGAGACGGCTTGTGCGCAGGCCGGCTTCCGTGTGACCCGGTTACAAATGAGCGTCAACGGGAAATGTGTCGCACCCTGCGGGGATGCCCGGCACGCGCGTTGACTAGCGTCGAGGGGAGAGCCTGGGATATGACCGATAGCATGATTTCGCGGCGTGCGGCGCTGCTCGGTGCGGGGGCGATCGTCGCCTGGTCCGCCAGCCCGGCCCGCGCGCTGCTCGCGCAGGTGGACGGCGCAGCACTGCCGGCGCCGATCGAGGCGATCCTGGCCCGGATGACGCTGGAGGAGAAAGCGGGCCAGTTGCAGCTCAACGCCGCGGCGTGGAGCGGCGGCACCGCCACCGGCCTCAATCCGCCGTCGAGCGGACCGAGCTTCGATGGTCAGGTCGCCGATGCGGTCGCGGGCAAGCTGACCGGCGTGTTCAACGGCAACGGCGTCGAGATGGCGCGGCGCATGCAGGATGCGGTGATGCGGGGATCGCGGCTGAAGATCCCGCTGATCTTCGCCGCCGACGTGATCCACGGTCATCGCACCATCTTCCCCGTGCCGGTGGCGGAGGCGGCCAGTTTCGACCCCGATCTGGCGATGCGCACCGCGCGCATGGCCGCCTATGAGGCGGCGGCGGCGGGGATCGACTGGACCTTCTTCCCGATGGTCGACATCGCCCGCGACCAGCGCTGGGGCCGGACGATGGAGGGCGCCGGCGAAGACCCGCTGCTCGGCCAGATGTTCGCCGCCGCGCGCGTGCGCGGCTTCCAGGGCAGATCGCTCGCCGCCGACGATGCGGTGATGGCCTGCATCAAGCATTTCGCCGCATATGGCGCGACGGAAAGCGGCCTCGACTACAATGCCGTCGATCTGTCCGAACGGACGCTCCGCGAAATCTATCTGCCGCCGTACAAGGCCGGTTTTGACGCCGGCGCGATGAGCGGCATGGCCTCGTTCAACGAGATCAACGGCGTTCCCGCAACCGGCAATCCCTGGCTGATGAAGCAGGTGCTGCGCGAGGAATGGAAGTTCCCCGGCATCATCGTCTCCGATTACACCGGCGACGAGGAGATGATCGCCGCCGGCTTCGCCAAGGACGGCAAGGATGCCGCACGCCTCGCCTTTCTGGCCGGAGTCGACATGAGCATGCAGTCGAATCTCTATGCGCTGCACCTTGCCGACCTCGTCCGCGAAGGCGCGGTGCCGCAGGCGACGCTCGACCGGTCGGTGCGGCGCGTGCTGGCGGTGAAGCATCGGCTCGGCCTGTTCGACGATCCCTTCCGGCGCATCGACAAGACGCGCGAAACCGCGCGCTCGCGCACCAGGGCGGCGATCGCGCTGTCGCGCGAGGCGGCGCAAAAGGCGATCGTGCTGCTCCGGAACGAGGGCGATCTGTTGCCGCTCGACCGTAATCGCCGGATCGCGCTGATCGGCCCGTTCGCGAGCGGTCAGCACGATCTCAACGGGCCATGGGTGGTCTATGGCGACAACAACCAGGCGGTCGACCTCGTCACCGGCATCAAGGCGGCGGGCGCCCGTGCGGTCAGCGTGACGCCCGGCTCCGGCGTCGAGGAGGCGCTGTCCGGCGGCATCGCCGCCGCGGTCGCGGCGGCGCAGGCGGCGGACGTCGTCGTGCTGGCGATCGGCGAGAGCGAGGGCATGTCGGGCGAGGCGCAGTCGCGCACGTCGATCACCATCCCCGCGCCGCAGATGGCATTGGCCGAAGCGGTCGCCCAGACGGGAAAGCCGGTCGTCGTGCTGCTCAAGAACGGTCGCGGGCTCGCGCTGGAGGGGGCGGTCCGGGATGCGGCGGCGATCATGGTCACCTGGTTCCTCGGTTCCGAAACCGGCCACGCCATCGCCGACGTGCTGTTCGGCAAGGTCGGCCCGTCCGGGCGCCTGCCGCTGAGCTTCCCCCATGAAAGCGGCCAGGAGCCGTATTATTACGCACACAAGGCGACCGGCCGCCCCGCCCCGGCGGGCCCGCGCGAACCCTACAAGACGCAGTGGCGCACCGCGCCCAATGCCGCGCTCTATCCGTTCGGCCACGGCCTGACCTACGGCAAGGTGACGTATGCGGCGCCCGACGTGCCGCCGACGCTCGCCTGGGACGGCCGCATCCGGCTGGCGGCGACGGTCAGCAACGGCGGCACCCGCGCCTGCGAGGAGCTGGTGCAGCTCTACATCCGCGACCGCGTCGCCAGCATCACCCGGCCGGTCCGCGAGCTGAAGGCGTTCCGCAAGGTGGCGCTGGCACCGGGCGCCCGCGAGACGGTGACCTTCACGCTGACCCGCGCGCAGCTCGAATTCCTCGGCCAAGACCTGCGGCCTACGGTCGAGCCCGGCACGTTCGACGTATGGATCGCCCCCTCGGCCCAAGCGGAAGGCGTCCACGGCACGTTCGAGCTGCTGCGCTGATCGTCGGCTGGCGGTGGAGGTGCGGGTCCGGCGCGTCCGCTGGCTCGTCCTGCGGATAGTTTGGCGGCGCGGATCGTTCTGTGACCCGTCCCCGCTGTGAACCCGGAGCAATTGCTTGACCAACGTCGCGCTCGTCGCCGGTGCCGGTGGCATCATCGGCAAGGCTCTGCTCGAAGAGATCGCCCGAACCCCGGGCTGGCGCGGCATGGCACTATCGCGCAGCCATGGCGATGTCGTCGCCGACCTCAGCGACGCGCCGGCAAGCCGCGCTGCCCTGGCGGGCGCGGGCGACGTCACCCACGTCTTCTACGCGGCCTATGGACCGGGCGGCGGCCTGGCGGAGGAGGACCGGCGCAATTCGGCCATGCTCCGCAATCTGCTCGACGGCCTGGCGGCGGCGGGCGCGCCCGTTGCGCGGATCGTGCTGTACCAGGGAGCGAAGGTCTACGGCGTCCACCTCGGACCGGTCACGACGCCGTTCTACGAGGACGAGAACCCGCGCCCGATCGGCCCGAACTTCTACTTCACGCAGGAGCGCGAGCTGCAACTGCGCCGCGCCGCCGGCGGACCGGAATGGTCGATCCTGCGACCGGACGTCGTGGTCGGCGACGCCGCCGGCAATGCGATGAACATCGCGACGGTGATCGGCGCCTACGCCGCTTTGTCGGCCGCGGACGGCGCGGCTTTCCGCTTCCCGGGCTCGCGCACGACCTACGACGACTGCCTGATGCAGGTGACCGATGCACACGCATTGGCGCGTGCCAGCCTGTGGGCCGCGACCGCCGGCGCGGCGGCGGACCAGGCGTTCAACTACGTGCACCCGCCGTTCCGCTGGCGGCGCATGTGGGAAAAGATCGCCCGGCATTTCGACCTCGAACTCGGCGAACCCAACCCGTTCGCGCTCGCCGACCACATGCCTGCGCTCGAACCTCTATGGCAGCGGATAGCCAAAGGCTTGGTCCAGCCCGACCTTACGAAGGCGGTGGGCTGGGATTTCGGCGACTTCACCTTCGGCACCGAGGCCGATGTGGTCTCCGACATGACCAAGATCCGCCTCGCCGGCTTCCACGACGATCTCGATCCCGTCGATGCGTTGATCCGGGCGATCGAGCGGCAGCAGGACGCAGGCGTGATCCCGCGGATCGAGCGAAATCGCCCGCCGGAGGCAGGCGCCGACGGTGGATCCCCCGGCGCATCCGACTAGAGGTGCATGGCCGACGTTTCGAGGTGCCGATGTCCGATCGTTTGAAGATCCTCCTGCAGCATATGCTGCCCAAGCAGCGGCTGACCGCATTGGCAGGTCGGGTCGCGGGTGCGGAGCGCGGGCGGTTGACGACCCGGCTGATCCGATGGTTCGTCCGCACCTATGCCGTCGACATGAGCGAGGCCGCGGACCCGGACATCGGCAGCTACGCGAGCTTCAACGCCTTCTTCACCCGCCCGCTCAAGGCCGGCGTCCGCCCGATGACCGGTGCCGATTTCGCCTGCCCGGTCGATGGCGCGATCAGCCAGTTCGGCGCGATCGACGATCATCACATCGTCCAGGCCAAGGGGCATCGCTTCACCACGACGGAACTGGTCGGCGGCGACCGGGATCTCGCCGCGCATTTCCGCCATGGCAGCTTCGCCAATCTGTATCTCTCCCCCAAGGATTATCACCGCATTCACATGCCGTGCGACGGCAAACTCGTGCGGATGATCCATGTGCCGGGCACGCTGTTCTCGGTGAACCCGACCACGGCCCGCGGCGTGCCCAATCTGTTCGCGCGCAACGAACGCGTCGTCTGCGTCTTCGATTCACCCGAGCATGGACCGTTCGTGATGGTGCTGGTCGGCGCGACCATCGTCGGCAGCATGGCGACCGTCTGGCACGGCGTCGTCAATCCCAAGCGCCTGCGTGCCCCGTCCGAATGGATCTATGCCGGGCAGGACATCGTATTGCGGAAGGGCGAGGAGATGGGCCGGTTCCTGCTCGGCTCGACCGTCGTGATGCTGTTCGGGCGGGGCGTGATCGCCTTCGACGCGAGCTGGCAGCCCGAACGGTCGGTGCGCCTCGGCGAGGCGATGGGCAGCGCCTGCCCCGCGTGACGCGGCGCTTTGGTTTGGCGGTCAGCCCGTGCAGGTCGCGACGCAGACCCGCCACCGGCGTCGCGCGCGCACGCGCCTGACCTGCCAGCACCGCCCGGTCTGGCGAAGGAAGCGGTCCTGGATGCCGTCGGCATGCTGGGCGAAATCGTAGAAGTCGATCCGGTGGTGCGCCAGCACCAGCCGCCCGCCGGGACGCAGCGCGGCCGCCACGTCGACCGCGACCCGCGCCATGTCGCGCTCCGACAGATAATAGAGCAATTCCGCGACCACGATCGCATCGTACACGCCGCGCGGAAACGCCGCGGGCAAGGCGAGCCGCGACGCCCGCGCACGCGGATAGCGCGCGATCGCCGCGGCGGTCAGGCGGGTGCCCTCCGCCGTCCCCTCGGTCGCATCGAGGCGCAGCGCGCGCGGCGCGATGCCCGCGCTGTTCGATCCGTTGCCGCTGGCGAGTTCCAGCACGCGGCCGATCGGTCCCGGACCCAGCGCCTGCACGATCGCGCGGCGCTTGACCGCCTCGTCGCGGTTGCTGAACGTGCCCCAGGGATCGTCGTCGTCAGCGAATTTGCCGGCGAAGCCGCCGAGATCGATCGCGGTCATCGCCGCACCTCCAGATAGGCTTCGAGGGGATGGGAGAAGGCGTCGAGTTCGTGCCGCGCGATCGCGAAGCCCGCCGGATCGTCGGCGATCGCGCCGAGCTGGGTGCGATGGACGCGGATCAACGATCGCTTGGCGGCCGATCCACCGGGCATCGCGACGAGGCGCGATCCGCGGCGCAGCGGCGATTGCGGCGGCCACACCTGATAGGACAATCGCCGCGACCCGCCGCCGATCCGGTGCAGCGCCGCGGCGACCGCCTGATGGTCGGGATGCGCGTCGGCGGCGGCCGGGCCGACGATCAGGTCCACGTCCGCCCCCGCCCCGGCCTGCACGATGCGGCGTAGCGCGCGCGTGAGGTCGGCGCGATGCGCGCCGACGGCGCCATCGGGCAAGTCGAGGCGGCGCACCGCCCCCGCCGCCACGCCGAGGCGACGCAGCGCGCGCCGCGATTCGCGATGGCGTTCGGCGATCAGCCGCGCGCGCGGCCAGCGCCGGCTGCCGGGATGTGAGGCGGCGCCGTCGCTGACGATCACCACCGTCACCCGCGATCCGCGCCGCGCCAGCGTCGCGATCAGCGCCGCCGCGCCGATGATCTCGTCATCGGGATGCGGCGCGACCACGACGACATGGCGCGGCCGGCCCGGACGGAGCCTCACAGCGATGGGACGAGCGCCCCGCCGGCGACCGCCGCACCGACTCGCAGGCGCTGCGCGTCCGGCGCCGGCTGCCGCAGATAGACCGCCAGATCGGTCAGGGTCGCGGCGAGCGGATGGTCGCGGAAATGGCCGGCGAGGCCGACCGACTGCTGCGCGAGCGCGATCGCACGCTCGGCCGCGTCGGCGACCGCCAGCCGCGCGGCCGCCACCCGCAGCAGCCGTGCGTCGTCGCCGGGATCGAACCAGCCGCTCGCGACCCGGCGCACGACGCCCGCCGCGCCCTCCGCCAGATTGTAGAGGTCGGCGAGCCGCGCCGCCTGGAACGGATCGCCGGCGCGGTCGGTCACGGCCAGATGGTCGCGCGTCCGGTCGCACAGGGCGGCGACGCCGCCGGCATGGACCGCGACGAAGCGCAGCGCACCGCCGCTGAAATACGGCTCGCGCACGTAATCCTCGGGATCACCGATCGCCGCCGCGGCATCGATCGCGGCGCCTTCCCAGCACACCTGATGCGTCTCGGACCGCTGCATGCCGGTCATCCGCCACCAGTCGCGGTCGATCGCCGGCGGCACCTCCGCCAGATCGACCAGCAGCAGGCGATTGCCCTCGTCCGTCTGCGCGGTCACCAGCGCATGCGTCAGCACCCCCGCCCCCGACGCATAGCTCTTGCCGCCGCGCAGCCGGCCGTCGGCGAGGATCAGCGGTTCGCCCGCCAGCCCCGCGTTCCACACGCCGAGCATCGCCCCCGCCGCCAGCGCCGCGTGCAGCCGGGCGACCTGCGCGATCGTGCCGTAGCGCCCGACGATCTGCACCGCGTCGACATGCCCCTCCAGCAACCGCCCGAGCGGCAGGTCGCGCCGGCCGGTGGCATAGAGCGTGCCGAGCAAAGCCAGATACGCCTGCGCCGTCGCGGGATCGCCGGGCGGGTCGCGATCCCACCCAGCCTGCGCGATCGCCGCACGCAATGCGTCGCGCATGTCGATCATGCCGCCGCCTCGCACCAGGTTGCTTCGAGCCGCGCCAGTGCGTCCTCGGCTTCGTCCAGCGTCACCAGATCGGCCGCCCCCGGCGGTGCCGGCACGATCCGCATCGCGAACGCCTCCGCATTCGGGCAGTCGCGCGCGACGCCGAGCACATGGTCGCCGCTCAGCCCCAGCCGCTCGCCCAGAGCGGCGCGGGTCCTGCCACGATCGATCGTCGAAAAGCCGAAGCGCATCGCGGCATGTTCGCGCCACTGCCACGCCATCTGCGCGGGATGCGCGACGCGCGGCACCTCGCCGACATCCGCGGCCCGCAACGCGCTGGCCAGGCCCTGCGGCGCCCGTCCGTGCCGGCGCGACGACGTTTCGACCAGCATCGCGCCGTCCCGCCGCACCCGGAAGCCGGCGCGCGCCGCATCGTCGAGCAGGGTCGCATCCTCGGCGAAGGGCAACGGCCGGAAGCCGCCGATCGCGCGATACGCCGACGCGCGGATCGCCAGATTGGCGCCGCCGCTGAAATGATGCGTGTCGTGCGCTTCCCAGCTCACCGGGTCGAGCAGCCGCCGATACGCATGCAGCCGGTTGTAATAATGCTCCAGCCGCGACTGTGCGCCGTCGCGCGAACCGTGGCGGCGGACGATCCGGCCCGCGACGACGTCGGCCTGGTCCAGCGCCGCACGGCCCGCGGCGATCCAGTCCCGCTGCGGCCGGCTGTCGGCATCGGTGGTGAACAGCATCCCGTCGGCGCCGCCCAGATGCGCCAATCCCATCGCCATCGCCGCGCGCCGCGCGACCCCCGCATTGGACGCCGCGCTGCCCGGTCCCTTTTGCATCCGCAGCGCGAACGGCATGTCGGCGGCGGCCTGCCGCACCAATGGTTCGCTGTCGTCGATGCATCCGTCCAGATAGAGGCACACCGTCAGCGTGCCGCGCGCATCCAGCCGGCCGAGCGCGGCGAGCAAGCCGGGCAAGGCCTGCGCCTCGTTGCGCGCCGGCACGCAAATCACCGCAGCATCAGTCAGGGATCGTCTCCAGCCAGCCGCGGATCTCGCGGCAGGGATATTGTGTCGGGCTCGCCGCCGTGTGCACGACATTAACCGTTCGAAAACAACAGTCTACAGCAGCGATGGTCGCTCTCGAACCCGCCCCGCCATCGCCGGTCGGCAGCGTGTCGATCCTGGCGAGGAACGGCGCGAGATCGTCCACGCGTCAGCCCGGCGAGACGGCGTCGAAAAAGCCGCGCATGTCGGCCAGCAGGCTCTCGGGCTGTTCCAGCGCCGCGAAATGGCCGCCCCTGGCCGGCTCGGTCCAGCGCACGACGTCATAGGTCTTCTCGACCTGCGAACGCGGTGGCGGCGGAAAGACGGGATCCGGAAAGGCGGCGACCGCGGTCGGCACGCGGAGGCGCGTTCCCGCCGGAAACTGTCCGGAATCCTCCAGCGTGCGTCCGCGATACATCCAGGTCGAGGTGACGAAGCGTTTCGGCCCCAGGTACAGCATCACGTTGTCGATCAGAGCGTCGGGATCGAACGCCGCCCACAGGTCCGGCCGCCCCGCGTCATCGCGGGGGACGTCCGCCCAGGCACCGAATTTCTCCAATATCCAGGCCGCGACGCCGATCGGGCTGTCGCTCATCGCGATCCCCAGCGTCTGCGGGCGACTGCCCTGCTCGTGGCTGTAGCCCGCTTCCTCCTTGGCGAGGTCGGCACGTTTCGCCGCCCAGGCCAGCTCCGGCGCCCGCGTGGGCACCGCATCGGCGGCCTGAACGATCACCATGTTGAGATGCAGCGCGGCGACCGCGTCGGGATGGCCGAAAGCCATCCAGGCGGTGATCGCCGCGCCCCAATCGCCGCCCTGAAGCAGATAGCGGCCGGCACCGTACAGCTCGACCATCAGCCGATGGAACAGCTCGGCGGTCTGCCGCGGCCCGATCGGCGTCGCGGGACGTCCCGAAAAGGCATAGCCGGGCAGCGAGGGCACGATCACGTCATGCCCCGCGGCGGTGAGCGGCGCGATCAGCGCCTCGAATTCGAGGAACGAGCCGGGCCAGCCGTGGATGAGCATCACCGGCAGCCGCGATCCGTCGCCGCGCACGTGGAGGAAGTGGAGCGTCTGCCCGAGGATCTCGGCGGTGAACTGCGGCAGCGCGTTGAGCCGCCGCTCGGTCGCGCGCCAGTCGTAGCCGCCGAGCCAGCGATCGGCGAGGCGGCGGAGATCGGCGAGGCCGACGCCCGAGGTCCAGCCGCCCGCGTCGGGAAAGTCGTCCCAGTCGAAACGCGCGATGCCGAGCCTGATTTCGGCGAGCCGCTCGTCGGGGATCGCGATGGTGAAGGGCTGCACCATCAGCCGCGCCGCCCGATCGCCACACCGGCGGGCACCGCGCCCGCCCTTCCGCCGGCGGGATCGAACCCGTGGGTCATGCAGGTGAACGGCGCCGGATGCATACGTCTTTCCCCCAAGCAACGGGTAACAATCCCTGCCTCAACGGCCGCGAAGCCGACGCGATCCGCGAGCCTGGACCGACGGCCCGTTTCGTAAGACCGAAAGGCCGATGGGATCCGTGCAGGGGCACGGAAAACGAAGCGCCCCACCCTCGGCGCTGCGCGCCTCCTCCCCTCTCCCATCGGGAGAGGGGACAAGCCGGCGCAGCCGGCGCGGGGTGAGGGCGAGTGCGCAACCTACGTTCGATCGGCGACACACTCGAACTTCGACGCCGCGATCGCCGCGTTCGGATCGGCCAGCCGCTAGAATAGCACCGACGAATCGGGCGCCGCGCCCGTCGCGAAGCCGCCGGTGATCGCCCACCGGCGCGTGTCGATGATCGCCACCCGGTCGTTTTCGAGCGAGGCGTACAACGTGTCGCCGGCGAGGTTCAGCCCCGGCGCGCCGGCGTCGAGCGACAGGCGATCCTGTTCGACGAGCGTGGTCGGGTCCAGCCGCGACAGGCTCTTGTCCGCGGTGTTCGACACGATCAGCCGGCCGTCGGCCTGCGTGACGATGCGCACCGCCTCGCCGCGCAACGGCCGGCGCGCGCGCTCGTCCAGCGTCGTCGCATCCAGTGCGTGGATGGTCCCGCTCGGCCGGTCGATGACGTAGAGCGTCCGTTCGTCCGCGCTCAGCGTCATGCCTTCGGGCGCGGTGCCGATCCGCCGGCGCACCGGGGCGACGCCGATATCCTCGGGATCGACCATGATGACCGCGCCGCTCAACGTGTCGGCGACATAGGCGCGGGCGCCGTCGCGCCGGACGATCAGATAATGGCTGCGCGCGCCCGTCACCGGGATCAGCCGGGACGGCGCGGTGTCCTTGGCGGGATCGTCGAACCGCGCCAGCATGCTGTCCTGCTCCGACAGGACGTACAGCCGCCCGCGCGCATCCATCCGGACGGCGTGGAGGCGGCCGAACGGCGCCATGTCGATCGTCCGCGCCAGCGTGCGCGCGTGCAGGTCGATCACCCAGATCTGGCTGCCGCCCGCGCCGGGCGCCTTCCAGCTCTCGACGCCGTAATGGCCGATATAGGCAAATCGCCCCGCCGGATCGGCGACGATCTCATGCGGTTGCGTCCCCAGCGCGATCGTACCGAGCCGCCTGCCGTCGGGCAGCGCATGGAAAGCGACGCGGCCCGCCTTCTTCTCGACCAGCGCGAGCGTCCGCCCCGGCGCTGCCAGCGCCTCTTTCGCCATCGCCCGCACGCCGAGCGCCGTCGCGGCGACGGCGCTCCCGGCCAGCATCCACAAACCTTGGCGACGATCGATCAGCTTCATAGTCTATCTCCCCTCGCTGAAGGATCGGGCGCTTCGGCGGTTCCGCGGGCCGGCAGAATTCGCCGCGCGGCGGTCGATCAGGCCATCGCGGGCGCCGAATAGTCCATCGCGGCAAGGTCGGTGAGCAGGTCGGGGCCGCTCGGCACCCACCCCAGCCGCGCACACGTCCAGGCGTTGGATGCGATCATGTCGAGCCCGGCGAACGGTGCCATCCAGCCGAAATAGCGCTCGATGTCCTCGTTCCCGATCGACCGGACGGGCAATCCCGTTCCCGCACCGATCGCGTCGGCGATGTCGCGGGCGGACACGCCGTCCTCCACCGACGCATGGTAGCGCGCGCCCGGCTCGCCCTTTTCCAGCGCCAGCACGTACAGCTTCGCCACGTCGCTGATATGCGCCGCGGCCCAGCGCGTCCGCCCCTCGCCCAGATACGCCACCGCCCCGGCGCGGCGTGCCTCGGCGACCAGCGGGGTGATCAGCCCCGCCTTGGTCGTATCGTGGACCTGCGGCAGGCGGATGGTGCGCACGTCGATGCGCCGCGCGATCAGCGCCGCGCCGGCGAGTTCGGTGGCGATGCGCGGATTGGCGTGGTGCGGGTTGAGCACGTCTTCGGTCGCCGCGCCGCCGTTCACCGGCGTACCGATACCGACGCCGGAAGTGATCAGGATCGGCTTGCCCGTGCCTTCGAGCGCCTCGCCCATCGCGGTGATGTTGCGGTCGTCCTTCTTGGTATTTTCGAAGAACGTCGCGAAATTGTGGTCGAACGCGCAATGGATCACCGCGTCCGCCGCCGCCGCACCGCTGGCGAGCGTCTCGGGCCGGTCCAGGTCGCCGCGATGGACCTCGGCGCCCACCGCTTCGAGCTGCCGCGCGCCGGCATCGGAGCGGGTGAGGCCGAGCACGCGATGACCGCGGCCGAGCAGTTCGGGAATGACGTGCGAGCCGATGAAGCCGGTCGCACCGGTCAGGAATACGCGCATGGGAAATCTCCTTCTTACCCCTGCGGTATCGCGAGCAATTCCAACGTGTTAAAGTAGGGACGATATCGTGGTATAACGTTCAACAGGATGTGCGATGGCCAGTGACGCGTCCAACCCGCTCGGCACCTATCTGCGCGATCGGCGCACCCGGCTCGATCCGGCGGCGTTCGGGGTCGCCGGCGGCCGGCGGCGCACGCCCGGCCTGCGCCGCGAGGAGGTGGCAAGCCGCGCCAACATCAGCCCGACCTGGTACACCTGGCTGGAGCAGGGGCGCGGCGGCGCGCCGTCCGCTGACGTGCTCGACCGCATCGCCAAGGGGCTGATGCTGACCGAGCCGGAGCGCGAGCACCTCTACATGCTCGGCCTCGGCCGCCTGCCGGAGGCGCGCTACCGGCCGGTCGACGGCATCTCGCCGCGGCTGCAACGCGTGCTCGACGGGATGGTGCTCAGCCCGGCGATCATCAAGACCGCGATGTGGGACGTGGTCGGCTGGAACCGCGCCGCCGCGGTGCTGCTGACCGATTACGCCAAGCTGCCGCGCGAGGGGCGCAACATCCTGCGCCTGATGTTCGGCAGCGACCATGTCCGCGCGCGCAACGCGGATTTCGCCGACATCGCCCGCTTCGTCGTCGGCGCCTTCCGCGCCGACGTGGCGCGCGCCGGCGCCAGCACCAGCGCCGAGGTCACGTCGCTCGTCGCCGAACTGTCCCGCCTCAGCCCCGATTTCGCGGCGCTGTGGCAGGATAACGACGTCGTCGCGCACGGCGAGGGCACGAAGCGCATCCATCACCCCGATGCGGGGCTGCTCGCGATGGAATTCTCATCCTTCGCCGTCGAGGGACGCCCGGAACTCGGCATGCTCATCTACAACCCCGCCACACCCGCCGATGCCGATCGCCTCGGCCGGCTGCTACTTGCGCGCGGCGATCCAGCCGTCGACCTGCCGCTCGAGGATCGGTAGCGGCAGCGAGCCGGAACCGATCAGCAGGTCGTGAAAGCCGCGAATATCGAATTTCGGACCCAAGGCAGCCTCCGCCTTGCGCCGCAGTTCCACGATCTTGAGCATCCCGATCTTATACCCCGTCGCCTGTCCCGGCAGCGTGATGTACCGGCGCACCTCGGACCGGCCCTGGTCGGGCGCGGCGCGGCCGGTGGTGACGATATAGTCGATCGCCTGCTGCTCGGTCCAACCCTTGGCGTGGATGCCGGTATCGACGACCAGTCGCGCCGCGCGGAACAGCTCGGCATCCAGTCGCATGAAATCGTCGGATGCTTCGGGGAACGCGCCCATCTCCTTGCACAGCGCCTCGGCATACAGGCCCCAGCCTTCGCCGAACGCGACGTAGCGCGTGCTCTGCCGGAACTTCGGGCCGCCACTCTGCCCGACCTGAATGTCTCCCTGCATCACATGGCCAGGCACCCCCTCATGACACATCAGATCGCGCAGCGCCGCGGGCGGGGTCGCGTCGGTGGTGCCGAGCAGGTGGACGTAGACGCGGCCCGGCCGAGCGCCGTCGCGGCTGGGTCCCGCCGCATGCGCCGCGCCGCCGGCGACCTCGCTGAACGACGGCTCGCGGACCACTTCCATGGCATGGACCGGCAGCTTGCCGAAATATTCCGGCAGCAGCGTGCGGTTGAAGGCCAGCGCGGCATTGGCGTCCTGCAGATATTTCGCGCGCAAGGCGTCGGTCCACGGCACCACCGGGAAGCGGCGGGCGATCTGCGCATAGAAGGCGTTGCGGTCCTTCAGCCCGGCGGCACGGGCGAGCGCGTCCTGCTCGCCTTCGATCCGCGTCACTTCGGCAAGACCGATTGCGTGGATCTGGTCGGCGGTGAGGTCGGTCGTCGTATTGAGCTTCAGCGCGGCCGCATACCAGACCGCGCCGTCGGGCAGCGTCAGCGCGCCGACCCGGCCGCTCGGCGCGGTCGGCAGATCCGCCTGCGCCCAGGCGATCACGCGGTCGTAAGCAGGCTTGATCGTCATCAGCGCCGCGCGGGTGTCGGCGAGGAGGGCTGCGGCCTGCGCCGCGTCGAGCGTCCCGCCAGCGCGCAGCTTCGCGACCTTCGCCTGAGCATCGGCCCACAGCGGCGACGCCGGGCCGGCATCGAACGGCGCGCCGGTCACGATCGCGCGGCTGCCGGAAATAACGCGCTCGATCTGGAATTTAGGCGCGCGCACGCCGGCGGCATCGGACACCCGGCTCAGCGCGATCGCGGTATCGAGCACGCCCGGGATCGCCCGCAACCGTGCCGCATATGCGCGCATGTCACCGGCATCCTGGACGGTGTGGGTGTTGATCAGGAAATTCGGGAGCTGCGCATGCACCGAATAGAGAAAGGAATAGAATGGCGGCGCCTGCAGCCGGTAACGATAGCTCAGCTCGGCGCGGTCGAGCTCCAGCGTCCAGATGTCGTAATTGACTTGCGCGTCCGGCGACAATTTCGCGCGATCGAACCGGGCCTTCAGCCGCGCCACGCTGGCGCGGCGCCATTGCAGCCGGCGCAACGTCGCGGCATCGCTGATATCGTCGAGCCGATCGTTGCCGTCCTTCTGCCCGAGCTGCGTCGCAAGCTGCGGACGATCCCGCAGCTCCTCGGCGAACTCCTGATCGAGAAACGCATAGAGCCGCGCATCCTCGGCGGGTGCCGGCGCCGCAACCGGCGCTTGCGCGACCTGCCCGCCCGGCATGGCGAATGCGAGAGCGGCGGCTCCGAGCCAAGGCAGTGCGTGCATTGTGATCCCCCGTTACGTGTCGGATGAACCCTATCGTCGTGACGCAAGACGGTGAAGCGTTAAGGTGCCAAATCGTCGCGGCGGGATTCGATCGGAAGGACAATGGGTTGACGGCAGAGACGACACGTCGCGGCGTATTGGCGGGCATCGCCGCCGTCGGGATAGCACCGGCCGGCGCGAGGCAGCGCGCGGCGCTGGACGAGCCCGATTTCGGTTCCAACGTGCTCGTCGTCGATCCGGGCATGCCGGGTGCGCAGCGCCGGATCGACGGCTGGTTCGCGCAGCAGGAACGCGCGCATTTCACCGACCGCCGTTATGCCGTGCTGCTCAAGCCGGGCGCGCACCGGCTCGACATCAACGTCGGGTTCTTCACGCAGGTGGCCGGCCTCGGCCTGCAGCCCGGCGACGTGACCGTCACCGGACACGTCCATGCCGAGGCCGATTGGGCCAAGGGCATGGCGCTGGTCAATTTCTGGCGTGCCGTGGAGAATCTGTCGGTCCGGCCGCCCGACGGCGCCGACCGCTGGGCGGTGTCGCAGGCCGCGCCCTATCGCCGCGTGCACCTGGCGGGCGATCTTGCGCTGGACGACGGCGGCTGGTCGAGCGGCGGCTTCATGGCCGATTGTCGCGTCGACGGCACGATCCATTCGGGCACGCAGCAGCAATGGTTCACTCGCAGCTCGCAGATCGGCGGCTGGCAGGGCGCCAATTGGAACATGATGTTCATGGGCGTCGTCGGCGCGCCGCCGGGCAGTTTCCCGGAGCCGCCCGTCACCACCCTGCCCTCCGTGCCCCTGATGCGCGAGAAGCCGTTTCTCCACGTCGCCGCCGATGGCCGCTGGGCGGTGTTCGTGCCGGCGCTCCGTCGCGACGCGACCGGGACCTCCTGGCAGGGCCGGCCCGCCGGGCGGGTCGTGGGGTTGGACGAGTTCCTGATCGCCACCCCTGCCACCCCGATCGCGGCGATCAACCGCGCGCTGGCGGCGGGGCGCCACCTGCTGCTCACGCCGGGCGTGTACCGGTTGCGCGAGCCGATCCGCGTCGTCCGGGCGAACACGATCGTCCTCGGGCTGGGGCTGGCGACGCTGCTGAGCGAGGCGGGCAACGCCGCGATGACGATTGCCGACGTGCCGGGCGTGTCGGTCGCCGGCCTGCTGATCGACGCCGGGCCGCGATCCTCACCGGTGTTGATGGAGGTCGGACCGCGGGGCGCGGCGCGCGACCACCGCACCGATCCGACGCTGCTCGCCGATTTGTTCTTCCGCGTCGGTGGCGCGGCGATCGGCAACGCCGGAACGTGTCTGGAGATCAACAGCCATCACGTGATCGCGGACCATCTGTGGATCTGGCGCGCCGATCACGGCGACCGGGACGGCGGTCGCGTCCATGTCGGCTGGAACGAAAGCCGCGGCGACCACGGACTGGTCGTCAACGGCGACGACGTGAGCTGTTACGGATTGTTCGTGGAGCATTTCCAGCGCTGGCAGACGGTGTGGAACGGAGAGAACGGCCGCACCTTCTTCTACCAGAACGAACTGCCCTACGATCCGCCGAGCCAGCACGCCTGGCGGCAGGATTCGCCCCGCGGCTGGGCAGCGTACAAGGTCGCCGACCGGGTTCGCCGTCACGAAGCGATCGGCATGGGCGTCTATGCGAACTTCACCGCGGACCCGACGATCGTTCTGGCCAGCGCGGTCGAGGTGCCAGACACCCCCGGCGTACAGGTAGAGAACGTCACCACCATCTCGCTGGGGGACGACAAAGGCACGATCGCGCATCTGGTGAACGATGCCGGCGCCGCCGCGCGGCC
Organism: Sphingomonas sp. M6A6_1c; assembly: GCF_053345135.1. Lineage (NCBI taxonomy): Bacteria > Pseudomonadati > Pseudomonadota > Alphaproteobacteria > Sphingomonadales > Sphingomonadaceae > Sphingomonas > Sphingomonas sp. M6A6_1c. The sequence continues at coordinate 265,088 of NZ_JBKEZO010000005.1, read as the reverse complement.
CGGCAGCATCCGCCAGACGCTGCGACGCTACCCGGCGTGATGCCCCCGTGCGCTGGCCCAAGCGGGCCATCGGAACGATGCGCGCCAGCGTTCGTCCTGCCCTCGCCCTTCCATAAAAAGGCCGCATGCGTGACCGCACATCCCACGACCCCGGCGGCATGATCCGTCCGCGGGTCACGTCCCGCCACCTCGGCGTGCTTGCCCTGCTTGGCGCGCTGTGCGCGGCGTGCTCGCCGCTGACCACCTTCGACACCTTGGTGCCGAAGGATCGGGGCGGCGTGCTCGTCGCCAGGAACCTCGCATATGGCGGCGCCCCGCGTCAGCGCCTCGACGTCTATGCGCCGCGCGCCGGTTGCGGGCAGGCGCGACCGGTCGTGGTGTTCTTCTATGGCGGCAGCTGGAACAGCGGCACGCGCGCCGGCTATGCCTTCGTCGGACGCGCGCTCGCGGCACGCGGGTTCGTCACCGTCGTGCCGGATTACCGCCTGGTGCCGGACGTCCATTATCCCGCTTTCGTCGAGGATGGCGCCGCGGCGGTGCGCTGGGCGGTCGCGCATGCCGGGGATTATTGCGGCGACGGTGCATCGGTGGTGCTGATGGGCCATTCGGCGGGCGCCTATATCGCCGCGATGCTGGCGGTGGACGCGCGCTGGCTGGGCGCATCGCGAACGGCGGTGAAGGGCCTGGTCGGGCTGGCCGGCCCCTATGATTTCGCGCCTTTCGACGTGGCTGCGAGCCGCGCCGCTTTCGGCCAGTCGTCCGACCCGGCCGAGACGCAGCCGGTCACCTGGGCCGGCGCCGGCGATCCCCCCGCGCTGCTGCTCTACGGGACCGACGACACCGTGGTGCAGCCGCGCAACAGCAAGGCCTTGGCCGCGAAGTTGCGCGCGGGCGGCGTGGCGGTAGACGAGCGCGCTTATGCCAAGCTGGGCCACGTCGGCATCCTGCTGGCGCTCGCGCGACCCTTCCGCGGTCGCGCGCCGGTGCTCGACGACGTTTCCAGCTTCGTCCGTCGGACCGCGCGCCCCGATCAGCGTTGACGGGCTAACGCGAACGAGCGCCGCGGCGGATCACCGGCGACGGCGCTGCGCTAGACATAGCGCCCCCGAGGCAATTCGGCCGGGACGGTGACCGCTGGTACGTCACGCGACGCCGCCTTGGCGAGCCACGCGTCGCCGCCCTCCCTCGCCCGTGTCGACCCGTCGCCGCGCGTGGCGACGCGGCCGTAGACGGGCCGGTCGGTGTCCGCCGGAGCGCCGCCGAACATCGCCGCGATGTTCCCGTACGTCGACGGGTCCCGCCCATCCAGGCTCAGCCGATCGTTGAGGTAACAGGCCGTCGCCCAGGCGGTTTCGGGATCGGGCGTCATCGCCAGGATGCGCTTCGCCCAATACATCCGCAGATTGTTGTGCATCCAGCCGAAGCGGAGGAACTGCCGCTGGCAGGCGTTCCAGGTCTCGTCGTGCGTCTCGCCGCGCAGCATCGCCGACAGGCTTTCGAGATGCGGCCTTGGGTCGTCGGCATGCTCGGCCAGGGTGGCGCGCGCCCAGCCGGCGACGCGGTCGTAACACGCGGGCGCGGCCAATGCGCGTGCCTGATAATGGAACCACTCGCGCCAGCCCAGCAGTTCGTCGGCGAATTTCGTCTTGTGCCGGGCGCCCGCCGGCGACGACGCCACTGCCCGCATCGCCTCGCGCGGGCCGAGCACCCCGAAATGCAGATAGGGTGACAGGCCGCTCGCCCCTTCGCGCCGCGTCGCATCGTTGCGGGTCGTGGCATAGCCGGGCAGCACGTCGCGGATCAGGCGGTGCAAGCGTGCCTCGCCAGCCGCGCGGCCGGCGGGGAAGGCCGCGCTCGGGGGCAGGCTGTGGTCGATGTCCAGCCCGGCGACGAGCGCCTCGATATCCCCATCCGGATCATCCGGCACGAACGGCAACGCGCCGTCATAGGCGGGAAGGTCGGTCTGCACGTCCTCGCCGTCTGCCCAGGCCGCCCGCGCGGGTTCGTGGCGGCGCAGGAAGCCCGACCGGCCGCCGATCCCGTCCCCCAGCACGGCGGGCGGCACCAGACAGGCGGCGTTGACCGCATAGGTCGGTATCGCGATCCGCTCCGCGACCCGTTCCGTCTGCCAGCGCGCGACGAAGGTCGGCTGATCCTCCAGCACCAGCGCCGCGGCATCGGCGCCAAGCCGATAGACCAGGCCCTTCTCACGATGATCCGCACGGTCGATATGCTGGACGCAGGCGAGACCGCGCGCGCGGCATCCCGCGGCGAGATCGCGGCTGGCGCCAAGGATGAAATGGTGCAGCCGGTCCGAGGCATATGGATAATCCTCGCGGACGCCGTGATAGACGAGCACCGGCAGTCCCAGCGCGTTGCCGAGCCGCACCGCGGCGTCGATCACCGGATTGTCGGTCGCGCGCAACGCCTGCTGAAGCCAGCACAGCACATAAAGAGCGCCGCTGGCGATCGGCCGATCGTTCATCGCGCGGACGCGCGGGCACTCGTGCCAATCGCCCAGCCCCGGTGGCAGCGCGCCGCTCACCAGCCCATGCTGCCCGGCACGCCCTTGAACGGGCCGGCGAGGTCGGAGGTGATCCAGCCGCCGTAGAAGCCGCCCGGCTGCGGCTGCACGCGCTCCCCGTCCACCGCGCAGCGGTCGAACGGTCCGGCGTAGAAGGCGATGTGATCGCGCAGGATCGCGAATGCCGGCGTGGGATTGGCATAGCTCCATCCGACGTCGCGGAACGTGTGTCCGCCGATCTCGATATGCCAATAGCGCGCCTCGCCCTTCCATTCGCAGAACGAACGGCGGGTCGATGAACGCAACAGGCCGGGCGTGATCGCATCGGGTGGAATGTACCAGCTCGGCGGATGGCTGGTCTCGATCGTGCGCACCGCCGCATCGCTGTCGGCGACGACGATGTCCGCATGCACGATCTGGATCCGCCGGCGGCTCGGCTCGGCGATCGCGGGGCGCGGATAGGACCAGACGCTTTCCTGTCCCGGCGCAGGCGTATCGGGTCGCGGCCTCATATGCGCGCCGCGGGACCGGGCTTGCGCCGGTCGGCCGCGCCGACGCTGGCGTCGGCGATAAAGTTACGACGGGACATGATCTTGCGCTCCTCTGCACGGCACAACGGTCGGGCAGCGATTCGGTCGCCTGTCACGCCGGGGGCATCGGACGACCGATGCGATAAGGCCCGTCGCGGACGGCCAGCGGCCTCCCTTTCCAACTGAGCCGCACGCGACCCTCCGCGACGAGACCATCGACCGCGGCATGCACCAGCGGCATCGCGTCGCGCCAGGCCTCCTTGGGCGCGATCGCGCGCGCTACCTCGCTCGGGCACACCGTCGCTTCCGGAGATCGCGACGCCAGCAGCGCGAGCGTCGTATCGCGCGCGCTCATCGTCATGCGCCGCGGGCGTCTGTTATCGGCGGTGCCGACGGCATTATCGCAGGATTCGTCACCATCGGCACCCGGATCCAACGCACGATGATGCGTCCCGGTCGCACGGCGATCCGCGTTCGGCACGCAGAACGGTCGACGTGCGACGATCGGGTTGGCGCGGATCGCCCGCCGTGCATATAGCCGGGTGCATGCCCTTCACTAAGCACGCTTCATCCCGCCTGATCCTCGCCGCGATCCTGCCGCTGCTCGCCGCGCCCTTGCCGGCGGATGCCGCGGCCACCCGCCGGCAGAAGCCGCGTGCCGCGGCCCCGGCCCCGGTCAGGGCGGACAATGCGATCATCGCCTTGCCGCTCAACCCCGTGGTGCCGGCCGGGCAGCGACTGTGTTCGACGACGGCGCCGTCCGGCCTGGGATCGACATTGCTGCGCGCCGGCACCGGTGCCAAGCCGGCGGCGGGCGATGTCGTGCTGGTCAATTACATCGGCTATATCGCGGCGACGGGGGTTGTGTTTGATCAGGGCATGCGATCTCCCCTGCCGGTGAACGGCGTGATCCCCGGGTTTTCGCAGGGATTGCAGACGATGGCCCGGTCCGGCGTCGCCCGGTTCTGCATTCCCGCGGCGCTGGGCTATGGCGCGCAGGCGTCGGGGCCGATCCCGGCGAATGCCGATCTCGTCTTCCAGGTCGAATTGCTCGACTTCAAGACCGCTGCCGAGGTCGAGAGCATGAACCGCGCGCAGGGCGGCGAACCGCCGGCGCCGAAGGATACGCCGCCGCAGCCATAGGCCCGCGCCGGCATGCACAGTCGGCCATCGCCCCGGCACACCCAAACAGCTTGGCGATCGGCGCCCGGCTGACGCAGCCTGCGGCGACGCAGGCGGCACGCGGGAGGCTTCAGGCGCGAAGGGACATAGGCACCATGACGCGACTCGAGCGGGCGAACAACGTCGCCGACCTGCGCCTGATGGCGCGTCGGCGGCTGCCGCGGCCGATCTTCGACTATATCGACGGCGGTGCCGACGACGAAGTGTCGCTGCGGCGGAACGTCGGCGCCTTCACCGACTATGAGCTGATCCCCGACGTCCTCAACGACGTGTCGGCGATCCGGACGCAGACGCGGATCTTCGGCCAGCCCGCGCGCTGGCCGCTGATGCTGTCGCCCACCGGACTCACCCGCATGTTCCACGGCCATGCCGAACTCGCCGTGGCCCGCGCGGCAGCGCGGCACGGCCTCCTCTACAGCCTCTCGACGATGGGCACGACCCGGCTGGAGGATCTGGCGCAGGCGTTTGCCGGGCCGAAGGTCTTCCAGATCTACATCTTCCGGGATCGCGGCCTCACCGCCGAATTCGTCGCGCGCTGTCGGGAGGCGGGCTTCCACGGCCTGGCGCTGACCGTCGACACGCCCGTCGCCGGCAATCGGGAACGCGACCGGGTCAGCGGCCTGTCGCTGCCCCCGGCGCTGACGCTGCGCTCGTTGCTCAGCTTCGCGCGCCACCCCGCCTGGTCGATCCCCGCGCTGACCGGATCGAAATTCGACCTCGCCAACGTCAGCCACAAGGTCGATGCGCTGGCGGCGGGGCCGATGAGCCTGTTCGACTATATCGGCGGTCAGTTCGATCGCTCGGTCGGCTGGCGCGATGTCGAATGGCTCGCGCGCGAATGGAACGGGCCGCTCGCGATCAAGGGCGTGATGACCCCCGAGGATGCGCGCCGTGCGGTCGAGTCCGGGGCGACCGGCGTCATGGTCTCCAACCACGGCGGGCGACAGCTGGACGGCGCCCCCGCCCCGATCGACCAGATCGAGGCGGTCCGCGCCGCCGTCGGCGATGCGCCGGATGTGATCTGCGACGGCGGGATCCGCCGCGGTTCGGACGTGGTGAAGGCGCTCGCCCTGGGGGCTACCGCCTGCGCGATCGGCCGCCCCTATCTCTACGGCCTCGCCGCGGGCGGCGAGCCGGGCGTCGATCGCCTCCTGACGCTGCTGCACGAGGAATTCGAGCGCACGCTGACGTTGGCGGGGGTCAACGATATCGGCGCGTTGTCCCGCCGCCACCTGCGCCATCGGCCGGGCCACCGCGCGGTCGCCTAACCGCATCATATGCTTGACAATTCCATGCCCGCGCCTGACCGGTACGATCGGATGACGCGCCTGCGTTCGCCGCGAAGCCGAGCCCCCCGAAGACAGGCGCCGCGCCACCAGCGAGAGGCAATAGCCATGGAAAGCCAGCGAGGATGACCTCGGCCGTAATCGAGCGCACCGCCGTCGACGCCGACACCTTCGCGCGCGACATTGCGGGCTGCTATGTGCCGGTCGTCCTGCGCGGGCAGGTCGAACATTGGGCCGCGGTGCGCGCCGGCAGCCGCGGCGACCGGGCGATGGCGACCTATCTCGCCGGATTCGAGGGTGGGCAGACGCTCGACGTGATGATCGGCGCCCCCGAAATCGCCGGCCGGTTCTTCTACAACGACGATCTGACCGGCTTCAACTTCCAGAAGCAGAAGGTCGCGTTGCGGCAATTGCTCGGCCAGCTCGTCCGCTACAGCGAAGACGCGGTCGCCGACGCGCACGCCCTCTATGCCAATGCGGCGACCGCGCCCGAGCATCTGCCGGGGTGGGACGCGGAGAATCGCCTCGACCTGCCGACCGGCGGTGCGCCCGCGCGGCTGTGGATCGGCAACGCCACCCGCGTCGCGACGCATTACGACGAATCGAGCAACATCGCCTGCGTCGTGCACGGGCGGCGGCGGTTCACGTTGTTCCCGCCCGATCAGATCGCCAACCTCTACGTCGGGCCGCTCGATCATACGATGGCCGGGCCGCCGTCGAGCATGGTCGATCCCGAACATCCCGATCTCGATCGGTATCCGCGGTTCGCCGAGGCGCTGGCGCACGCCCAAGTCGCGGAACTCGGGCCGGGCGATGCGATCTTCGTGCCGGCGATCTGGTGGCATCACGTCGCTGCGCTCGATCCGCTCAACGTCCTCGTCAATTACTGGTGGGGCGATGCGCAGGCGGCGTCGCCCTTCGGTGCGCTGGTGCACGCGCTGATGGCATTGCGCGATCTTCCGCCGGCGCAGCGCCAAGCCTGGCAGGGATGGTTCGATCACTATGTCTTCGCGGACGGCGCCGAAGCGGTCGGCGAGCATCTGCCCGTATCGGCGCGCGGCATCCTCGCCGCGGCCAGCCCCGCGCGGACCGAGCGACTACGCGACTTCCTCATCCGCCTGCTCGGCGGGACGCGCTAGCGAACCGGTCCGATGGTACCACGGCGGAGGCCGGGGCCCATCCGGCATTGCTTCGAGGTCCCGCTCAAGTCCGAAGGTATCGCAGCGGTTAGGCATGTCGATCGGCTTCAGGGCGGGCCGGTGTTACGGTCGGGCGAGGCTGTCGCGCAGCGTCGCGCGGATCCGTGCCGCGGTGGTCGCGTCGATCGGTCCCAATACGCCCTTCGCATTATCCGGCAGATGCCCCGACGGGTCGCCATGGCCGCGGAACACCAGATGTTCGAAGACGGCGCGGAACGCGTCGCGCTGGTCCTCCGGCAGCGGCGCGATCGCCAGAAGCGCGTGCAGCAGCGCGTCATAGGGATTGCCCAGCTCCGCGGGTGCCGCATTCCACCAGTAATTGACGAAGGCATTCACCGGATCGAGCGATTCGACCGCATGCCACCAGTGGAACGGAATGTAGATCGCGTCACCCGGCGCCAGCGTCGCGCTCTGGGCGACCTTGGCGGCGTCCGCGAAGCGCGGGAAGCGCGCGAGATCCGGCGCGTCGGGATCGACGAGGCTGACCGGCGTGCCCGCCGGCGTCAGCTCGAGCGGCCCCATGTACAGATTGGCGACCTGATCCGGCGGGAACAGCGTGAAGCGTCGCCGCCCCATTACCACCACGCCGACGTTCTCCATGAGGTCGTAATGTGTCGCGACGCGGATCGCATTGCCCAGCCAGATCCGCGGCACCACGTCCGGCGCGACCAGATCCGTCGCATTCGCCTCGGCGAACCCCGGCAGCAAGGTGGGCAGGGGCACCGACTGGACCGCCATCGCAAAGGGCTCGCTGCGATCCCGATCGCGCAGCAGCCGCGCGAGGAACGGGTCGAGCGGGGTTTGCCCGCGCACGAAGTTCATCCCGGTGAGATCGTCGTTGTAGAAGAACCGGCCGCCGATCGACGGTTCGCCGAGGATCGCGGCGACCGGTTCGCCGTGGCTGAACCGCCTGAGATAGGCGACGCCCTCTTCCGCCGAACGCTGCGCCGCCTGCACCGCGGGCCAGTCGCGCCCGACCTGCCGCAGCACCACGGGCCGGCCGGCGGGACGGATATCCTCCTCGAAGGTGCGCCGGTCGACGTTGGCGATCTCGGGCAAAGCCTGCGCGGTCATGCGGCGACGCCCGTCAGCGTGCATCCATATTGTGCCAGCAGGTCGTCCTGCCGCGGCAGCAGACCCGCCGTATCCGCGACCACGCGCCGGATATGGTCGAGCCGTGACAGCGTTTCGGCATCCGATAGCAGATCGGCGGCGGGGTGATATCCACCCGCCGGCACACCCTGCCCGACCATCACCGACAGCCAGCTCGTCTCGGTGAACAATTCGTCGTTCTCGCGGAACACGCGGCCGTTGGCGGCGAAGACGGCGAGTTTCTCGGCGAGGCCCGGCGGCGGTGCCAGCATGCGGCAATAATCCCAGAAGGCGGTGTCGCGACGCTGCGTCGCCTTATAGTGCAGCACGAGGAAATCGCGGATGTCGAGATAATCGGCGACGTGCGCGGCGTTGAACCGGTCGATCTCGACCTGGTCGAAGCGGCGCGTCGGCCAATAGGTCAGCAGGCGCGCGATCGCCGACTGGACGAGGTGGATGCTCGTCGATTCCAGCGGTTCGAGGAACCCGCCGGCCAGTCCCAGCGCGACGACGTTGCCGACCCACGCACGGCGGCGATGCCCGGCGGTGAAGCGCAGGAAGCGGGGATCGCCGAGCGGCGCGCCGTCGAGATTGGCGAGCAATGTCGCGGCCGCCTCGTCGTCGGACAGATAGTCGCTGGCATAGACATAACCGTTGCCGATGCGATGTTGCAGCGGGATGCGCCACTGCCACCCCGCCGCGCGCGCCGTCGAGCGGGTGAGCGGCTGCCGGTCGCCGCCATGCGCGCAGGGCACCGCCACCGCGCGGTCGCAGGGCAGCCATTGGCTCCAGTCCTCGAACCCGGCCTGCATCTCGCCTTCGATCAGCAGCCCGCGAAAGCCCGAACAGTCGATGAACAGGTCGCCGGCGACCCGCGTGCCCGAGGCGAGCGAGACCGCGCTGACATGGCCGGTCTCGCCGTCGCGTTCGGCCCCGACGATCCGCCCCTCGATACGGCGCACGCCGTTCGCCTCCGACAGCCGCCGCAGGAGCTGTGCGTACAGGCCCGCATCGAACTGGAAGGCATAGCTCAGCTTCGACAGCGGCGATCCCGGCTGGTCGGGACGCGGATGGCTGAACCGCCCCTGCATCCCGGCAACGATCGCCAGCGAATAGGCGTCGAGCGGCGTCGTATCGCCCAGCGCCTGCCCCTTCAGCCAGAAATGGTGGAATTCGATCCCCTTCATGTCGAGCCCGTAGGTGCCGAACGGGTGGACGTAGCGGTGGCCGGGACGCACCCAGTCGACGAACTCGATGCCGAGCTTGTAGGTCGCGCGCGTCTCGCGCATGAACATCGCCTCGTCCAGGCCGAGCATCTTGTTGAACAGGACGATCTGCGGGATCGTCGCCTCGCCGACGCCGACGGTGCCGATCTCGTCCGATTCGATCAGTTCGATGCTCAGTCCGGGCATCTCGCCGAGGACACGCGACATCGCCGCCGCCGCCATCCACCCGGCGGTGCCGCCGCCGACGATCACGACGCGGCGGATCGCATCCTCCCTCACAGCGGGTCCGCCGAAAAGTCGAACGGCGATTCCGACGCGAACGAAAAGGTCGGGCCGGCGGCCGCGGCCGGTGCCGCGGGGGCGGTCGCCGGCGCGGAGGGCTGGCCGGCGATATGGCGGAGGAAGTCGCCGTGGCTCGGCAGGCGGCCCGCGATGTCGAGATACTCGCGGCGCATCTCCTCCAAGGCCCCCGCGACCCGCTCTTCGTCGAGCGCGTCGACCGCGGGCTCGTAATCCTGCGGCACGATATCCTGGCCCAGGCACACGCTGACCCAGCTGGTCGTCGCGAACAATTCGCGGTTCTCGCGGAACACGCGTCCCTTGCCGCGGAACAGCTCGATCTTGCGCGCGAGGCTGTCGGGGATATCCATCGTGCGGCAGCGATCCCAGAACGGCGTGTCGCCGCGCCGCGTCGCCTTGTAATGGAGGATGACGAAGTCGCGGACGTCGGCATACAGCTCGTGCATCTGCGCGTTATATTCGTCGCGCTCGACCGGATCGAAGCGCCGGTCGGGGAACAGCGCGATCAGCCGTGCGATCCCGGACTGGACGAGGTGGATCGAGGTCGATTCGAGCGGCTCGATGAAGCCGCTCGCCAGCCCCAAAGCGACGACGTTGCGGTTCCACGCCAGCTTGCGACGGCCGGTGGTGAAGGAGAGATGGCGCGGCGCGGCGAGCGGTGCCCCCTCCAGATTGGCGAGCAATTCGCGCTCGGCGGCGTCGGGCTGCAGGAAGTCGCTGCAATAGACGAGCCCGTTGCCCATGCGCTGTTGCAACGGGATCCGCCATTGCCAGCCCGATCCGCGCGCGGTGGCGCGGGTGAACGGATCGGGATCGCCGCTATAGGCGCTGGGCACCGCGACGGCACGATCGCACGGCAACCAGTGCCGCCAATCCTCGTAGCCGGTCTCCAGCGCCTCCTCGATCAGAACGCCGCGGAAGCCGGAGCAATCGATGAACAGGTCGCCGCCGACGACCTGCCCGTCGTCCAGCCTGAGCGCGGTGACATGACCGTCCTCGGGCCGCTGCGCCACCGCGACGACCTTGCCCTCGACGCGCTGCACCCCGTTGCGTTCGGCGAAGCGGCGCAGGAAGCCGGCGTAGCGTACCGCGTCGAAATGATAGGCGTAGAACAGGTCCTTGACCGCCGATTGCGCCTGCGGTGCCGGCGGTGCGAACTTGCCGGCCTGCGCCGCGACCGCGCTCATCGACCAGGCGGAGATATCGGGCAGCACCCGCCGCTGCCGCTCGCGCAGGTAGAGCTGGTGGAAGTGCACCCCGCCGAGGTCGTGGCCGTGCGCGCCGAACGGATGGAAATAGCGTTCGCCGATGTCGCCCCAACCGACGAATTCGATCCCCAGCTTGTACGTGCCGCCGGTCTCGCGGATGAACTCATGCTCGTCGATGCCGAGCATGCTGTTGAAGGTACGCAGCGGCGGGATCGTCGCCTCGCCGACGCCGACGGTGCCGATCTCCTCGGACTCGATCAGCGTCACGCGCGTCACGCCGTTGTTGAGGAAGCGTGCCATCGCCGCCGCCGCCATCCAGCCTGCCGTTCCCCCGCCGAGGATCACCACGCTGCGGATCGTATGTTCGTTCATCTGCCCAGCCGTTTCCGCTGTGAGTGTAGATACGCGTCCAGATCGGGACACCGCGACACCGCCTGCCCGATCGCCGCGCGATAGGCGGCCATGGCGCGTTCGCTGTCCGCGACGTCGGTTGTCTCGATCAGCGGGTCGATGCGGCGCGGCATCGCCCCCTGCCCGATCAGCACCGTCAGCCAATCGTCGCGCGAGAAGGTCTCTTCCTCGAAGAACGGCAGGCGGCCGCGTTCCCGAAACGCCGCCAGCGTCCGGGCGAGGCTGTCGGGAAGCGCCGGCAAATCGCGCCAGAACGGTTCCGCTCGCTGCGCCGTGGCATAATGACACAGTACGAAGTCGCGTACGCGCACCACCTCCGCCTGCGCCTGCCGGTTGTAATCGGCGATCTCCAGCGGATGGCAGGCACGGCCCGGCAGCATCGCGACGATCCGGTCGATCGCGCTATGGGCGAGATGAAGGTTGGTGAATTCGAGCGGCTCGATCACCGTCGCGGCATCGCCGATCGCCACGCAATTGCGCGCCCACGGTTCCGGCCGGGTGCCCTGGCGGAAGGCCACCGCCGGCGCTATCGCCGTCGCGCCCGCCGTCGCCAGCGCCTGCTGCGCGTCGGCGTCCGACATGAAGGCGCTCGCATAGCAACAGCCGTGCGACGTCCGGTCCGGCGTCGGCGTGCGCCAGCGCCAGCCTGCCGGCATGGCCTGCACCCGGTCGAGCCCGGTCGACCGCTCCGCCGCGCCCTCCGCCGTGACGAGCCGGTCGCACCGCAGCCAGCGCTGCCAGTCCTCCCACATATCGTCGATCGCGCCGCGGACGACCGCGCCGGGACCGGCGGCGTCGACGAACACGTCCGCGGTCACCGCGCTGCCGTCCGCCAGCAGCACGGCGTCGACGAAACCGTCCTCGCCGCGCAACCGCACCGTCGCGACGTCCCCGTCGCGCACCTCGACCCCCAGATGCCGCGCGAACGCCTCCAGCATCGCCCGATAGCGGGGCACGTCCAGCATCACCGCGGCCTGCGCCTCCGCAACGATCCCCGTCGGCGGGATCGGCATCCGCCTGGCCCGCGCCAGCATCGCCGCGGGCGCGTGCGCCTCGAACGGGGCCGCGGTCCCGTCCCGCGCCGCGCGCAGCCAATGGTGGTGAAAGGAGGCCGTACCGAACGGCTGGCCGCACGGTCCGTATGCGTGGACGTAGGGCGGTCGTCCCGGCGCCCAGTCTTCGAACTCGGTGCCCAGCCGCCACACGCCGCCGGCGCGCAACACCGCATCGTCCTCGCCGAGTCCCAGATCGTCGTGGAAGCCGATCGTCGACGGCAGCGTCTGCGCGATGCGATCCGCAAGCGCGTCGGGCGGCGGCGGCGTCGCGACGATCGTCACCGCCACGCCGGGGACGCGCCGGCGCAGCGCCACCGCCGCCGACCAGCCGACGATGCCGCCGCCGATGACGGCGATCCGCGCGATGGGCGCATCGATCGACGTCACGTGGCGGCCGGCATCGGGCAATAGCCGGCCAGGAACGCGGCATGCGCCGGCATCGCGCCGACCGCCGCGGCGATCTCGCCCCGCATCCGGTCGAGCCCCGCGACGAGGCTGTCGGTGGACGGCGCCGCAACACGCGGGTCCGCACCCGTCGGAACGACGCGCTGCCCGAGATAGACCGACACCCAACTGGCATCGAGGAACGCGCCCTCGCGATATTTGACGACCCGACCGCGGCGTTTGAACAACGCCATCTTCTCCGCGAGACTCTCCGGGATCGGCATCGTCCGGACGTAGGTCCAGAACGGCGAATCGTCGCGCTCGGTCGCGTGATAATGCAGGATCAGGAAATCGCGGACGCGGTCATATTCCATGTTGATCAGGCGGTTGAACTCGTCGCGATCGACCGGCGCGATCCGTTTCTCCGGAAACAGCTCGATCAACGCGGTGATCGCCTGCTGTACCAGATAGAGACTCGTCGATTCCAGCGGCTCGAGGAATCCCGACGCCAACCCGACCGCGACGACGTTGTTCACCCAGCTGCGCGCGCGCCGTCCGGCCTTGAACCGCAGGATGCGCGGATCGGCGAGCGGCGTGCCCTCCACCGCGCCGAGCAGCGCGTCGGTCGCCGCGCTTTCGGACAGGAAGTCGCTGGCGAAGACATAGCCGTTGCCGGTGCGATGCTGCAGCGGGATACGCCAGCGCCAGCCCGACGGCATCGCGATCGCGCTGGTGTACGGCGTCACCGCCGTCGCGGTCCGGCACGGGACCGCGACGGCGCGATCGGCCGGCAACCATCGCGACCAGTCCTCGAACGGTTCGGCGAGTTCCTTGCCGATCAGCAGGGCGACGAAGCCCGAACAGTCGACGAACAGATCGCCTTCGACGCGCCGCCCGTCCTCCAGCACGAGAGCGGTGACGTCGCCGCTCTGCGAATCGCGCTCCGCCGCGACGATCCTGCCCTCGGTCCGGCGCGCGCCGAGCCCTTCGGCGATCCGCCGCAGATACGGTGCGAAGGCGACCGCATCGAACTGATAGGCATACCCGAAGGTCGAAGCGATCTGTTGCGGGTCGCGCGCGGGCTGGCCGAAGCGATTGGCCCGCGCCAGCGAACAGGCCATCGAATAGCTCTCGATCGGCGGCAGCGGCACGCCGTCGCGGAGCAGGCGGGTGTAATAATGGTGGAATTGCACTTCGCCGCTGCCGCGGCCGAAGGTGCCGAACGGATGGATGTAGCTATCTCCGATCCGCCCCCAGTCGCGGAACTCGATACCGAGTTTGAAGGTCGCGCGGGTCGCCGCCATGAACTCGGCTTCGACGATCCCGAGCCGTTCGTTGAAGGCGCGGATATGCGGAAGCGTTGCCTCGCCTACCCCAATGATTCCAATGGCTTCCGATTCGACGAGTTCGACGGTGCAGCGGCTGGGCAACAGCTTGGCGAGCGCGGTGGCGGCCATCCAGCCGGATGTGCCCCCTCCCACGACCACCACCCGCTGCCGCTCCGCCCGTTCCATCCACTCTGCCCATGATCGGCGCGGTAATGCTCTCCGCGTTTGTCCGCGTCATACCGGAAATTCGGTGGCCGGGAACCGTCTTTTGGCAGCGTGCGGGAAGTTAGTGGTAGCGCAAACAAATTGGCTTGCGTCCAACAAGTTCCGGTCGTACCTGATGCTGCAAGATGCCGCACGGTCTGCCGTGACGAGACATCGACAGGGAAGACGATGGGGATGTTATGATGGCCGACGATAGGCAGCTTGCGCGCGTGGTTCGTACCCGGATCCGCAGCGGGGCTATTCTCAGCAGTGTTTCGGCTACCGCGATGTGCGTGTTCGCACTCAGCGTACCCGCTTATGCACAGACCGGCGCGACCAGCGGCCAGAATACCGCAGGCAGCGCGACTCCGACCAACGTACCGGGCGGCGATCCGGCCGCGGCGCAGAGCGGCGAACCCGCTGCCCGCGATGATTCGGGCGCAAATGACATCGTTGTCACGGGTATCCGGCAGAGCCTGGCCAACGCGCAGACGATCAAGCGCAATTCCGATACCGTCGTCGACGCGATCACCGCGCAGGACATCGGCGCACTCCCCGATCGTTCGGTGACCGAGGCGCTGCAGCGCGTGCCGGGCGTGTCGATCAACCGCTTTGCCGGCAACAACGATCCGGACCATTTCTCGGTCGAAGGATCGGGCGTCAACGTGCGCGGGCTCAACTTCGTCCGCTCGGAATTCAACGGCCGCGACACCTTCTCGGCCGGTATCGGCGGTCAGGCGATCAACTTCGCCGACGTGCCCTCCGAACTGCTCGGCTCGGTCGAGGTCTACAAGAACGCGACTGCCGATCTGATCGAGGGCGGGCTCGCCGGCACGGTCAACCTCAACACGCGCAAGCCGTTCGACAACAAGGGCTTCCACATCGGCGGTGGGCTCGAGGCGAATTACGGCGACTTCGCGAAGAAGTGGGCGCCGACCGGATCGCTGCTCGTCTCGGACACCTGGGACACGCCGATCGGCCGGTTCGGCATCCTCGTCAACGGATCCTATTCGCAGCTGAAGAGCCGCGCCGACGGCATCCAGGTCACCAACTTCCAGACCCGCGACGGCATTCAGGCGGCGACCGGCACCGGGACTAATACGACGGTCACCTGCCGCAACCAGCTTCCGGGCACTACCGATGCCTTCACGCTGCTGCCCGGCACGGTCAACGGCCTCGACGGTTCGGCCCTGCCCAATCCGGCGAACCTCTGCGGCGCCACCGGCACGGCGGGCGCGGACGGCTTCGCCGATCCCACCGGCATCGCTTACGCCCCGATCGGCGGCCAGTTCCGCAGCCAGGACTATAACCGCAAGCGCGACGGTCAGGCGCTGGCGGTCCAGTGGGAAAGCACCGACGAGCGCACCACCTTCACCGCGCAGTTCCTGCGTACCCATTCCACCAATGCTTGGGGCGAACATACGTTCGAGACCGCGCCCGACCTGTCGGAATACAGCACCTATCCGGCCGGCTGTCAGCAGAATGCCAACGGCCCGCTCAACGGTGCAGGCAACGCCACGACGCGCGCGGAATGCCAGCTCAACGGTGCGGGCCAGTTCCAGTTCGGCACCGACCAGCGCGGCGGCGGCTACAATCCGGCCGGCGGCGCCTATCCGAACTTCGTCTACGACAACAACGGGCTGTTCCAGAGCGGCTTCGTCACGCTGCCCGGCGCCGGTTGGCGGACCGCGGGAAGCGGCACGGCGACCACCACCGTGCCGACCGGCGGCACGCAGCAATCGCTGTCGCGGCGGCAGGTCTATGACGAAAACCTCGTCAAGGATGCCGGCTTCAATCTGAAGATCAATCCGGACGACCATTGGTCGATCGGCCTCGACGTCGACTATACCTATGCCAAGCACGACGTCACCGATCTCAGCGTGTTCGGCTCGACCTTCGCCGATTCCGAGCTCGACCTGACCGGCAATCTGCCCGTCGTCGTCCCGCACAAGCCGCTTACGCTTGCGGCAAACTGGGCGACGCCGAATCCCGCGCTGGCGGCGGCCTCCGACAGCCAGTATTTCCAGAGCCGCGACTTCCAGTTCTGGCGCGCGGCGATGGATCACATCGAGCACAGCGTCGGTTCCGAATATCAGATCAAGGGCGATTTCGCCTACAAGTTCGACGACGGCAAGTTCCTGCAGCGTATCAAGTTCGGCGCCCGCTATGCGGAGCGGACGCAGGACGTGCGCTACACGGCATACAATTGGGGTGCGATCAGCGAAATCTGGTCGGGCGCGCCGGTCACCTTCAACCAGGGCGATACCAGCCGGTCGTCGCTGTACAATTTCGACAATTTCTTCCGGGGCAAGACCAGTGCCCCGCCGAGCGCTTATTATTATAACGGCGACCTGATCAACGGCTACAATTCGGCGACGAGCTTCTTCCAGACGCAGAACGACATCTGGCGCAACACCAACGGCGCCACCGCGACGAACCGGTTCCTGTCGGCGGGCCAGCGCGCCGGCGCGATCCCCGGGACGTCCTTCCTCCCCTCCGAAGTGTCGAACGTCACGCAGCAGGACAGCTCGGCCTATGCGATGTTGCAGTTCGGCAGCAACGACCCGATGTTCGGCAATATCCGCGTCTCGGGTAACGTCGGCCTGCGCTACGTCCGCACGACGGTCAATTCGCAGTCGGAAACCGCGGTGCCCAACCGCACCGAGCTGGGTGTCGTCGATCCCTATGCCACCCGCTGCGTCGCGACATCGCGAACCCTCCCGGACGGCACCGTCCAGGTCACGCAGCCGGGCGGCGTCTGCAACCTGGGCGCGACCGAATATGAGCGGCTGCGGTCGTTCGCGACGGCCGGCTATGCCTCGCAGGCAGCGTTCTTCACCAACAGCTACGGTTATTTCCTCCCCAGTGCGAACCTGAAGCTGGGCGTCACCCGCGACGTCATCATCCGCCTTGCGGGATCGAAGGTGCTGACGCGTCCGGACTTCGCCAACATCCGTCCCTATGTGACCTATGCACTGGAGCCGGGTTCGGGCACCGTCACGATCAACGCCGGCAACCCGTATCTCAAGCCGGCCACGGCGTGGCAGTTCGACGCTACCGCGGAATGGTATTTCGCCCGCGTCGGCCAGTTGTCGGTCGATGCCTTCTACAAGACGGTCGATGGCTTCTTCTATCAGTCGCTGGTCAATCGCTCGATCACCAACAACGGCATCACGCAGAACATCCAGGCGCGCGGTCCGGCCAATTACGACGGCAAGGGCAAGATCAAGGGCTTCGAGGTCGCCTATCAGCAGACGTTCGACTTCCTGCCCGGCTTCCTGAACGGCCTCGGCTTCAACGGCAACTATACGTTCATCAGCAGTTCCGGCCTGCCCAATTCGTTCCTGAACGGTGGCACGCCGTCGTCCGGCTCGACGATCGCCAAGGGCAATCTGCCGCTGGAAGGTCTGTCGAAGCACAACTTCAACGCCACGCTCTTCTACGAAAAGGGACCGATCTCCCTGCGCGCTGCCTACAATTGGCGTTCGCGGTTCCTCCTGACCGCAGCGGACGTGATCTTCCCGTATACGTCGATCTTCAACGACGCGACCGGGCAGCTCGACGCTTCGGCGTTCATCAATATCAACAAGTACCTCAAGCTTGGTGTTCAGGGCGTGAACCTGACGAATACGACCACCAAGCTGCTGCAGGCCTATAAGGCGGGCTCCGATGATCTTGCGCCTCGTTCGTACTTCACGAACGATCGCCGGTATTCGATCATCCTGCGGGCGAATTACTGAAGTCCGTCGACTACGCCTCGTTGCTAAGACCGTCTGCCTCCCAACATATAAGATGTTGGGGGGCAGATGCTTTACCGGCGCCACCGTCGATCATGTTCGATCGTGTGAGGAGCAATGGCGCGGCGCCACGCGGACCGCTCCCAATCACCCTCTTCTCCGCCGTCACGCTCGCCGCCACCATCGTCTGCTGGCTTTGACAATTGGGTCATGGCCATAAGACGACGATAGAGAGGTGCCGGCGAAGACCGCACGTCATCAGAGAGGATCATGATGCGACCATTGCCGCCCATTGCCGCCTTGCTGCTCGGCGCCGCGTCGCCCTTGCCGCTCGTCGCGCAGACCGTTCCGAGCGACACTCCGGGCGTCATCGGCAACGCCGGTCCCTATAATGTCGCGATCCTGGCCGGAGGCATCGGGGTCGAGCGCGCGCTCGACAATGCCGGCGACGCGGTCGCGGCGGGGGCATCATGGACCCTGTCCGCATGGGTGCGTCCCGATGCCGGCGCGGCCAACGGCATCCTCGTCGCCGTCGGCGACCCGCTCGGCGCCTGCCGTTGTCTCGGCCTGGTCGATGGGCGGCCGAACGTCACGGACGGGGCGGTGCGGATCACCGGTGGACGCACGCTTGCCGCCGGCCGCTGGACGCAGGTGGCGGCGGTTGCGGACGGACAGACGCTCACGCTCTATGTCGACGGTCGCGCGGTGGCGTCGCAGGCGAGCCGCTCGGTGGGGGTCGCGCGGCGGCTGGGGATCGCGCCGGTCGTCGGCGTGGGCGACGCACAGCGGCATTTCGGCGGTTCGCTCGCCGATGCCCGCTTCACCCCCGGCGCCCGCACCGCGGGCGAGATCGCCGCGGCGACGCGCGCCCGGCCCGATTTCGCCTCGGTTCAGTTCTGGCAGGTCGGCGTCGGCTGGCCTTTGCAGAGGCAGGCGAACATCGGCCTCACCCAGCAGCAAGACGCCTGGACGCTGCCACGGGCGCGGGGCGATGCGACGACGCCGCCGGGGGTGCATCTGCCGCTGCCGCCCACCGGCCTGGCACGCACCAGCGACGGGCGCTGGCGGGTCAATGGCTGGCAGCTCGCCGCCGCCCCCGACGTCCGCGAGGACGGCGCCGCCTTGTCCCGGCCGGGACGCGCGAGCGGCACCTGGCGCCCCGCGACCGTGCCCGGCACGGTGCTGACCACGCTCGTCGACCGCGGCGTCTATCCCGATCCCTATTACGGCCTGAACAACCTCAAGATCCCCGAAAGCCTCGCCCGACAGGATTATTGGTACCGCACCAGCTTCACGGTGCCGGCCGAAGCGGCAGGAAAGCGGCTGACGCTGGTGTTCGGCGGTATCAATTACGCCGCCGACATCTGGGCCAATGGCCGTAAGCTCGGCGACACCCGCGGGGCCTTCATCCGCGGCCAGTTCGACCTGACCCCCGTTGCCGGCGAAAACGTGCTCGCGGTCCGCGTCTCGCCACCGCCGCACCCCGGCATCCCGCACGAACAGTCGATCAGCGCCGGCGTCGGCGAAAATGGCGGTCAACTCGCGATCGACGGGCCGACCTTCGTCGCGACGGAAGGCTGGGACTGGATCCCCGGCATCCGCGACCGCGACACCGGGCTGTGGCGCCCGGTCGATCTGCTCGCGCACGGCGACATACGCCTGCTCGACCCGCACGTCGTGACCGATCTGCCGCTACCGCGCACCGATCGCGCCGACGTCTACGTCACCGTCCCGATCCGCAACGATGGCGCGACGCCGCGGCAGGTGACGGTGCGCGCCGCCTTCGGCGACGTTCGCGTCGAAAAGACGGTCGCCGCCCCACCCGGTGAAAGCCAAGTGGCGTTCACGCCCACCGACTTCGCGCAATTGCACGTCGCCAATCCCAAATTGTGGTGGCCGAACGGATATGGCGAGCAGGCTTTGTACCAGCTCTCGCTCGAGGTGCTGGCCGATGGCCGAATCTCCGACACCCGCACCGATCGCTTCGGGATGCGGGAGGTGAGTTACGATTTGTCGTTGTTCACCACGGTCGGCGGTTTGCGTCGGGTCAACGTGCAATTCACCGATGGCAGCCTGCGTGGCGAGCGGTTGGTCGACATTCGGCATGCGGCGATCAAGCAATCTCCCAAGGGCTGGGCGGAGTCGCTGACCGCAGCCGGCGAGCGATCGCCCGCGGTGACGTCTATCGCCACGACCATGCCGGAACCGCACCTGACGATCCGCGTCAACGGCGTGCCGATCGCCGCGCGCGGCGGCAATTGGGGGATGGACGACGCGATGAAGCGCGTCAGCCGCGACCGTCTGGCGCCGTATTTCCGGTTGCAGAAGGAGGCGCATATGAACGTCATCCGCAACTGGATGGGCAACAACACCGAAGAGGAATTCTACGATCTCGCCGACGAGACCGGCATGATGATCCTCAACGATTTCTGGCAGTCGACGCAGAATGCGCAGGTCGAACCGCAGGACCCGCAGCTGTTCCTCAAGAATGCCGACGATGTGGTGCGCCGCTACCGCAACCATCCGTCGATCATCCTGTGGTTCGGCCGCAACGAGGGCGTGCCCTATCCCGCGCTCAACGAAGGCCTCGACGACGTCATCGCGCGCGAGGACGGCACCCGCTGGTTCACCGGCAGCTCCAACGTCATCAACCTGCAGGGGTCCGGCCCCTATAACTACCGCCCGCCCGTGGGCTATTTCACCGGACTGGCGACCGGCTTCTCGGTGGAGACGGGAACGCCGTCGCTGTCGACGCTGGAATCGGTCCGCGCCACGATGCCCGACAGCGAGACCTGGCCGCTCAGCGACACGCTCGCCTACCATGACTGGCATTTCGGCGGCAACGGCGACACCAAGACGTTCATGGCGACGCTCGCCACGATGTTCGGTCCCGCGACGAGCTTCGCCGACTTCGAGCGCAAGGCGCAGATGATCAACCTCGAAACGCACAAGGCGATGTACGAGGGGTTCCTCGGCCATCTCTGGACCAAGAATTCGGGGCGCTTGCTGTGGATGACGCACCCGGCCTGGCCATCGAACACCTGGCAGATCTACAGCTGGGACTATGACACGCACGCCGCTTATTACGGCGCGAAGAAGGCGAGCGAACCGCTGCACGTCCAGCTCAACCTGCCCGGCAACGAGCTGGTCGTGCTCAACACCACGCGCGAGGCACGCAATGGCCTCAATATCCGCACCCGCGTCGTCGGCCTCGACAATGCCCAAGTGTTCACGCGCGAGGACCGGGTGGACGCCACCGCCAACGCCGCCACCCCCCTCGCCGCCATCCCGCTCGACCGGCTGTTCGCCGTGCATCCGATGCTGCTTGTCAAGATCGAGATGTCCGACCCGTCGGGGCGGATCGTCGCCGATAATTTCTATTGGCGCGGCAAGGACGAGGCCGCCTATCGCGCGCTGAACGATCTGCGGCCCGTCACGCTGACCGCATCGGCCGCGGCGACGCGGGTCGAGGGCGACGACCGCGTGGTGACGGTGACCCTTGCCAATCACACGGCCGTCCCCGCGCTCAGCGCCAAGCTCACCTTGGTCGACGCGCACGGCACGCGGGTTCTTCCGGCGTTCTACAGCGACAATTACATCGCGCTGTTGCCCGGTGAGGACCGTCGTATCGAGGTGCGTTATCCCAGGACCGGCAGCGCCGACGCGACCGCGCTGACGCTGCGGGGCTGGAACGTCGCGGCGGGCGACATCGCGATCCGCTGAGACAAGTTTTCGCAATCTTACTAGCCGGTTGCCCCGGTGCTGATAGGCTGCGCCAAGTCCGGCGCGACCGTCAGGCCGGGACGCCTGGAAGGACCCATGATGAAACGCCTGCTCGCCACTGCCGTGTTCGCCGCCGTCCTGGCCTCGCCCGCCGCCGCGCAGCTCAAGCTGCCGCACCTGTTCAGCGACCATGCCGTGCTGCAACGCGACCGGCCGCTGCATATCTGGGGTTGGGCGCATGCCGGGGCGACCGTCGCGGTCGCGCTGCACGACCGGCGCGCGACGGCGATCGCAGACCGTCTCGGCCGGTGGGAGGTGTGGCTGAAGCCCGCGGCGGCAGGCGGACCCTATGTCCTCACCGTCGACGGCGGCGCGACCGAGGGCACGTTGCGGGTCGAGGACGTCATGCTGGGCGACGTGTGGTTCGCATCGGGCCAGTCCAACATGGAGTTCCCCCTCAAGGGCTTCGACGGGGCGCCGTTGAAGAACGCCGCGGCCGAGATCGCCGCCGCGACGAACCCGCGTATCCGGTTGCTCCGTATCGCGCACAAGGCCAGCACCCTCCCGCTGCGCGACATCGACGCGACCTGGACGACCACGACGCCGGCGACCGCCATCGACTTTTCGGCGATCGGCTATTTCTTCGCGCGCGAGATCGCGGCGCGCGAGCACGTGACGGTCGGGGTGATCGATTCGACCTGGGGCGGAACGCCCGCCGACAGCTGGGTATCGACCGATGCCTTCGCGACCGACGCCGCGCTTGCCCCGGCGATCGACGCACGCGCGCGTTTCCAGCAGGACCAGACCGACGCCGACCTCGCCCTTGTCGCCGAGGCGCGGGAAGACGCCGCCATCCGGGCCACCGGCGGCACGCCGCCATCGCATCCCTGGCACCCGCCTGAGGAGGCGTATCGGCCGTCGTCGCTCTACAACGCCATGGTCGCTCCGTTCACCGGCTACGGCATCAAGGGCGTGATCTGGTATCAGGGCGAAACCAACAGCAACGTCGCCCGCGCGCCTTATTATGCCGATCTGTTCCGCGGCCTGATCACCGACTGGCGCCACAATTTCGCGCAAGGGGCGTTCCCGTTCCTCTACGCGCAGATCTCGTCGTTCAACTCGCCCGCCGAGGAATGGGGCTTGGTCCGCGACGCGCAGCGCCGTGCGCTGGGACTGGCCGGCACCGCGATGGCGGTGACCACCGACGTCGGCGATCCCGGCAACGTCCACCCCGCCGACAAGCAGACCGTCGCCGCCCGGCTCGCGCTCGCCGCGCGCAGCGTCGCTTATGGCGAGCGCGTCGCCTATGAAGGCCCGCTGTTCCGCCAGGCGAGCGGCGAACCGGGCGGGATGCGCATCTGGTTCGATCATGCCGCGGGATTGACCAGCCGCGGCGCGCCGGTGGCCGGTTTCGAGATCGCCGGGTCGGATCGCAGCTTCGTCGCGGCGACCGCCACGATCGACGGCGACACCGTGGTGGTGGCCGGGCCGGTACGGCAGCCGCGCTATGTGCGGTACAATTGGGCCAATGTCGTGCCCGGCAGCCTCTACAATGCCGCGGGCCTGCCGATGTCGACCTTCACCTCCGAGGAGCGCATCCAGGGGCATATGGCCTATCCCTAAGCGCATCGAACCCCTCGGCCTTCGGCGGAGACGCCGACCTCGGATGACGATCGGATGGCGCGTACCGAGGGCACGCCCGCACGCTCACAGGATTGGAAGATCAGGCATGGTTAGACAGGCGTTGTTCCAGATCATGGCGGCCGTGCTGCTGCTGCACGCCGCCCCGTCGTCGACGCAGGAGACGCTCGACCCCGACCCGAACACGCTGGCGCCGTCGAAGGACCCGAAGCGGGTCGCGAACGGCCTCGCGCAGACGCCGCCGATGGGCTGGAACAGCTGGAACAAATTCGCCTGCAAGGTCGACGAAGCGACCATCCGCGCCACCGCCGACGCGATCGCGTCCAACGGCATGAAGGCAGCCGGATATCGCTACGTCGTCATCGACGATTGCTGGCACGGTACCCGCGACACGAACGGCTTCATCACCGAGGACAAGGCGCGCTTCCCCGGCGGGATGAAAGCGCTGTCGGATTATGTCCATGCCAGGGGGCTCAAGTTCGGCATCTACTCGGACGCCGGCACGAAGACGTGCGGCGGCCGCCCCGGCAGCCAGGGGCACGAATATCAGGACGCGCTGCAATATGCGCGCTGGGGTGTCGACTATCTCAAATACGATTGGTGCTCGACAGGCGTCCGCAACGCCGAGGAGGCCTATGCCTTGATGTCGGACGCGCTGCGCGCCTCGGGTCGCGACATCCTGTTTTCGATCTGCGAATGGGGTACGGCCAAGCCGTGGCTGTGGGCGTCCAGGATCGGCAACATGTGGCGGACTACCGGCGACATCACCGACACATGGACCGGGCATCACGGCTATAGCTGGGGCGTGGCATCGATCGCCGACATGAACGAGCCGCTGTGGCCGTATGCGGGACCCGGCCATTGGAACGACCCCGACATGCTGGAGGTCGGCAACGGCGGCATGACCGACAGCGAATATCGCGCGCATTTCTCGCTTTGGGCGATGATGGCCGCACCGCTGATCGCGGGGAACGATGTGGCCCGGATGGACGAGGCGACGCGCGCGATCCTGCTCAACGCCGACGTCATCGCGGTCGATCAGGACGCAGCGGGCATCCAGGGCCACCGGGTGTGGAAGGACGGCGACCATGAAATCTGGTCCAAGCCGCTGGCGGACGGGGGTCGCGCGCTGTTGCTGTTCAACCGCGGCGATGCGCCCGCGACGATCGCCGCCGACTGGACGATGCTGGCATTGCCCCGATCGGTGCGGATGCGGGTGCGCGACCTGTGGCTGCACAAGGATCTGGGTAAATTTGCGGGCCGCTATGCGGCGTCCGTCGCTCCGCACGGCGTCGTGATGCTCCGGCTCACGCAATGATCGCGACATGCGCCCTATGGCGACGGATTGCCGATGCCGGCATCCTCGAGACGATCGGGATCACGGTAGGTCAAATCGATGCTTCTCATCCGGTGCAGGCTGAACAGATGCGCGTGCGCGACGGCTGACCTGGCGCAGCGGGCCCGGCGCATGCGCGCCTTTTCCTGTTCGCACCGCGTCTCGTGGTAAATCCTCAGCGCCCTTGATTCGTCGGTCAGCACGCGTCTCTCCTGATGACGCGTGCATCGTTGATGATCGGGATTATCCGGAGGTTAAACAGCCACTCTTATGACTATCCCGGCTCCGGGTCGGTCGGATTAGCCCAGAATCGCATCGATAAACGGCGCTGCGTCCTATCTCGCGACGTAACCGGCCAGCCGAAGCGGCAATAGCCGGTCAGTTCTTCGCGGTAAGGGGTACCGAGATCCGCCCATCCCGGCGCGGCATCGCTTTCGCAGCATCCGCCCCGCCCTCCCCCGCATGGCGAGTGGCGTACAAACGGCGGAGGATCAGCGCGAGATCGCGCTCGGTGAGTTGCGATGCGGGGTCGATGACCGCCCCCTCGGGCAGCGGCTCGACGAAGGCCGCCAGGCGGTTGCACACCGCGCCGAGTTCCGGGTCGAATGTGTCGTCGAAGTCAGCCATCGGCGGAATCTACGCATTCCACCGATGGCTGCAAGATGACGGGAGTAGGACGGATCGCCATTCAGAAAAATACCTCCCCCGCCAGGGGGAGGAATTTTGGCTAAATCCCGATTGTCGATCCGGCCTAGGCCTGCTCGGCGTCCGGATCGAAGGCTTTTCCCGCCGCTTCGTCGCTTGCCTCGGCTTTGTCATCGGTCTGATCGGTGCGGCCGGTATCGCTCTGTCCCTTGCCGTCATCGGTCCTGCCGGCGGTCGCGCGGCTTTCGGCGCTGAGCGCTGCGGCCTTGTCGATCGCCTCGCCGCGATCGTCCGAACGCGCGCTTCCGGTCGTCTGCTTGTCGTCGGGCATAAGGCTCTCCTGTTCCGCTGCTCAACGTCCAAGACACGGATTCGGCAGCCGATCTTCGGCGTGGGCGGAAATGGTGTGCAACGATCCCGGTGGAAGGGTGTACCGCAGAAACGGGCGCTCCGCCCCGAAGGATAACGACGATGGCCAAAAGCCAGCACAAGTCGAACAAGGAAGTCCGCAAACCCAAGGCAGAGAAGGTCAAGACGATCGCTGCCAATGCGTCTACCAAAGACAATCCGGTCGGCATGGTCACGATCCGGAAATAAGCGGACGCGACGGTCGGGGATTGCGGGCGGACACCGGAGAACGTCGCCAGCATGAGCGCGCGGCTGCGCTCGCCGGCGTCCGGCGCGCAACGGGATTTTAATGGCTGCGCGCTAGCTACCGGGCTCTTTCCGGAGCGAAATCAAAATGAAACGCCTCTTGCTCTGCCTCTTCTTGGTCGGAATCGGCGGGCCGGCATGGGCCGGCGGCAAGCCTCCCTATTACGGTCCGATAAAGAAGGGCGGGATCGGCTTCAAAGTCGGGTACGAGGATCGCGTCGAGAAGGACGGATCGTGGCGTATCGGTGCCACCACCCGCGGCGGTGGCGATGCCATCGACATGGCGCTGTATCGCGCTGCCGAACTCGCCAGAGATGCGGGCTACCGGTATGTCTTCCTTCTGGGTGGCCGATGGTCGAAGACGCCGGGGCTGGATGTCGCCGTTCTCTTCGCGCGCCCGAGCCACGAGGCGGTGGCGCCGATCGGGTGCAAGTCCAAGAAGGTGACCACCTGCTACACCGCCGACGCAGGCGAAGTGATGCGGATCCTCGGCGGACCCGGCGGGACGCAACCCGGCGTGCCGATCGTCGATCATCGCGACGAATACGGACGCGAGGTCTTCCTTTCCGGCTACGGTACCGGTGGTGTGGCGACGCTCGTGCCCGGGGCCGGAATCGGCAGCGGCATCACCACGATCGTCGATGGCAAGTTGCAGATCCGCACGCTCGGGCGATCGGTGGCGGCCCAGCCGGCTGCTGTGCCGCCCGCGACGGTCTTGCCAGCCCCTGCCCTGCTCCCGCCTCCTGCGCCGCTCGCTGCCGCCCCGATGCCGGTGATGATGACGGCGGAGGCCAGCGGATCCGCACGCGTCGACGCGATGGAACGCTTCGACCAGGCTCGTAATGCCGTGAAACCGATCCGCGGGGGCAGTCCGACGCAGGGCTGGACGATCAGCGACTGATCCCGTCGCCGCGTGATGCTCATCCGACCGCGACAGGCAGCTTCGCGCCCGGATCGGCGTCGCCCGTGCAACGGAGCGGACCAGCCTCCCGGCAATCGGAGACGCCCCGCCGTCCGTAGTGACACAAGCTGGCGGGGCGCCGGGCCGAATTGCCTTGGCGACCGCAATAGCCTGCTATGGTTAAGACGGAGCTAACGCGGCGCTGGGCGATTCGCCTTTCGCTGCCACGGCGGCGAGTTCCTCCAGGTCGAGGTCGTGTTCGAGGTCGTGGAGCGTCTCGTCGTCGATACGCCCGGCGCGGTGTAGGCGGACGAGCTCGGTGCGGCCGGCGGTGACCGCGGCGATGATGACGTCGAAATGGCTGGCGATCGCCACGTCGCGCTGCTCCGCCGTGCCGTCGAACGCATCCGCTGCGGTCGCGCGGGTGCGGTAACGCCGCAGCAATTGGGGGTGGATGACCGTGCCATCGGCCGCCACCGCCTCGCGTTCGACGACGACCAGCTGCGCGCGGAACAGCATCGTCTCGGCGGCATGAAGATCGAGCGATGGTCGCGTGCCGGCGTCTTCCGGCGGCTTCGCCCAGCGGATGATCCAGCCGAGCGAGGTGCCCTGCACCAGCACCGTGACCAGGATCACGGTGAAGGCGGTGACGAGCATCAGGTCCCGCGCCGGCATCGACTCGGGCAGCGAGAGCGCGACCGCCAGCGTCACCACGCCGCGCATCCCCGCCCAGCCCATCACCACCGCCGCGCGCGGCCCGAGCGGGTGCTGGCGCGTCCACCCGATACGGCGAACGGCCGCGACACCGGCATCGACACCGAAGATCCACAGGAAGCGCGCGGCGATCACCGCCGCGACGATGAGCAGCACGGGCTGCGCCATCGTATCCACCACCACGCCGAGCCCGCCGACGCGGTCCAGCAATCCCCGGAGCGACAGGCCGATCAGCAGAAAGACGGCGGCTTCGAGCAGGAAGACGAGTACCTGCCAGAAGGCGAACGCCCGGATGCGCACGCGCGCGCTGAAGACGACGTGCTGGAACCAGCCGCAGGTCAGGCCCGCGGTGACGACCGCGATGACGCCCGAGACGTGCAGCAGTTCGCCCGCGATATAGGCGCTCCAGCAGACCAGCACGGTCGCCGCGATCATCAGCGTATCGTCGCCGAGCCGGCGGAGCAGGGTCACCCACAATCCGCCGATCGCCGCGCCCACCGCGATGCCGCCCGCCACCAGCAGGAAGAAGGTCCCGGTCGCCGCACCCATATGGAAGCTGCCGGTCAGCACCGCCGCCACCGCAAAGCGGAACAGGACCAGCCCTGCGGCATCGTTCAACAGGCTTTCGCCTTCGAGCAGCGTGGTGAGCCGGCGCGGCAGCCTGACCCGCTGCAACACGGCGCGGGCGGATACGGCATCGGGCGGCGACAGGATCGCGCCCAATGCGACGCAGGCGGCCCACGGCAGCTCGGGCATCAGCAGCCTGGTCATGACCGCCACGACCGCGGTCGTGAAGAAGACCGCGCCGACCGCCAGCGACAGGATGCCCGCCATGTGCCGCCGGAACGGCGCGATGGCGGTGAACCACGCACCGTCCATCAGCAGAGGCGGGAGGAAAAGAACCAGAACCAGTTCCGGATCGATCGCGATGCCCTGCACGCCCGGAACGAAGGCCACCGCGCCCCCGCCGACGATCAGCGCGGCGGCGGGCGGCAGCGACAAGCGCCGAGCGAGATAGTGAAGCCCCACGACCACCAGGAACATGCCGATGATCAGCTCGAAGTTCGCCGCTGGATGCACGAAGCCGCCCTTTTCCCGCTCGTTATCGTGCTGTGCAGTTTGCCCCCAACGCCGTCAACGTGATCGCGGAGCGTATCGGGTCGCCGGCGATCAGAGCGACCAGCCGCCATCCACGGAGATCGCGGCACCGGTGACGAATCCGCCGAGATCGGCGCTCATCCAGAGCACGGCATCGGCGATCTCCTCCGGCTTGCCCAGGCGGCCGACCGGCTCGAGGTCGATGGCCTTCTGAATGTCGCCGTTGGTGAAGCGATCCATCATCGGCGTCTCGATATTGCCGGGAAGAATGGCGTTCACGCGGATATTCTGCTTCGCATAGTCGAGCGCGGCCGATTTCGTCAGGCCGATGATGGCGTGCTTGGAGGCCGCATAGGATGCACCGCCCGCCACGCCCCGGACACCCGCGCCCGACGAGGTATTGACGATCACGCCGCCGCCCTGACGGACCATCTGTGCCAGTTCGTGCTTCATGCAGACGAACGTGCCACGCAGGTTGATGTCGAGGATGCGGTCCCATTCGGCGAGGTCGATCTCGGCGACGGGCGCGGCCTTGTTCTCGACGCCGGCATTGTTGAAGGCGATGTCGAGCCGGCCGAAGGTCTCGACCACCCGTCCGATCGCCGCCTCGACCTGTTCCGGTCTGGACACGTCGCATGCCATCACCAGAACCTCTGCACCCGCGCTCCTGATGGCATCCGCGGTGTCGGTCAGCGCATCTTCGGTAAGATCGAGGATCGCGACACTGGCGCCCTCGGTGGCGAAGGCGACGGCCGTCGCGCGGCCGATACCGCTGGCTGCGCCGGTAACCAAGGCGACTTTGTCGGAAAAACGATGGATAGTAGACATAGGGATATCACTCAATTCTTGGTGGCTGGATCGCGGTCGATCAGTCGCTCGGCCGCATGCCGTATCCAGGCTGTTTGGTGAGACTTGGCCATTTGGCCAGGATGTCGGGCTCGTATACGCAGGGCGTCCATTCGGCGGGGGCGACCTCCTCGAAGGCGACCGACACGGCGTCCGCATCGTATTCCAGAACGTCCGTGACGCCGCGCGTGATCGCCTCGGTCAGGCGCTGCTTCTGGTCGTCGGATTTGCCAGGCCAGAGTTTCACGATAACGTGCGGCATGCGATCACTCCGTCCCCAGCGGCGCGAGATACTCGTCGTCCGTCACCTTCTCCATCCAGGTCACGGGCGATCCGTCGAGCGACTCCTGGATGGCGACATGGGTCATGCTCTCGTGCGGCGTCGCGCCATGCCAATGTTTGTGCTCGGCGGGGCACCACAGGATATCGCCCGCGGTGAATTCCAGCTTTGGACCACCCGCGATCTGCGTCCAGCCGATGCCTTCGGTCACGATCAGCGTCTGACCGGCGGGATGCGTGTGCCAGGCGGTCCGCGCGCCGGGTTCGAAGTGAACGATGGCGCCCGAAACGCGCGACGGTGCGTCGCGTTGGAATTGTCCGGTGATCGTCACCTTGCCGGTGAAATAATCCTCCGGTCCGTCGACGGTCTTCATCTCCGATTTGCGTGCGATGGCCATATCAGAAGATCCTCTTTGCGGTTGAGCGGGGTCGACCGGCACCAGCAGGGCGACGAAAGTGCCGATGTTCAGCATGAATGCCGTGTGTGGCGACATCGATGGTCCGATCACGTGAGCGCCGGCAGGCCGTCGAGATGCTTTTCGAGCGTGATGGGATAGTCGCGCACGCGCACGCCGGTGGCGTTGTAGATCGCGTTGGCGACCGCCGGCGCGACCCCGGTCAGGCCGAGCTCGCCCACGCCCTTGGCCTTCACCGGCGAGATCGTCGGATCGACCTCGTCGATGAAGAAGGCGTCGAGATGGGGGATGTCGGCATGGACCGGCACCTCATAGCCGGCGAGATCGTGGTTCACGAAGAAGCCGAAGCGCTGGTCGATCGCCATGTCTTCCATCAGCGCCGCGCCGACGCCCATCACCATCCCGCCGATCACCTGGCTGCGCGCGGTCTTCGCATTGAGGATCCGTCCCGCCGCGCAGATTGCGAGCATGCGCCGCACGCGGACCTCGCCGGTATAGGCATCGACCGCGACCTCGGCGAAATGCGCGCCGAAGGTCTGCTGCTGGAATTGATCCGCAAGCTTGGCGAATTCCATCAGGTCCTCGACCACCAGGTCACCGTCCCTGGCCGCGTCGGCGAGCGTCACCGACCGGTTGCCGCCACGGACCTGCCCGTCCGCGAAATCGACGTCGGCGGTGTTGAACCCCAGCCGCTGGGCGACCGCCTCGCGCAGCTTCATACAGGCCGCATAGACGCCTGCCGTCACCGAGGGTGCGCCCTGCTGCCCGCCCGAACCCGGCGTTTCCGGGAAGGTGGAATCGCCGAGCTTGACGACGATGCGGTCGGGCGCGACCCCCATCATCTCCGCCGCGGTCTGCTGGACGACGGTGTAGCTGCCGGTGCCGATATCGGTCATGTCGGTCTCGATCGTCACCACCCCGCGACGGTCGAGCCGGGCGCGGGCACCTGCCTTGGCGATCTTGCCGCCACGGATCGCGCCCGCCATCCCCATGCCGATCAGCCATTGTCCCTCGCGAACCGCGCCGGGCGTGCTCTGACGCTTGTCCCAGCCGAACCGATCGGCGCCCTCGCGCAGGCAGCGGACGAAGGCCCGCGTCGAGAAGGGCTTGTCCGGATTTTCGGGATCGACCTGGGTGTCGTTGACGACGCGAAGCGCGATGGGGTCCATCTTCAGCTTCTCCGCCAATTCGTCTATCGCGATTTCCAACGCCATCAGCCCCGGCGCTTCACCGGGCGCACGCATCGCATTCCCCTCGGCCAGGTCGAGCGTCGCCAGCCGCATCCGCGTCAGCCGGTTCGCGCCGGCATATAATGTCCGCGTCGAGGTGACGGTCGGCTCGGTCCGCCCACCGGCGAGGTTGCCCGACAGGCTGTCGTGGCCGATCGCCGTCAGACGCCCGTCATGTCCCGCTCCCAATTGCACACGCTGGATCGTCTTGGGCCGGTGGATCGTGGCGTTGAACATAAGCGGACGTTGCAGCGCGATCTTCACCGGGCGCTTCACCACGCGTGCGGCTATCGCCGCCAGCGCGAGGTCGACCTGCACGGTCCCCTTCCCGCCGAAGCCCCCGCCGATATAGGGCGAGATCAGATGGACGTTCTGCTTGGGGATGCCCAGGATCAGCCCAAGATCGCGTGTTCCCCAATTCATCTGCTGGATCGACGTCCAGCACGTGACGCGGTCGCCGTCCCATTTGGCGATCGACGCATGCGGCTCCATCATCGCATGCGCCTGATCGGGCACCGTATAGGTCTCGTCGACCTTGATCGGCGCCGCAGCGAACGCCTTGGCGAAGTCGCCGACCTGCTTCTCGTTGGGGCCGCCGAACTCGCCCTGCGGCGGGACCGGCGCGCTGCCGTTCTGGGCCGCCAGATCGAACCGCCCGGCGGTCCGCTGGTAGTCGACGTGCACCAGCGCTGCGGCGGCACGCGCCTGTTCGAACGTCTCGGCGACGACCACGGCGACGGGTTGGTGGTAATGATCGACATCCGGCGCCGCGAGCATCTTCTGGACGTAGAATTTGCCGACGCCGGGTTTGCCGGCATTAAGGTACGTGACGACCCCGACCACGCCGGGCGCGCGCTCGGCGTCGCGCGTATCGATCGTCGCGATCCGGCCCTTGGCGATCGCGGCGCCGAGGATGTAGCCATAGGCGAAGCCGGGTGCGACATCCTGCCATTCATAGGCATAGGTCGCCGTGCCGGTCGTCTTCAGATGCCCTTCGTAACGGTCCAACGGCTTGCCGAGAACCTTCATCCGATCGGTCGGATTTGCACCTGCGGGCGTGTCGAAGATCATGATTTTGCCTCCGCGAGCGGGATCTTGCATGCGTCGTCGTCATCCGGCCGCGTCCTGATGGCCATCGGCGATCCTCCGCATGCTTTATGAACGCCGGTCAGGATCAATAACGCGTCAGGGCAGAGCAGGTTACTGCCACACGAGTTGATGCGATGATGAATCCGGTTCAGCATGCCGCGATGCCCGTCACCCGCACGAATTTGACCGACCTCGCCTATTTCCTGGCGATCGCGCGGCACCTGAACTTCCGCCGCGCCGGGCTGGAGCTCGGCGTGTCCGCCTCCGCGGTCAGCCACGCGCTGAAAAGCTTCGAGGAACGCGCGGGCGTGCGGCTGATCAACCGGACGAACCGCTCCGTGACGTTGACCTCGGCGGGCAAGGCGCTGGAGGCATCCGTCGCCGGATCGTTTGCCGACATCGGATCGGCGCTCGAAGCTCTCGACCGGCTTCGTGCCAGTCCGGGCGGCAAGATCCGCATCAACGCGGTGGTCGATGCGGTGACGTTGGTGCTCGGCCCCGTGCTCGCCGAACTGTCGCGTCGCCACCCCGATATCGAGGTCGATCTCGTCTCCAGCAACCGTATCGTCGATGTCGTCGGCGAGGGATTCGATGCGGGCGTACGCTATGGCGGCACCGTTCCCGAAGATATGATCGCGCAGCGGCTCTCCGCCGACCTTCGATGGGTCGTCGCGGCATCCCCCGCTTATCTGGAAGCGCATGGCACACCGGTCCATCCGGATGATTTGAAGCAGCACCGATGCCTGGGGGTCCGGCTCGGCGACGACAGCATTTACCGATGGGAATTCGAGGGACCCGACGGTGACTTCGATATGCCCATCACAAGCGCGATGACCGCCGACGACAGCCGATCGACGCTGGCGATGGCGCTGAACGGTGCAGGCCTGACGTTCGGTCTCGAGGCGCTATTTGCCAGGCATGTCGCTGACGGCAGCCTTCGCCTTGTGCTCACCGACTGGGCGACGACGGGACCGGGCTTCTACCTTTATTATTCCGGACGACGGCAGGTGCCCGCAGCGCTGCGCGCACTGCTGACCATAGCGGGCGAACTCAAGCCGCTCGGCTGACGCATGCCTGCGTTATGCGCTACCCGTGTGGATTTTCGTCGCGGCGTTCGCCGTTCGGAACGGTCTCGACAGCGCTTGGTGCGCGAATGGCGCCGCGTTTCCGGGGGGTCTGCAGGGAGAGCCCGTCAGCAGACCGGTTGGCGGAGCGGGAGGCCGACACACCAAGCCCTTAAAGTGGCTGAAAAGCGTGTGTTTTTTGCGGCCTTCTTCTAACATTCCATGGAAGATACCATGGATTTTAGAAGTGCCTGTGTTCGGATGCGGGACGTGCCAGACAGGGTACCCATTTCCTTATTCGAGAACGGGTACACACGGTCGTGGCGTGCGCCTTACCAGTCGAAGTCAGCGACCGCTTCAAGATCTCGCGGCGGGATGGAGAACATGCCGTTTTCGGGATGCTCCCATACGGTCTGAGCTGCGGCTATGGCATGTTCGACCGTATGCCCGAAGTGGCGAAGTGCTCGCGCGCAGGCGATCAGGTGCCCGCCCGTCGTTACCACATCATCCACAAGGACGATCGTCGACGGCGGATAGGGATGCAGCACCCGCAACTTTCCAAACAGCGTATCAGCGTCACGCTCCCCGCCGGCTTGAGCTTTCTGCATCGCCTCGTCCCAATGAAGCGCGTCTAAAGCGAAATGCCCTGCCGAATAGCTCGCGATCGTGTCTATAAGCTTGCGACCCTTCAGATCGCTGCCCAGGGCGATGCAGGAAGAGGACGGGACGGCGACAAGCGGGCCGGCTGGCAAATTGAGATCGGCGATAACCTTCGCCGCCCAGGTTCCAAATAGAGTGAATGCCGGTTCGGGTTTCTCGGTTGTCGCCCGATGCCAGATGCCGTCCACCCCCTTCAAGGTGACGTACCCGTTGATCGGGTTGCCCTTCAGCGTTTGAGCGAACATGTGGGCGTCGTGGTCAACTCCACGCCATCCGGCACCGCTGTTCGCATAGCTTGGATAGCCGCCGTGAACATGCAGGTGCAGCGCCATCAGGCGTATATCGTCTCAAGAAGCTGGGCGGTGCTTTCGAGGACCATCGTCTTAGGCTTCCCGACAAACTTGGCGGGCCATGATAGGTCTGTATCGTCGACCACGCTCCGGGCAATGACCAGCCATCGCCCAAGCCTTTGGCACTCCGCGGCCTGATGCAGCGTCCCGGAACTATCCGACGCCTCAATCACAACGCTCGCGTCGGAAAGCGCGGCCATAGTACGATTTCGCGCTGGAAAATTGGAGGGATAGACCCGCTCGTTCGCGGCAAATTGCGAGATAAGCAGGTGATCCCGATAGATCATTTCCTGCAAGACCTTGTTCTTCGCAGGATATGCTTGATCAATCGGCGTGCCAATGACGGCGATAACTCGGCCGCCCGCCTCGATCGCACCAGTGAGCGCTTCAGTGTCGATCCCCTCGGCGAGCCCTGACACCACCACGACGCCGGACTGCGCAAGCTGGCGGCCCAACTGGCGGGCGCGGCGGCGCCCCATATCACTGGCTTTGCGAGCGCCAATCACGGCGATGCACCGGCCGTTGAGCAGGTTGCAGTCGCCGGCAATGAACACACGCCCCCCGGGACCATCGCTCTTCGTCACACTGCCGAGCATATCGAGCTGCTTGCGCTCTAGGGCGTCACGTCCGCCAAGTGCCAGCAAACTGGCGAACGGAACGGCTTGTACAACGGCGGGCGGGGTATAGCGCGCACCGCGGGCGCCTTCAGGCGATCCGCGACGACGGCTATGGTCTGGCACTGGCAACACCTGCATGTACGACCCCGGATTACGAGCTGACCTTACCTACTCGGCTCCGACAAGCAAATAGCTGTTCCGCCATTGCGGCACAGTCGTAGGCGCAACCTTCAGGCACTTGGCTGGTGCAGCAGAAGGATCGCGGAGGCCTGATCGGTCAGCTCGCGGCCGGCGCCGCCGCAGATCGGCGGTTTCCGAAGAGCGGCGACGTTGGCGTGATCCGCGCCCACCTCTCCGCTATGCAGGCAGAGGGCGATATGTTTGCGGCGCTCGATGACGCCGAGCTAGACTATCTTTGCATATGAGGACGAGCGGTGCGGGGGCGTCCCACTCATGCACATGCCGCTTGATCCTCCTTGAGGACATGCGGCTATGCGATCGGTAGAAGACGTTGAATCGCGCCGTCAGGGCCACAGACAGGAGGGATGATGTTCCAGATTATCGGCGTGCAGCGTAACGAGCAGCAGCGGCTCGTTGCCACTCCTAAGACAGCCCGGGAAGCGCTTACCCACTACCGCGCGGCACAAAACTTGTTCACCACCGTCATGATACACATGCCGGACGGCACGGCGATTGATGGCTTCGAGCTGAGCAGACTGGCTAAGGCGGAGGCAGACGAAACCTTCAAGGACTGATGCCGACTCACCGTCCTCGCACGCGGAGGAACCGCGCTCGTCCGATGGACGGGCCGCATAGGTGCTGCTGCCACTGGTTCCCTTCGACGGCAACCGTAAAATCAGACGCGGTATCCTAATCGTCCGATATTGGAGAACACCATGAATGATGATGATTTGACCAAGCTGAAAGCGCGGGTACGAGCGCTTGAGGTTGCGACCGTCACAGATTTGTTCATCCGGGCATTCGATCGCGGTGAGACAGACACTCAAAAGGTTGCCGCTCGCCGCGGCGAGGTTTGGCAGGCGCTCGGCGAAGCTGCGGCATCCGGCGATAACAGCGACCCCGAGCTTTCTGCTGCACTTCATAACCTCGCCGGATTGGCAGCCACGCTAGGCGAAATCATGAAGGATGGGCCTGCCGAAGGTCAGCCGTAACTAGGTTTCGGAAACGACAGCGCCGGATACCGGCATCCCCGAGTGAATCGGGGTTTGAGGAACCGGAGGTAGCGGAACTGGCGCAGCTTGTGCCGCACCGCCCGGTCCCGATTGGCAATCAGGTGGGCGGCGCGCGGCGACTTCGCCCGCTGCCCGCCGGCCTCCAGAAGCGGGTTGCCGTGGACAGCCGCCTGCAAACTATGCACGCGTCTTACGCTCACGCCGCTCAACACTCAGGCTTCTTCGTTAAAGGCACTTCTACTATCGCGTAGTTTCATCGTTTCGCACCAAAGATCTTGTGGACCGCTCGCTTCCGTGATGCTCCTCAAGAGCAAGGCCTGCCGGAGCGACTCGATGAAAAGTGATCCGCCTGCATGGACTGAACGTGACGCGATGTACGCAGAAGGCTTGAGTGATCGGCAGATTGCAGCACGACTTGGTCTAGATCGCGCTACCATTCGCCATTGGCGACGAACCAAGAATTTGCCCCCAAACTTCGTCCCGGCAGCGCTGGCTCCTCCAGAGCGCCGCGAGAGATACGATGCTGGGATGAACGACACTCGTATGGCTCTGTTAGAAGGGATCACAAAGGCATCAATTGTCGATTGGCGTGAAAGGAACAAACTCAAAGCCAATCATGACTTTTATAATAGGCCGGCAGACGAAGATAAGCGCAGGCGTCGTCTACTTTTCTATTCGCTAGGCTGGGACGACGTGATGATGGCCCGACAAGAGAACTGCAAGGTTCAGAGCATCTTTTCTTGGCGCAAACGTCTTGGATTGACTGCCAATCGTAAGCCTGGTCGCGGCCCCGAGACGGTGGGCACTCCAATCAACGATATTATGTCTCGCATCCGCCGGGCTGTTGGTCGGGGCTTGCCCAGAGATTTGGCTGATGACGCTGTCGCGAATATGTTTGCCGCCCTTCTCGACGGGACGTTGCCGATCGCCGATATTGAAAAAACGGCTCGCAAATTCGGCAACAAAGTTTTGGACAGCTACGCCAGTAAGTTTGGGCCAAGATCCCTGGACGAGGATATCTCCGATGACGGTGACGGCTTCCGCATGATTGATATGCTGAAAGATGACAACTCATCGAGTTGGCTTGAAGAGATGGGTGCCACCGTATGGTAGAAACGAATACCTGGAGACCGCAAAAGGGGCATCCGATTCGGACGCCCCCTCGATGGACAGATAAGTGACCGCTAAACGCCAATAGGTGCCAGCTCGTGATCGGCTGTCAGGTATTTGATAATTGTACTGGACCATCGGAGTTGACGAACCGGCGTACCGCTGGCGTGCTTTTTACCAGTGTCCTGCATCACCGCGCCTTCCCTTATTCCTGCCTCGGTAGGTTCATAATATTTATGACCTTTCGAATCA
The DNA here is from genome assembly GCF_053345135.1 of Sphingomonas sp. M6A6_1c. Classification (NCBI taxonomy): domain Bacteria; kingdom Pseudomonadati; phylum Pseudomonadota; class Alphaproteobacteria; order Sphingomonadales; family Sphingomonadaceae; genus Sphingomonas; species Sphingomonas sp. M6A6_1c. The sequence continues at coordinate 227,605 of NZ_JBKEZO010000005.1, read as the reverse complement.
GTGAAACACTGTTGAAGCCCGCTGCGACACAGCAAAAGGTTCACAGACTGGGCAGACCCTAGTTCCGCCCTAGCACCAATCTCCGTCGGTGTTAGTAACACTGTATTCTGCGGCGCCGGCAGATGTGAGACGCCGAGCAGCCCGAGCGTGTCGATCCCGGTCAAAGCGACGGTAGCTCGGTTGGCAGCGATCAGGGCCTGATTGCCGTCTAGGCCGGCCATCTTCGCCCACCGCACGTTCTGCTGCATGGTCAGACGATATTCGCGGCTGACATCGGCATGGGCGACATGAGCGGTCGGAGCAGTGGATGTTTTTGCTCGCTTCTCGCATTCAATGAAGTAGCGGCGAGCCTGCTTGCCCTTGTCGTTGCGCTCGACCATCGACAGCTCCTTCGCCATGTCGACGCTGATGGCGTAATCCTTGGCCGGCCGCCCTTTTTTGGAATCCACCAAATAAGTCACGAAGTCCGACGCTTCGATGAAGCCGTACTGGCGGACGCGGTCGCCAATCCAGTTCGCGAACGCATCCCCGTTTTCCAGGAAGGCGTGCAAACGCCGCGCATCGACAGTCTCGACCAAGGAGCCGCCGATGTCGCGCGTCTCCAAGACGAGGTCGGTCGTCATATGCGTTGAAAGTGCCCCGCCGTTAGGGGTATGGCTATGGTCGGGCATGTAACAGATGCTCCATTCACGGTGAACGGGCGGCAGTTTTAAGCCAGCCGCCGCCCATACGCTGGGAAAGAACGGTCGGAAGGGCCTCGCCCTAGGAAGCAAACCCTTCCGACCGTCCACGTGGCTGGAGATCCCTGCCGCGATTCCCGCAGCCCAAAAGGTGCGGTGGAAACTGATGCAGCACGCGGTCCATGAGACCGAGATATTGCCGCTGTTCGTATTGTCGCCGAGTCGAGGCGTACGAGCAAGCTTCTCGAACGCGATGCGAGACGAATGGTGAACGAAACGCCCAACTTCGATGGTGGATAACGGTGGCGGTTGCCCTGCCCGCCCTATCGTAAGCTCTCATCAGAGAAGGCGGCGGAGTGGATCGTGGCTCCGCGGATTGCATAGATGGTGCCGCAAACGCGGAGGGATCGCATGCGTCCGGGCGCACGAAGCTGACCTGAGAACGCCGCTAGTTTTGCGATTGAGGCAGGTGAGCCTTCGATCAACATCGTCGAGGATGTAGAGAACGCGTTCCACCGAGGTCAGCAGCGCCGGTCAGGAAATCGCCCGGACGGTCGCTACCATCATTTTCCGATCGGTGGCGCTCCGCTCCAGGGTGAGGATCTCGACTTCCTCGCCGCCGAGCTTGCCGGTGGCCGGCAAGCGCTCGATCGTTACCTCTCCGCGATAGGCGACTTCGATCAGGTCGGAACCGTTGCGGGTGCGGATGCCGACCGCGCCCTTGTAGAACGGGAAGTCTGCTTCGGCAGTGCCGCCGTTGTCGACGACGCCTGTGATCTGATCTGTCATTGCTGTGCCACCTTTACGATGAGGTCGACGAGATGCTTCACGTCGTTCTCATCGGCTTCCCGGCGGCACATGGAGAAGGTGTGAGCGAGACTGCTTTTGCTCGCGGGGATACGCGGGGTTGAGTTCGTCTGTTCACGCGAACGGGTCGCGCGCTGTGCTTCGGTGGCCATCAGCCAACCTCCCTCATCTGAGTCAGAACAGATTGGGGTGGGCGAAGTCGATCACCTGCGGCGACAACGGCGGCTACATGCAGCCGATGCACGCCAAGGCGAAGAGCCAGGACGGGCACAATCCGCACCTCGTCACGATGGACGAGCTGCACGCCCACGCCGATCGCGGCCTATTCGACGTGATGAACTCGGCTTTCGGCGCCCGTCGGAACCCTCTGATGTGGATCATCACGACGGCGGGCTTCAACCTGCATGGCGTCTGTTACGAACAGCGGACCCTCGCGACCAAGGTGCTCGAACGTTCGGTCATCGCCGAGCATATCTTCGCGATCATCTTCACGATCGACCGGGCCGAGGATTACGGCGACGACCGAAAGACCGGCGACGACCCCTACGACGCGTCGAAGTGGATTAAGGCGAACCCGCTGATCGAAGCGTCCCGGCCGCTACGTGACGAGGTCGCCAAGCGCGCGATCGAGGCGCAGGCCAGCCCGGCCGCCGAGGGTGCGATCGTGCTGCACGAGACCGACTGGACGGACATCGAGCTGACCAAGGACAGCAACGGCCGCTACATCTTCGCCAATCCGACCGGCGTCGCCGGCCCGGTTCTCTGGGGCAAGCGCGTCCTGTCGACCGTCTCGATGGCGCAGGGCACCTTCCTCGTCGGCGCGTTCCGTGTGGCGGCTACGCTGTACGATCGCCTGTCGCCGGAGGTGCTGATCTCGTCGGAAAACGCCGACGATTTCGAGAAGAACCTGCTGACCATGCGCTGCGAAGAGCGGCTCGGCCTCGCCGTGAAGCGCCCGGCAGCGCTGATCAAGGGTCCGTTCGCCAACGCGTAACCTCTGCCGGGCTGGCGATGCGCCAGCCCGGTTCTTCGAAGCCGCGGTGAGCCACGGTTTCGGAGAACCTCTGGAGACCCAGCATGAAGACTTTCTACGTGCAGGAGCCGCACCTCGACGGCACCAAGCTGTACAACCCCGGCGACAAGCGTGAAAGCGCTGGACGTGGTCGAGCGCTCGAACGGTCTCACCGCCGACGAGGTCGCAGGCCGCCTGGGCTTGTCGATCCTCTCCATCCGTCCGCGCCTCACCGAACTCGCCCGCCTCGGCAGGGTCCGCGACAGCGGCTCTCGCCGCCGCAACGTCAGCGGCAAGCAGGCGATCGTGTGGGCTCCCGTCAACCCGGCCCGCCTGAAAGGACAGAACCGTTGAACGACGACGAAGAATTTCGTGCCGGGTATGCGGATGGCCGCGATCCTGACAGCCCCGCGCCGAGCGCGAACCGCTCCCATGCCTATCGGCACTCGTTCGCAGTTGGCCGCGCCGAGCGTGCCAACGCTCCGATCCCCGCCGCGCGGTCGCGCTATGCCGCCGCGGCGGCGGTCCAGAAGGATGCCTCTCGATGAGCCAGATCGACGTGCTCCCGTTCAAGGGAGCCTTCCTAATCCACAAGAGCACCGCCCCGCGCGCGCGCCACGACAGCTTCACCGCTGCCGAGACGGAGGCGTGCCGCCTGCTCGCTGCCGATCCGTCGGCCACGTTCATCATCAGTCGGGAGGAAGCGCGCGTGCAGCTGCGGCGCAGCGCGTCCGGCGTACCCATAACCCGGAGGCACCCATGATTTCGAACCCCGCATCAGACGAGCTCAACCAGATATCGAATGCCGCCAGCAACGTCATCGCCGATGCCATCATTGAGGAAGCAGCACAGGCGCAAGCCGAGATCCTTGACGCCGGGGGCGTGTTCTTCGCTGTCGTGTGCGGAGCGATAACGGGCGCGCTGAAAGTACTCAACGCCGCTGCCGAGGCCGGCACCGTCCACGATGCAGACAGCAAGGTCGACGCCTTGCTTCGTCAAGCAGCGGACACCTGGGGGCAGATCAATGGTGAGCGCCCGGCGGGAGGCACTGTGCAATGATCCCGCCGCCAGACCAAGGAAGCGCGGTGCCGAGCGGCGTTTATACGATAACGCCTGCTCAGGTTTCGAGGCTGCGTAAGGTGCTGACAATCGCCGCGCGCCAAAGTGATGAGGCTGCAGCGCTTCTCGCTATGCTGCCTGAGCCGCCTGATCCAGATTTGCCGCTCGCTCGGCAGATCGTGATCGATACGCTCGATCCCGAGAGCCACCGGCGCTGCGACTGCCGGGATAAGATTGCCGCCGGCGAATGGGACCGCGGCCAGAAGGTTCGCATCGCCCTGGCTGCCTTCGCCAAATTTCGTACCTTAGTTGCGGGAGATGCTCAATGAAGAACCACGGCCAGACGCCAAGTGCCATGGCACTTCACCTGGGCTACGCTGTCGAGCAGCTGTTTCAGGTCACGCAAGTCGCTGAGGAAGATCGCCGGGCTGACTTTAGCGGAAAGTGGAAACGCGCCGCAGAGAGGCTTGGAATACAGCAGCGTCACCGGTCTCGCCGACCCAGCCTGATCTATTACGCGATCCGATGGGTCCGGACCCTTCCAAAACGGAGGATGCGATGACAGATCGCCGCGAGAACTTCGCCGCCTTGGCAGCCTTGCCTGCTGCCACCGCCGAAAATGACCGGCTCATTCCCTTCGCGCGCGTCGAAGAAATTGCTGGGCTGAAGCGGACACGCATCTACGCCATGATCCGCGCGGGCTCCTTCCCCGCCCCATATAAGCCCGGCGGCGCCGGTTCACGGTGGAGTGAAGCTGAGGTGCGAGCTTGGCTCGAAAAGGTGAAGGAGGCCCGAGCAGCATGACTGAGGCAGTTTTCCATCCTGATGGCCCCGCCGCCGATCGCGTCGAAATCACCAACGGGCCGCAAATCGGCCCAGCCAAGCTGACCGGCCAGTTCGGCACGACGCTAGATTACACGAACGCAGGCCGCATGCTGTTCTGCGTCGACGTGGTCGATGTCGAAGGCGGAAGGCTCACGCTCTATCATGATCCCAGCTATGAGGTGGCGATCGTCGAGGCTGAGGAAGCCGCCCGCGATTGGGGAGTGATAGTCAATGACCTAGTCGCGCCAATAGCGTGACCATCGGCGCAGGGCGCCTAAACGGCGGGCTCGCCTGGCTCTTCCGCCCCGACAAACGGCTCAAGCTGCTCATTGAGCAGCTGCTGCAGAAGTGCATGCAATGCCGTCAAATCGACCGGCCCCACGGCAAGGCTCGCATCGGCCGCCTGAAGCGCAGCAACGTAGGCCCTGCGCTCGCGCCGCAATAAGTCGGGTAGTAACGTCTCCCCGGGCAACCATCCGCCCATGCTAAGGCAGATCACATAATAGGCCGCGACCCTAGCCGTGCGCCCATTGCCGTTTATAAATGGATGGATCCAGTTCAGCCGCCAGAGAACATACGCGGCCAAAAACACCGGATCGTGCTTGTCCCACCACCGGTTCAGATCATCGATCACGATCGACATTAGCGCCGGCACCCTGTGGTGCGCTGGCGGAGTGTAATCTCCGACGTAAACCTGACAGGGCCTTATTTCACCCGCATGCGCATGGAGACAGGAGATGGCGTGATAATTTAGCGCTTTCACAACCTCGAGGCCAATCATCGGCCTGTCAAGCTGGAGCGATGCCTGTACCAGCGAGCGGAGGAAGTCGTACTGCCTAGCGAGGTTGGCAACAGCCAATTCCTCGTAGACGGGATGATCCTCGCGCTCGCCGACTAGTTCGAAAACGTACACTCAGGCGTACTGGCGGGTGCCTTCGTGCTGCTCCAACGCTTTTTCGATCTCATCACGGCTCATCGTGCTCTCGTGAGGCATGTTGCCGTGGATAAAAGAAACGCGCTGCTTGCGCAGCTGGTCACCCGTCATCACCGTGGTCGCCGCTTTACGAAGGCGAGCGAGCAAAGCCGCGTCGGTCCTAATTTCGTGTGGCATGGTGGTCTCCGTGGCGGGGTGTCTGATCCGTTCCTGCTTCGTCGCTGGTCCGTATCAGAGGCTGTACATGTTCCAGGTAAACGAAAGTTGCAACGGGTTGCTCCATCGTTCGTCGCATACGGCTTGTGCGTTCGCGTGCGTGGTTGTTCGGTACCGTTCGCATTTTCCGCAGGTTAGTGGGTGGTTGATGCCCGAACCCACAATGCGTTGAGCGCAAAATTTTTTCGCTTCGTTCCCCGCTTTGTGGGAAATGATTTCCTATCCGTCGCATTCGGGGCCAACCCGCTGTTGGCGTCAGGCGGCCTTCAAACGCGATTCGTCATTCGAAGGCGCCGTCAGCGCAACGTTATCCCTCGCCAAATTTCTTGGCGTCTTTTAGCTCGACGCTGTCACCGCCGAGCGCATTGCTGCCTTCGGATCGAATCATGATTTGAATGCGGGGCTGATCTGGAAACCGTTCAACCGTCGCTTCAAGGCCGACGAGCATGCTGAAACCCTCGACCTCTATCCCCAGATCGTCGATGCGCTTAGCGACGGCGCGGGCCTCGTCCTCGGTCAGGTCCAGTGTGGTAATTACACGACGGGTCATACGTAATTCCTCTAGGTAGTGCCTGTTAATGTCGTCTAGCCGATAGGCCTCGACACGCGGCGGGAGACGTAAGGTTCAGCGACGGTGCATAGCGATCCCGGTGGGCATATCCGGGCCGCCCAACGCATCACTGCCCTCCGAGCGATAGCCCATCCCAAAATGGGCTGCGCCAGAGTTCATTTCGATCCCCGACTTAATGCCAGGTCCGATAAGCGCGCCGTTCGCCGTTTTGTAGGGAAGATCCAATAAACGATCGGCTATTGCCAACGCCTCTTCCTGCGTAACATCGAGTAAGATCTGCACTCGTTTATCCACGCGATTGCCTCCTATCATTTCCGGACGGGGCCGGGGCCGGTGGCAGCAAACCTTATAGGCTTTCCGAGATGATCGATAGGGGATGCAAGACCCTCAGCGATCAGATCCGCCCATTCGCAAGCCAGCTCGCGCCGCCGCCCCATGTAGGCGGCGCGGTTGTAAGCGCCCTCGACCTTGTTGCCCGGCACGTGCGCCAGCATCAGGTCGATCACCGCCCTATCACCGTCCCGCCGCTCTTCGGCCGGGCGGTCGTTCATGTAGGTCGAGAAGGCGGCGCGGAAGCCGTGCGGCACGTGGCGCTGGTAATAGCCGGCGCGGATCAGCAGCGCGCGCAGCGTGTTCTCGCTGATCGGCTTGTGGACGTGCCGCTCGCTCGGGAAGAGGTACGGTAGGCCGCCGGACAGCCGGTAGGTTGCGTGAAGCACCTCGACCGCTTGCGGCGACAGCGGCACGACGTGCTCGCCATATTCCTCCGCCTTGCGATCCTCGTCGCCCTTCATGCGCTCGGCAGGGATGCGCCACACCGCCGCCGGCGCCGGCTCGTCGGGCTTCGTCCAATCGATCCCCTCGAACTCGGGCCAACTGGCGAACCGCAGTTCACCCGGTCGGACGGCGGTCAGCGCGAGGAAGCGCAGGCCGAACTTCGTCCCCGCCCGGCAGCGCTGCGCGTCGCAGTCGGCCAGCATCTTGCGGATGATCTTCATCCGTTCGGCTTGATCGCGGATGCCGTCGACGATGGACGGTTGTTTCTTCGACCGCGGCTTGTCCTTCAGCGCCTTGCCGAGGCTCGCCGCCGGGTCCGCGTCGCAGATACCAGACGCGATACCATAGACGAAGATGGCACTGGCACGCTGGCGCAGCCGGTGCGCCGTCTCGATCGCGCCGCGGCGCTCGACGGCCTGCAACACCTCAAGCAGCTTGGGCGCACCGATCGCGGTGATCGGCAGGTCGCCGATCGCCGGAAACAGGTCGTTCGTCAGGCTGTCGATCACGTCCTTGGCGTGCACCGGCGACCAGCCGCCTTTCCGCAGATCGTACCAGCGACGGCCGACGATCTCGAAAGTGTTGGCGTCGGTCTGCGCGCGCGCCTTTGCGGCGACCTTCTTCTCGACGGCGGGATCACGGCCGGCGGACAGGAGCTTCTTGGCCTCGTCGCGCTTGGCGCGCGCCTCGACCAGCGACGTGCTTGGATAGGCGCCGAGGGTAAGCGTCTTCTGAGCCGGCTTGCCGTTGGCGTTGGTCCCGTAAGAATAATTCATGCGCCAATGACGGCCGCCGGCCGTCGTGACGTAGAGATAGAGCTGGCCAGAATCGCCAAGCTTGTACGCCGCCGCCTTGGGCTTCGCGGCCTTGATCTTCGCGTCAGTCAGCACGCGCAGCCTCCATACCATGGACTTTCGAGGTCCGTACCATGCGGTATGCCATGCCGGGTGCCGAACGCGACCGAACAGCAGCGCACAACCGCAGCATCAAAATGCGCGGTTTTCTGCGGGTTACAAGTCCCGAGTGAACGGGAAAGAACGGTAAAATATGGTATGTTGGCGGAGCGGGAGGGATTCGAACCCTCGATACGCTTTTGACGTATACTCACTTTCCAGGCGAGCGCCTTCGACCACTCGGCCACCGCTCCGCATGTCCTGGAAAGGCGCGCGTAGCCGGTCCGCATCCGGGCTGCAAGTGATTGCGTGATCGGCGGGCCTGGGCCAGTCTCGCGGCATGCTCAGCCTGCTCCTTCTCGCCGCCGCGCCACCGCTCCAGGCCGCGCCCGCCGCCACCCCCGCCGACCCGGTCGAGGCCGATTGGCGGGCGGTGCCCGACGACGAACTGCTGGTGATGACGCTCGCCACGGGCAAGCAGGTCGTCATCCGCCTCGCGCCGGCCTTCGCCCCGGCGCACGTCGCCAACATCCGCGCGCTCGCCCGGGCGCGCTGGTGGGACGATGCCAGCGTCTACCGCGTGCAGGAGAATTGGGTGGCGCAATGGGGCGACGCCACCGAGAAGAAGCCGCTGCCCGCGGGCATCACCGATCATCCCGCCGCAGAATTCGAGGTCGCCGCCTTCCAGCCCGCGGTGCGGATGACCAAGGCGGACAGCTATTCCACCGCGAGCGGCATCACCGCCGAGGGCTGGCCGGTCGCCACCAACGGGCGGCAGGCGTGGCTGACGCATTGCTACGGCATGGTCGGCGTCGCGCGCGACGCGCTCCCGAGCACCGGATCGGGAGCGGAATTGTTCACGCCGATCGGCCAGTCGGCGCGGCGGCTCGATCGCAATTACACCGTCGTCGGGCGGATCGTCGAGGGGATGGGCTATCTATCGGGCCTGCCGCGCAGCGAGGCGGCGATGGGCGTCTATGCGACCGCGGCGGAGCGGCTGCCGATCGTCTCGGTACGGCTGGCGAGCGACATGGCCGCGGGCGACCGGCCGCACTTCCAATATCGCAGCGCCGACAATCCGCGGTTCGCCGCGGCGGTGGCCAAGCGCGAGACCCCCGACGCGCCCACGGTGGGCCTGGGCGGCGCGGCGGTGTGCGACGTGCTGCCGGCGGTCCGGCGCACGCCGCGCTAGCCGATCAGCTCGCCGCGACCCAGGTGGCGACCTCGACCGCGACCTGGTTGGCCGCCTGGCTGATCGCCGGGCCGGCGGTCGCCGCATCGATCGCGGTCACCGGCACACGCGCCTCGAAGCGGCGCTTCTCGACCGTCTCCTTGCCGGCGCGGACCAGCGAGGCGTCATAGGTCACCACCGCCTCGCGCGTCGTCGCGTCGAGGCCGAAGCGGCGCAATTCGCCGGCGAGCGTCGCGCTTGGGTCGCCGATCGACTGGACAGTCGAGAGCACCACCATGTTGCTGCGCGCCGACACCGTGTCGGACAACAGCCGCGCGAACAATCGGGCGGGCGGCTCGGCCCAGAGCGCGTCCTTGACGTAGGCGATCGTCGTCGGCGTCGCCTGCACCGGCACGCGGCCGCCGGCGATCGCGGTCGGCGTCGCGGGCACCTGGATGGTAATCGAGCGCGTCTTCGCCGAATTCTGATCGGCACCGACCGCGGGCGCGGAGGTTGCGTCGAGGGTCAGCAGCGAGGGCGGCGGCTTGGCGCCGAAGCTGATGCAACCGGCGAGCGGCAGCGCCGCGGCGAGGAGGAGAAGCTTGGTCTTCATGATCTCACTTGCCCTTGTAATCGGGGAGCTTCTGCTGGCCGATCAGCGAGCTGGCGCCGCCCTGATCGACCTTGTCGGCGATCGACGACAGCGCCGTCGCGGTGACGCGCAGGTCGCGGACCAGCCGGTTCGCCTCCGGTATCGTCTGTTTCGAGAAGGTCTGGAGGCCGGGGCGCGCGTCCTGGATCGCCGAGTTGAGCGTTTCGGCGCTCTGCTGCGCCGATGCGATCGCCTTGTTGAGGTTCTGCATCGTCGGCTTGACGTCCTGGGCGATCAGGCCGTTGGTCGTTTCGGCGAGCTTGCCGATCTGCTGCGAGGCATCGCCCGCCTGCTGGATCGCGATGCGCGTCTGCGCCAGCGTCGCGGCGATCTCCGGCCCGCGATCGGCGAGCGCGCCCGACAGGCGATTGGTGTTGTCGAGGATGCCGGCGATCGACGCCTGGTTACGATCGGTGAGCAGCCCGGTCAGCCGCTCGGTCAGCGTCGACAAACGCTCGAGCAGCTGCGGTGCCGAATTGAGGATCGCGCCGATGCCGCCCTGCTTGGTCGGGATGACCGGCACGCCATAGGGGCATTGCGTCGCATCGGGATGGTCGGGGCAGACGATCGGCGGCGCACCCTTGCGCGCGCCGTCGAGCGCGACCGTGCTGGTGCCGGTGAAGCTGCCCTGGATCGTCGCGGTGGTGCCGAGCAGGATCGGCGTTTCCTCGTTGACGGTAACGCGGACGCGGACGAACTGCGGATCGGGCTTCCACAGCGCGATCGTCTTGACCTGACCGGTGGGAACGCCGGAATAGGTCACCGTCGACCCCTTCGCCAGACCGTCGACCGACTGTTTGAAGAAGATGTCGTATTCGCGTTCGGTGGCACCGCCGAGCCGGGCGATCCAGATCGTGAAGATCGCGAGCGCGGCGAGCAAGATCAGCACCACCGCGCCGACGATCACATGGTTGGAACGGGTTTCCATCAGTCGGTCCCTACAGGGGGTCGGGCCGGTTCGGCCGGTTCGGTGGCGGCGGCCGGACTTGCCGCGATCTGCTGCGTCTTCACTTCGGTCGGATGCTGCGACGCCTCCGCCTGCGCTTCCTGCGTCGCGATCGCGGCGCGGCCGCGCGGACCCTTGAAATATTCCTCGATCCACGGGTGATCGAGCGCGAGCAATTCGTCGATCGTGCCGACCGCGATCACCTTCTTGTCGGCAAGCACCGCGACGCGGTCGCAGATCGCATACAGCGTGTCGAGATCGTGGGTGATCAGGAAGACGGTGAGCCCCAGCGTCTTCTGCAACGATTTAGTCAGGCCGTCGAACGCCGCCGCGCCGATCGGGTCGAGCCCCGCAGTGGGCTCGTCGAGGAACAGCAATTCGGGGTCGAGCGCGAGCGCGCGGGCGAGGCCGGCGCGCTTCTTCATGCCGCCCGACAGTTCGGCGGGATATTTGGGGCCGGCGTCGGGCGACAGGCCGGTCATCACCACCTTATAGGCGGCGATCTCCGCCATCAGCGCCGGGTTGAGGTCATTGTAGAACTCGCGCAGCGGCACCTGCACGTTCTCGGCGACGGTTAGCGTCGAGAACAGGGCGCCGCCTTGGAACAGCACGCCCCAGCGCTTGCGGATGTCGGTCGCCTCGGTCTCTTCGCGGCCGATCGTCGGTTCGCCGAAGACGGTGATGTCGCCTTCGACGGGGGTCTGCAGGCCGATAATCGAGCGCATCAGCACCGACTTGCCGGTACCCGAGCCGCCGACGACGCCGAGGATCTCGCCGCGGCGTACGTCGAGATCGAGATCGTCGTGGACGACCGAATCGCCGAACGCATTCTTGAGGCCGCGCACCTGGATGATCGGTGCGTCGTCCTGCGGCTCGCGCTGCGCCATCAATTCCACCCCACCCAGGTGAAGAACACCGCGAAGAAGGCGTCGAGCACGATGACGAGGAAGATCGCCTGCACCACCGCCGACGTGGTGCGCAGGCCGACCTGTTCGGCGTCCGATTCGACCAGCATGCCCTGGAAGCAGCCGGCGATGGCGATGATCGCACCGAATACCGGCGCCTTGATCAGGCCGATATAGAGGTCGGTGATCGGCACGACCTCGCGGATGCGCTGGATGAAGGTGACCGGCGGGATGTCGAGCGACACCCAGGCGAGCAGGCCGCCGCCGATGATCGCGATCAGCGACGAATAGAAGCCGAGCAGCGGCATCAGCAGCACCGCCGCGATCGTCCGCGGCAGCACCAGCGCCTCCATCGGCGAGACGCCGATCGTGCGCATCGCGTCGATCTCCTCGGTCAGCTTCATCGTGCCGAGCTGCGCGGCGAAGGCCGAGCCGGAGCGGCCGGCGACCATGATCGCGGTCATGAGCACACCGAGTTCACGCAACGTGAGCCGGCCGACCAGATTGATGGTGAATACTTCTGCCCCGAATTGGCGGAGCTGGACCGCGCCCTGCTGGGCGATGACGATGCCGATCAGGAAGCTCATCAGCCCGACGATGGCGAGCGCCTGAACGCCGACCACCTCGAACCGGTGCACCGTCGCGTTGAAGCGGAAGCGGCTGGGGTGGCGCACGACGTTGACGAAGGCGATCGTCGTCGCGCCCATGAAGCCGAGCAGCCCGTACAGCGTGCGCAGCGTGATGATGACCGCATCGCCGATCTCGCCGAGCATCTTGCTGAACGCGTTGCGCGCATGTGGCGGCAGCGCGACCGGCCGGTCGGCGGCGACCACCGAATCGAGCAGATAGCGGCCGTCCTCGTCGAGCCCCTCGATCGCCGCCTCGTGGCGGGTCGCGAGGCGATGGACGACCCAGGCGCCGACGGTGTCGATCCGGCCGATGCCGCTGAGGTCGATCCGCTCGACCGGGCCGCTGATCGCGTCAAGCCGGTCGGGCAGCGTGCCGAGCGTCCGCAACAGCAGATCACCGGAAAAGCGAAGGGTTCCGCCGCTGTCCTGCTCGAATTCGGCTGTGGCGCTCATCGCCTGTGCTTGTGCGGCAAGTTCCGATCCACGGCAAGGCGTTTATCATACGAGACGGTTGGGTTGGCCGGACAGCGCGGGTTCACAACAGCACGTCGACGGCGTGGATGGCGAGGCCGACCAGCCCGCCGACCAGCGTGCCATTGATGCGGATATATTGCAGGTCGCGGCCGACCGCATTCTCCAGCCGGCTGGTGATCGTATCGGCATCCCAGCCGCGCACCGTCTCCGACACCAAACGGACGATGCCGTCGCCGTAATCCGCGGCGATGCCGACCACCGCGCGGCGGACGAAGCGGTTGATCGTATGCGACAGTCGCGGGTCCTGCGTCAGCGTCTGGCCGAGCTGGCGCAGCATGTCGCCCAATTGCCCCTGCATCGCGCCTTCGGGGTCGCGCGCGACCCGCAACAGCCCGGCGCGTGCGGATTCCCACAGGCCGTCGAGCCAGCGCTGCATCGCCGGATTGGCGATCAGCTCGACCTTCATCGCCTCGACCCGCGCGCGGGTGGCGGGGTCGAATTGCAGGTCCCAGGCGAGCCGGTCGAGCCCTTCCTCCGCCTTGAGGCGCAACGGATGCTGCGGATCGTCGGCCATGTCGGCGACCAGTTTGTCGAGCCCGGCGATGAGCTTGTCCGCCACCGTCTCGTCGAGCCCGGTCCAGCGCAGGATCGAGCCGGCGCGGTCGTGGACCATCTGGCGAACGAGATGCTCGTTAGCGGCGAGCGCCTTCGCCCCCCAGCGGATCGCGCCGTCGAGCAGCGGCGCATGGCGCTGTTCGGCGAGCGCGGCGTGCATCACCCGGCCGAGGATCGGCGCGACCTCGGTCTCGCGGAGGCGGGCGGCGATGCCGGCCTTGACCATGCCGCCGAGCCGCTGCGGATCGAGCCCGTCGAGCACCTGCGCGACGAGTTTCGACGCGCCCTGGCGGAAGCGGCCGCCTGCCCCCTCGGGCGGATCGGTGAGCCAGCGCGCGATCGCGGTGGCGACGTCGACGCGGCGCATGCGCCGGCCGATCACCGCGGGCTGGAGGAAATTGGTGCGCAGGAACGCGGCGAGCGTGTCGCCGATGCGATCCTTGTTGCGCGGGATGATCGCGGTGTGCGGGATCGGCAGGCCGAGCGGGTGGCGGAACAGGGCGGTGACCGCGAACCAGTCGGCAAGCCCGCCGACCATCGCCGCCTCGCCGAACGCCTGCACGAAGCCCCAGCCGGGGTGCGTCGCGGCGAGCTGGCGGCTGACGAGGAACAGCGCCGCCATCGCGACGAGCAGCCCGACGGCGATACGCCGCATCCGGACCAGCGCGGGCGGTGCCGCCTCGGTGGTGCTGGCGCGGGGGAAGGATGTCATGCGCGAAACAATCCCCGAGCGCGGGGGAAGTTCAAGTGGATTGGCTGATTGGGCTGGGCGATGGGGTGCGGGCGGTGCGCGGCTTGCGCCGATCGTCATCCCGGCGAACACCCGGGATGACGATCAGATGGCGCGTGCGCGCCGCCGCCCCATCACTCCGCCGGCTGGGCGCCCGGGTCGTCGCGGCCGATGCGGCCGGGGACGGGGGCGATGCTCGGCTGGTCGGGGCCGGCGATGCCGACGACCGTGCTGCCGTCGTCGCCGGGGCGGTAGGTGAGCAGGCGGCTGCCGAGGCGGGGGCCGATGTAGCGTTCGATGCCGACCGCGAGGCTGAAGGCCGCCGGCACGATCACCAGCGTCAGCAGCGTCGAGAGGAGCAGGCCGCCGATCACGACGATGCCCATCGGCGCCCGCCACGACCCGTCGCTGCCGATCGAGGCGGCGGTCGGCACCATGCCCGCGACCATCGCCACCGTCGTCATCACGATCGGCTGCGCGCGCTTGTGCCCGGCGTCGATGATCGCGGTGAGCGTGTCGACGCCCTTGTTGATCTCCTCCAGCGCGAAGTCGATCAGCAGGATCGAATTCTTGGCGACGATGCCGAGCAGCATCAGCAGGCCGATGAACACCGGCAGCGACAGCGGATTGCCCGTCGCCCACAGCGCGATCAGCCCGCCCAAGGGCGCGAGCAGCAGCGAGGCCATGTTGACGAACGGCGGCAGCGCGCGGCGGTAGAGCAGCACCAGCACCGCGAAGACGAGGAAGGTGCCGGCGATCACCGCGACGACGAAGTTGTTGAGCATCTCCGCCTGCCATTTGGCCTGGCCGAGCGTCAGCTTGTTCACGCCCAGCGGCAGGTTCTTCATGATCGGCAGATTGTCGATCTGCTTCTGCGCGACGCCCGAGACGATGTTGGGGGCAAGATCGGCGCCGACGGCGATGCGGCGCTGCTGGTTGACGCGATCGATCTGCGTCGGCCCCGAGCCCAGGCTGATGTCGGCGATCAGCGACAGCGGCACCGAGCCGCCGGTCGCGGTGGAGACGGGCAGATTCTGGATCGTCGACAATTCGGTACGCGCGCCCTGATCGAGCGCGACGCGGATCGGCACCTGCCGGTCCGACAGCGAGAAGCGCGCCGAATTCTGGTCGATGTCGCCGAGCGTCGCGATGCGGATCGCGCTGGACAGCGCCTGCGTCGTCACGCCGAGATTGGCGGCGAGGTCGAAGCGCGGCTTGATGACGATCTCGGGCCGCTGGAGATTGCCCGAGATGCGCGGCTGGGTGAGCGTCGGCAGCGTCGCCATCTGGTCGACCAGCGTGTTCGCGGTCTTCTGGAGCAGGACGGGGTCGTCGCCGCCGAGCACGACGGTCATGTCGCGACCCGACGAGCCCCAGCCGAATTGCGAGCGGAAGCCGACGCGGGCATCGGCGATCTTGGCGAGTTCGGGCGCGAGGTTGCGCTCGAATTCGGTGCTGGTGACGGTGCGGTCTTCCTTGAGCGTCGCGGTGACGCGGCCGGTGTTGACCGCGCCGTTCGAGCCGGTGCGGGTATAGACCGAGGCGACCTCGGGCTGGCGCCGCAGCAGCTCGCCGACGCGGGTGACGACCTCGTCGGTCTGGGCGAGCGTCGCGCCCGGCACCATCTCGATCGTCGCGGTCGAATTGTCGCTATTCTCGGCGGGCGAGAATTGCATCGGGACCGCGCCGAACATCAGGATCGTCGCGACGAAGGTGAGGAAACCGAAGCCCATCACCCACATGCGATGATCACGCCAGCGGCTGGTGAAGCGGTGGACTCCGCCGCGCGCCGCGCTCGCCTTTTGCCGGCTGCTGTCGAGCGTCCAGCGCAGCACCGCCATATAGACGTCCATCAGCCTGCCCTCGCCATGGCTGGCGTGACCGAAGCTCTTGAGGAAATACGCGGCGATCATCGGCGTGATGAGGCGCGCGACGGCGAGGCTCATCAGCACCGAGACGACGACGGTGAGGCCGAAATTCTGGAAATACTGGCCCGAGATGCCGGGCATCAGGCTGACCGGCATGAACACCGCGACGATCGACATGGTGGTGGCGAGCACCGCGAGGCCGATCTCGTCGGCGGCGTCGATCGATGCCTGATAGGCGGATTTGCCCATCCGCATGTGTCGGACGATGTTCTCGATCTCGACGATCGCATCGTCGACGAGCACGCCGGCGACGAGGCTGAGGCCAAGCAACGTCATCTGGTTGAGGTTGAAGCCGAGCAGCTCCATGAACCAGAAGGTCGGGATCGCCGACAGCGGGATCGCCAGCGCCGAGATCATCGTCGCGCGCCAGTCGCGCAGGAACAGCAGCACGACGAGCACCGCGAGCACCGCGCCCTCGATCATCGCGTGGATCGCGGATTCATACTGCGCCTCGGTATATTTGACGCTGTTCGACCGCAGGATGAAATGGACGTTGGGGTTGCGCTTCTCGAGGTCGGCGAGCTTCTTGACCGCTTCGTTGAAGACGGTGACGTCGGAGGCGCCCTTGGCGCGCTGGAAGTCGAAGCTGATCGCCTGGCGGCCGTCGACCGCGGCGCGGCTGCGCTGTTCGGCGTAGAGATCGCGGACGGTGGCGATGTCGCCCAGGCGGATGGTGCGGCCGTTGCCGACGTTGATCTGCGTCTGCGCGAGGTCGTTTGCGTTGCGGGCGTTGCCGAGCACACGGACCGATTGCTCCGACCCGGCGATCTCGGCGCGGCCGCCGGCGGCGTTTAGGTTGATCTGGCGCAGCTGCGCGTTGACCTGGCTGGCGGTGAGGCCCTGGCTTTGCAGGCGCAGCGGATCGAGGATGACGCGGATCTCGCGGCTGACGCCGCCGTTGCGGTTGACCGCGGCCATGCCGGGCACCGACAGCAATTCCTTGGTCACCGTATTGTCGATGTACCAGCTCAATTGCTCGACGGTCATGTCGCTGGCGATCGCCGAATAACTGGCGAGGTCGTTGTCGGTGGTGTCGGCGCGGAATATCTGCGGTTCGAGGATGCCCTCGGGCAGGTTGCTGCGGATCTGCGCGATCTTGTCGCGGGTGTCGTTGACCGCGCGGTCGATCGGCGTGCCGATCGCGAGCTGGACGACGGTGGTCGACTGGCCCTCGGTGACGGTCGAGGTGATCTCGTCGATACCCTGGAGCGAGCGGACCGCGGATTCGACGCGGTTGGTGACCTGATTCTCCAGCTCGGTCGGCGCGGCGCCGGGCTGGCTGATCACGACGATGACGACCGGGAAGTCGATGTCGGGATCGTTGTTGACGTCCATCCGCATGAAGCTGACGATCCCCGCCAGCGTCAATGCGATGAACAGCACGATCGGCGGAACCGGGTTACGGATCGCCCAGGCGGAGATGTTGCGGAAGCTCATCTTAGCTTGCCCCTGACTGCGACTTGGCGATCACCGGTTTGACCTTCTGGCCGGGTGCCAGGAACCCGCCCGCCGAGCGGACGACGCGTTCGGTGCCGTCGAGGCCCGAGACCACCGTCACGCCGGCATCGGAGACCTGGCCGATCTTGATGTTGCGACGTTCGACCTTGTCGTCCTTGCCGACGATATAGACGAAGCTGCCCTTGTCGTCGCTCTGCAAGGCGGCATCGGGAAGCAAGGGCGCGACCGCGGCGCCGCCGACGATCGTCGTCGAGGCGAAGCCGCCCGGGCGCAGCGCGGGATCGTAGCGCAATGCGATGCGGGCGATGCCCTGGCGCGTGGTCGAATCGATGATCGGCGAGACCTGCCACACTTCGCCGGCGAAGGTCCGGTCGCTGCCGACCGGCGTCACCTGCGCGCGCGCGCCGGGGCGCAGGCTGGCGAGATCGGCCTCGGCGAGCTGCGCGCGCATCTCGATCTGGCCGCCCTGCGCCATGCGGAACAGCACGCCGCTGCCCGAGCTGACGATCTGGCCGGGCTCGACGCCGCGGGTGAGGACGAGGCCAGCTTCGGGCGCGCGGATGTCGAGCCGGCCGTTGCGGGCGTTGGCCTCGCGCAGGCTGGCGGCGGCGACCTGGACGCGCGCGGCGGCGGCGTCGCGGGTGGCGGCCTTGCGCTGCAGATCGGCCTTGGAGATGAAGCCGCGGTCGACGAGCTGCTGCGCACGGTCCAGCTCGGCCTGTGCGATCGTCTGGTCGGAGCGCGCGACCGCGACCTGCGCGGCGAGCGACGCGGCGGTCTGCGTCTGCACCGAGCGATCGACCGTGGCGAGCACCTGTCCGGCGTTGACCCACTGGCCGGGCTCGACGAGGACGCGGTTGATCATCCCGCCCTCGCCGGCGACGCCGACCGGCATCTCGCGCCGCGCCGCCAGCGTGCCGGTGGCGGTGAGCGTGCGGTCGACCGTCTTGCGGCCGGGGACAACGACGGTGACCGTCGGCATCTGTTCGGTCTTCTGGCCGGCGGCGGGGTCGGCCTTCTTGCGGCCGAACATCGCCCAGGTGACGATCGCGAGCAGCAGCACGATGACGGCGACGACGACGATCTTGCGGCCGCGGCCCGACGGTGCGGGCTCACCCGGCAGAGCCAGCCGCTCCTCGTGACCGATCGAACCCTGATAGTCGTTCATGCCTGTCCCATCCCCGTGCCGGCCACTGCTTGGCCATCGTCCGTCGCGACTGTGTTATCTGAATATAGCACCGCGCTCAACCCCCGCCGACGCGATGGCGCTGCCATGCCCGAAATGCACAGTGTCCGCAACAAGATCGCCCGTTCAGCTAGGGTTGACCTCGATCAGGGCAAATGCTCGGCCTGGCCATCACCAGCACGGGAGAGACTAAGTGAAATATCTGTCAGCAATGGCGCTAATGATGATCCCGACGGCCGCCTTGGCGCAGAGCGCCGCGACCAGCGTCGAGCCGTTGGTGCCGGCGCAGGGGACGATCCTGGACGTCAGCGCGGAGGGTCGCACGACGCGGGTGCCCGATCTGGCGACGATCCGCGCCGGCGTGGTGTCGCAGGCGCCGACCGCTGCCGCCGCGCTCGCCGACAATGCGCAGCGGATGCAGCGCGTGCTCGCGGCGCTGAAGCGCGCCGGCATCGCGCCGCGCGACCTCGCCACGTCGAACGTCGGGCTGAGCCCGCAATATCGCTATACCGACGGCCAGCCGCCGGCGATCACCGGCTATCAGGCGACCAACACGGTCAGCGTCCGCTTCCGCGACGTGACCAAGGCGGGCAGCGTGCTCGATGCCCTGGTGGCGCAGGGGGCGAACCAGATCGACGGCCCCAATCTGTCGATCGACAAGCCCGAGGCGGCGCTGGACGAGGCGCGGACCGATGCGGTGAAGCGGGCGCGGGCGCGCGCCGATCTGTATGCGGCGGCGGCGGGGATGAAGGTGGCGCGGGTGATCTCGATCGCCGAGGCGGGGCAGGATGCCGGCGGGCCGGGGCCGCAGCCGATGTTCATGGCGCGCGCGATGAAGGCGGATGCCGCATCGACCGAGATTGCGCCGGGCGAGAAGGACGTCACCGTCACCCTGTCGGTGCGCTTCCTGCTGCAATGACGCGAAAAGGACCGCCCGGTCGCCCGGACGGCCCTTTCGTTTCGCGTGACGAAGCGAACGTCTTAGCGGACGCTACCGCGACGCACGAGGTTCACGATCGCAAGCAGGATCACCGCACCGAGCAGCGACACCAGGAACGAGGTGATGTTGAGCGGCTGGTTGTTGATCGAACCACCCGACAGGATCAGGCCACCGATGAACGCGCCGACGATGCCGACGACGATGTTCAAAAAGATGCCCTGCTGCGCGTCAGTGCGCATGATGATGCTGGCGAGCCAGCCGATGACACCGCCGATGATAAGCCAAAGAATGATACCCATAGGTCCCTCCGTTGTGCCCGCCGTGGGCTCCGCTCGGAAAGACTCTCAACCCCGTAATAATGTTCCGCACGCGTTTCGTTTTTCGGGTGCCAGGGGTGCCGGATCGCTCAATATTTCTGCTGGCGTTCGTACAGCGATTTATAGTGCTGGATGCGGGTGACGCGCAGTCCGGGCATGCCGGAGCGGTCAATCGCGCGCTGCCAGCTGGCGAATTCCTCGACCGTCAGACCGTAGCGCGCGCAGACTTCGTCGACGGTCAGCAGACCGCCGTTGACCGCCGCGACCACTTCCGCCTTGCGTCGCACCACCCAGCGCGTCGTCGACGGCGGCGGCAGCGAATCCAGCGTGAGCGACTCGCCGAGCGGGCCTATCACTTTGGCAGGACGGATTTTCTGGTTCTCGATCATCACTCAACCTCGATCGGGGCTGGGGGCCCCCTCTCAAACGCGATACTGAACCCTAGCGAACGGTCTTGAAGATCGCCTTGCACGCCAAGGTTAACGGCGGATTCATTCTTCTGGACGCGGAATTCCGTCCCTCCATTGGGCGAGCAGCGCCGCGGTCGGACCGTTGAAGGCGCCGTCGAGCGGCTGCAGCAGGCGCGAGGGATGACCGATCCGGCCGAACCGCGCCTGTGCGACGGCGGTCGGCGATGCCGTCTGCCGTGCGGCGATCCCGACCATGAGCACCGCCAGATCGCCGGGAAGCTTGGTGACTTCCGTATTTCTGTCGAAGCCTGGAAAGCTGAGGTCCAACGCTGATCCACTCGTATTGCCTGTTCGAACCTCCCTTGTAGCGGCGAGCAATGAAGGCGGGGTAAAGCCGCCGTCACTTTCGTGTGAACCTATGTGAACCCATGTTAACCGTAGCTGGTTTTGCGGTTCGCCGCGGGAACGGGTATGATGCCGGCATGGACGATGTGGATTTCCAGCTCGGCGAAGCGCTTACCGGCAAAAGAATCGTCGTGGCGATGTCCGGCGGGGTCGACAGTTCGGTGGTCGCGGCGCTGGCGGCGCAGACCGGCGCCGAAACGATCGGCGTGACGCTGCAATTGTACGACCATGGCGAGGCGACCGGACGCGCGGGCAGCTGCTGCGCCGGGCGCGACATCCGCGATGCGCGGGCGGTGTGCGACCGGCTCGGCATCGCGCATTACGTGTTCGATCACGAGACGCGGTTCCGCGAGACGGTGGTCGACACCTTCGCCGACGCCTATCTCGCCGGGCAGACGCCGATCCCCTGCGTCCAGTGCAACACCGGGCCGAAGTTCACCGACCTGCTGAGCCTGTCGCGCGACCTCGGCGCGGATTGTCTGGCGACCGGCCATTACGTCCGCCGCGTGCTCGGGCCGGCGGGGGCGGAATTGCATCGCGGCGCCGATCCGGCGCGCGACCAGAGCTATTTCCTGTTCGCGACGACGCAGGCGCAGCTCGACTATCTGCGCTTTCCGCTCGGTGCGCTGCCCAAGGCGCGGGTGCGCGAGATCGCCGCCGAACTCGGCCTCGGCGTCGCCGCCAAGCCCGACAGCCAGGACATCTGCTTCGTCCCCGACGGCGATTATGCCGGGCTGGTGCGCAAGCTGCGCCCCGAGGCGGATACCGCGGGCGATATCGTCGATCTCGCCGGGCGGCGGCTGGGCAGCCATCGCGGCATCATCCACTTCACCGTCGGCCAGCGCCGCGGGCTGGAGATCGGCGGCACGCCCGAGCCGCTGTACGTGGTGCGCGTCGATGCCGCGACGCGGCAGGTCGTGGTGGGGCCGCGCGCGGCGCTTGCGGTGGCGGCGGCGCAGGTGACCGGCCTCAACTGGATCGGCGGCGATCATGCCGGTCCGATCACCGCCAAGGTCCGCTCGATGGCCAAGCCGGTGCCGGCGCGGCTCGACGGCGACCGGCTGCGCTTCGCCGCGCCCGAATATGGCGTCGCGCCGGGTCAGGCGGCCGTTCTCTACGCGGGCGAGCGGGTGCTCGGCGGCGGCTGGATCGCGGCGACCGAAGCCGCGCTGGCGACCGAGGCGGTCGCGGCGTGACCGTCTCGATCGAGGCGCTGCGGCTGGAGATGGAAGCGGCCGCGGCGGCGCTCGATTTCGAGACGGCGGGGCGGCTGCGCGACCGGATCAGCCTGCTCCGCAGCGGCGGCGAGGATGTCGATCCGGCCGGGCTGGAGCGGCAGCGGCCGGGTGCGATGGGGCTCGGAACGAGCCAGTCGCGCGTCATCCCGCCCGAGGGCTGGGTGAAGCCGGTGAAGCCCGATCCGATGACCAAGCGGCGGGGGCGGTAGCGCGGAGGAGGCGTTGAGGCAGCGATCCCTCGCCTCATGCGCGCGCGCCCTCCCCGATCGTCATCCCGGCGGACGCCGGGACCCATGGTTGCGGGCGGCCGGCGAGGGACACCACCATCCGCGACATCGTGTCCATGGGTCCCGGCGTTCGCCGGGATGACGACTGGGGGTAGCGGCCGGAGGGGTGGCAGCGGGCACCAGCGGCACCCCCATTTCCGTCATCCCCGCGCAGGTGGGGATCCATAAACGCTGACGTCGCGGCTCGATCGAAGAGCCGCGCGTCTGGATCCCCGCCTTCGCGGGGATGACACTTCGGGGGGACTTACGGCAGCAGGAACGTGCCCTCGATCACCGTGACGCAGGCGCCGCCGAGCACGACGCGGTCGCCCTCCAGCCGGCAGGACAAGAACCCGCCGCGCGCGCTGGCCTGATACGCACTGAACCGGTCGGTACCGAGCTTCTCCGCCCAATAGGGCACGATCACCGCATGCGCCGAGCCGGTCACCGGGTCCTCGTTCACCCCGCCGCCGGGGGCGAACATCCGCGTGACGATCGCCGCGGTATCGCCGCGTGCGGTGACGATCGCCTGATTGTTGCCGATCGCGGCGAGCGCGCGCAGGTCGGGGCGGACGGCACGGACCGCGGCTTCCGACCCGAGCACGATCACGCCGTAACCACCCTCGCGCCACAGCGTCTCGACGACATCGGTGACGCCCAGGGCCGCAACGATCTCGGGGAGCGGCTTGGCTTCGGGCTTCCACGCCGGCAGCGCCAGCGCATATCCCGTGCCTTCCCGCATGACGGTCAGCACCCCCGCCCAGCGCGTGCGGAAGCGGACCTGCATCGCGTCGCCGTCCGACGACAGCACGAAATGGCCGCTCGCCAGCGTGCCGTGGCCGCACAGTCGCACCTCGTGATCGGGGGTGAACCAGCGCAGCTCGAAATCGGCCTCGCCGCTCGCGTCGGGGATGAGGAAGGCGGTTTCCGACAGGTTGTTCTCCGCCGCGATCGCCTGCAGCACGTCGTCGGCAAGCCAGGCGGACAGCGGCATCACCGCCGCCGGATTGCCGCCGAACGGCGCGTCGGCGAAGGCGTCGATCTGCGCGAAGGGGATCCTCACAGGCGTTTGCCGAACCAATGCGGCGTGACGTCGGCCTCGACCAGCGGATTGTCGGTGTCGACATGGCCCTCGGGATCGAGGTGGATCAGCACCTCGACCTTGGGGAAGGTGCGGCGCAGATTGCGCTCGACCGATTCGACGATGTCGTGCGCCGCACCGACGGTGAGGTCGCGGTCGACCTCCATGTGGAATTGCGCGAAATCGTGGCTGCCCGAGCGGCGGGTACGGAAGTCGTGGATGCCCTTGAGGCCGGGCTGGCGCGCGGCGACGTCGAGGAAGGCGGCGCGCTCGTCGTCGGGCCATTCCTTGTCCATCAACTGGTCGATCGCGTTCGACGACGCCTGGAACGCGCCCCACGCCAGCCACAAAGCGATGACGATGCCGAGGATCGGATCGGCCTTGTGCCAGCCGAAATATTGATCGAGCACCAACGCGATGATCACCGAGCCGTTGAGCAGCACGTCGGACTGATAATGGACGTTGTCCGCCATGATCGCGACCGAGCCGGTCTGGCGGATGATCTGACGCTGGTACCAGAGCAGGACGATCGTCGCGCCGATCGCGACGATCGACACGCCGATGCCGAACTCCGCATCCGCGGTCGGGCCATTCTCCGACAAAGCGGCGATCGCGCGCCAGGCGATGCCCGCCGCCGAGGCGGTGATCAGCGCGACCTGGAACAGCGCGGCGAGCGCTTCCGCCTTGCCGTGGCCGAAGCGATGGTCGTGATCCGCCGGCGTCGCGGCGAGGCGGACGCCATACAAAGTGACGAGGCTGGCGAGCAGGTCGAGCGCGGTGTCGGCAAGGCTGCCGAGCATCGCCACCGAGCCGGTATGCCAGGCGGCGAAGCCCTTGAGCGCGAGCAGGAAGCACGCCATCGCCACGCTGGCGAGCGCAGCGCGCGTCGCCAGCGGCAGGAGCCGGCGCTGTTCGTCACGGGTCATGGGAACAGCAATCCTTCGTTCCAGCCATCGCCGGCGCGGGTGAACAACCGGCGTTCGTGCAGGCGGTGGGCGCGATCCTGCCAGAATTCGATCGCCTGCGGCGTGACGCGATAGCCGCCCCAATGCGGCGGGCGCGGCACGTCGCGGCCTTCGAATTGCGCCTTGGCGGCGTCGACCCGCGCCTCGAACGTCTCGCGCGAGTCGAGCGGGCGCGATTGGTCGGAGGCCCAGGCGCCGAGCTGCGAATCGCGGCCGCGGCTGGCGAAATAGGCGTCGGATTCGGCGTCGCTGGCGAGGCTCACCGGCCCCTCGATGCGGATCTGGCGGCGCAGCGACTTCCAGTGGAACAGCAATGCCGCCTTGGGGACCGCGGCGAGATCGGCGGCCTTTCGCCCTTCGCGGTTGGTGTAGAAGACGAATCCGTCGGGGCCGTGCCCCTTGAGCAGCACCATGCGCACCGACGGCTGCCCCGCCGCATCGACGGTGGCCAGCGCCATCGCATTGGAATCGTTGATCTCGCTCTCGCGTGCCTCGGCATACCAGGACTCGAACAGCGCAAAGGGGTCGTCAGCCATGCGCGGCCCTTAGCGCATGTTGGCGCGGCGGGAAATGCAGCCATCAATTCCTCCCCCGCCAGGGGGAGGTGGCACCGCGTAGCGGTGACGGAGCGGTGACGGAGGGGGAGGATAGGGTGGAAGCCTTGTTACGACGCTCCCGACCTATCCTCCCCCTCCACCACTCGGCTAGCGCCGAGCGGTCCCCCTCCCCCTGGCGGGGGAGGAATTGAACGGAGCGGAACGACTCCCGCGCCCGGGGATTGAATCGCTTCCGCAACGGAAAGACCCACACATGCCCGCACGCGCCTATTGGCAAGGACAGATCCGGCTCGCCTTGGTGTCGATCCCGGTCGAGATCTATGCCGCCACCAAGAGCGGCGCGTCGGTCGCGTTCAAGCAGATCCACGAGCCGACCGGCCAGCCGATCCATTACGAGAAGATCGTCACCGGCGTCGGCCCGGTCGATACCGACGAGATCATGAAGGGCTATGAGGTGTCGAAGGGCGAGTTCGTGCTGCTCGAGCAGGACGAGATCGACGCGGTGAAGCTCGAATCGAAGAAGACGCTGGAGCTGACCCAGTTCGTCGATGCGAGCGAGATCGACGTGCTCTATTACGAGAAGCCGTATTTCGTCGTGCCCGCGGACGATCTCGCCGAGGAAGCGTTCATCGTGCTGCGCGAGGCGCTGCGGCGGACCAAGAAGGTCGGGCTGGGGCAGCTGGCGATGCGCGGGCGCGAATATGTCGTCAGCCTGAAACCGTGCGGACGCGGGCTGGTGCTGGAAACGCTGCGCTACGCCGACGAGGTCAACAAGGCGCAGAGCTATTTCCGCGAGATCCCGGAAGGCAAGCCCGATGCCGAATTGCTCGATCTCGCCGAGGCGCTGATCGACAAGAAGACCTCGGCGTTCGATCCGCAGGAATTCCACGACCGCTATGTCGATGCGCTGAAGGACCTCGTCGAGCGCAAGCGCAAGGCGAAGGGCGCCAAGGTGATCGAGGAGAAGGACGACGGCGGCAAGACGTCGAGCAACGTCGTCGACCTGATGGCGGCGCTCAAGAAGTCGATGGAGAAATCGGGCGCGGCCAAGGCAGGGGCCAAGGCGGAGACGGGGGCGCCCGCGAAGAAGGCACCGGCCAAGAAGGCGCCGGCGAAGAAACGTGCCTGATCCGCTCGAACGCTATAACGCCAAGCGCGACTTCGCGAAGACCGCCGAGCCGGCGGGGACGCTCGCGCCCGGCCATGGCAACAGCTTCATGGTGCAGAAGCATGACGCGACGCGGCTGCACTGGGACTTCCGGCTGGAGGTCGACGGGGTGCTCAAGAGCTGGGCGGTGACGCGCGGGCCGAGCCTCGATCCCGACGAGAAACGGCTGGCGGTGCGCACCGAGGACCATCCCTTGTCCTATGCGACGTTCGAGGGGACGATTCCCAAGGGCGAATATGGCGGCGGTACGGTGATGCTGTGGGATCGCGGCACCTGGGCGCCGGTGGCGGGGAAATCCGCCAAGGACATCGACAAGGGCCATCTCCACTTCACGCTCGACGGCGAGCGGATGAAGGGCGAGTGGCTGCTGATCCGGCTGAAGCCGCGCGCCAAGGAGAAGCGCGAGAACTGGCTGCTGCGCAAGCTCGACGACGCTTATGCCGGCGGCACCGATACACTGGTGGAGGAGGCGCTGACCAGCGTCGAGACGGGCCGGACGATGGCGGAGATCGCCGAGGGCAAGCCACCCAAATCCTCCCCGGCACGGGGGGGGGGACCAGCGAAGCTGGTGGAGGGGGGTGGCCGCAAGCGCGCTGCCCGCGGCAGCCCCCCCTCCACCACGGCGCGAAAGCGCCGCGGTCCCCCTCCGCGTGCCGGGGAGGATTTGCCCGCGTTCCGCGAGCCGCAGCTCTGCACCTTGGTCGATGGCGTGCCCGCCGGCACCGGCTGGCTGCACGAGGTGAAATACGACGGCTATCGCGCGCTGGTCGCGGTCGCCGGGGGCGAGGCGAAGGTCCACACCCGCAGCGGGCTCGACTGGACCGACAAATTCGCCGCGATCGCCGAGGCCGCCGCCGACCTGCCCGTCGACAGCGCGCTGATCGACGGCGAGATCGTCGCGTTCAAGGACGGGCGGCCCGATTTCTCGACGCTCAAGGATGCCATTTCGGCCGGCGGCGACATGACCTTGTTCGCCTTCGACCTTCTCGAACTGAACGGCGAGGACCTGACCGCGCTGACCACCGTCGAGCGCAAGGACCGGCTGCGCGCGATCCTGACCGACGGGCCGCGCCTGCAGTTCGCCGAGCACGTGCTGGGATCGGGCGAGGCGCTGTTCGAGGCGATGTGCAAGGAGGGGCTGGAGGGCGTCGTCTCGAAACGCGCCGACGCGCCCTATGCCGGCAAGCGCAACCGGACGTGGCTCAAGGCGAAATGCACGCGGCGGCAGGAGTTCGTCATCATCGGCTGGACGCCGTCCGACAAGAAGCGCGGCTTCAAGTCGCTGTTGCTCGGGCTGCACGAGGATGGCGGCTTCCGTTATGCGGGCAAGGTCGGCACCGGCTTCGATCAGGCGATGATGGACGATCTCGCCGAGCGGCTGGCGGGGCTCGCGGTCAAGACGCCGCCGGTCGATGCGGAGAGCCTCAAGCCGTTCAAGGCGGCGCTCCGCGGTGCGAAATGGGTCAAGCCCGAACTCGTCGCCGAGATCGCCTTTGCCGAAGTGACACCCGACAAGGTGCTGCGCCATTCGAGCTTCCTCGGCCTGCGCGGCGACAAGGCGGCGGCGGACGTGGTCGCGGAAGTGCCCGAACCCGCGCCGACCGCGCCCGAGGTGCATATCAAGGTCAGCAGCCGCGATCGCGTGATCTTCCCGGAGAGCGACGTCACCAAGGGCGAGCTCGCCGATTATTATGCGCAACTCTCGCCAATCATGCTGCCCTGGGCGGGGCGGCGGCCGGTCAGCCTGGTGCGCTGTCCGCAGGGACGCGCCAAGCAATGCTTCTTCCAGAAGCACGACGCGGGCAGCTTCGGCGACACGGTGCATCATGTCGACGTCACGGAGAAGGACGGCTCGGTACAGCCCTATCTCTATGTCGACGATGCCGACGGGCTGGTCGCCTGCGTGCAGATGGGGACGATCGAATTCCACGGCTGGGGCTCGCGAATCGACGCGCTGGAGAAGCCCGACCGGCTGGTGATCGACCTCGATCCCGATGAGGGGCTCGATTTCGCCGACACCAAGCGCGCGGCGGAACATGTCAGCGCGCAGCTTGCCGAACTGGGGCTGGTCAGCTTTCCGTTATTGTCGGGCGGCAAGGGCGTGCACGTCGTCGTGCCGCTGACGCCGCAGGCGGAATGGCCCGCGGTGAAGGACTTTGCGGATCGCTTTGCGCGGGCGTTGGCGGCGGCGGAGCCCGACCGCTACGTCGCGGTGATGACCAAGGCGAAGCGCAAGGGGAAGATCTTCATCGATTATCTGCGCAACCAGCGCGGCAGCACCGCGATCATGCCCTATTCGGCGCGCGCGCGCGCCGGCGCCCCGGTCGCCGCGCCGGTGTCGTGGACCGAGCTGCGCGACATCGACACCGCGGCGCGCTGGGGCGTGCGCGATGCCGACGAGCTGATGCGGCGCGCGACGTCGCGGGCGCTGGCGGGCTGGGGCGTGGCGGACCAGGTGTTGCCGGATTTGTAAGGGTTAGGCCGGAACGACAATCAGTTCGGGGACTATAAAATCCTCCCCCGCCAGGGGGAAGTGGCATGCCGAAGGCATGACGGAGGGGGAGGTAAGCGACACCTCTGCTCCGTGTCCTTCAGGACAGGCGTCGACAGGCTCAGCGCAAACGGGGAACGTGAATCAGCCCTCGGCCAGCGGCGCGACGTCGACGCTTACCGCCATGTTCTGCGCCTGCGAGCCGAGCACGACGCCGTCGACCGGCGCGATCTCGGCATAGTCGCGGCCGACCGCCATGACGATATGGTCGCCCGCCATCCAGATGCCGTTGGTGGGATCGAGCCCGACCCAGCCGTGCACCGGCCCGCACCATAGCAGCACCCAGGCATGCGTCGCATCCGCGCCGACCAGCCGCGGCTGGCCCGCGGGCGGGATGGTGCGGATATAGCCGCTGGCATAGGCCGCGGGCAGGCCGGCGGCGCGCAGGCCGGTGATCATGATCTGCGCGAAATCTTGGCAGACGCCCTTGCGCTTGAGGAACGCCTCGTGCGGCGGCGTGTCGACCAGAGTCGCGGTCGCGTCGAAGGTGAAATCGTCCTGGATACGCCGCGCGAGCGCGATCCCCGCCTCCAGCGCGCCGCGCGTCGGATCGAGATCGGGCGCGCAATAAGCGGCGATGGCGTGGTCGAGCGGGATCAGCGGCGACGGGAACAGATAATTGGCCGGGCTCGCCGCCGACAGGTCGCGGCTGGCGCGGGCGAGCGCCGCGATCTCGCCCAGCGTCGGGTCGTCGGGCAAGGCCATTGGCACCAGCCGGTCGACGCGCATCCGCGAACGGCTCTCGATCGTCAGGCTGCGCACCGGCGTGTCGATCACCAGCCGCGTGACGTTGGCGAGCCCCGCCTCGGCGCGCGCCGGGCTGAGCCGGCCGACCGGCTCGACGGTGAGCGCATAATCCTCGAGGCTCTGCCCCGGCCAGTCGATCGGCTTCAGCCGCAGGTTGCAGCGCGCGAACTTGACGTTGCCGCCATAGTCGAACCGGGTGATGTGGCGGATATCGTAGAGCATTTCACCGATCATGCGGTTTCCGCCGGACAAGCGGCACGGATGCCTATGATGAATGGCTTGGGGCAACCGGTTTCCCTACCCATCCCGTCACCCTGGAACGAGTCCGGGGTGACGGGGGAAAGCAGGAAAGCGCCCGAACCCCAACCGCCGTGCTGCATTGCCCTCATGCCAGCGTCAGCCCGCCGGCGCGCAGCGGCTCGGCGCCTTGCAGGAAATAGCGGCGCGCGACGCCTTCCGACAATTGCGCCAGCCGCCGCTCGATATCGCCGAGCACGTCGGGTTCGAGCGTCGCCGCGGTCGTCATCGCCAGCGCCGCGGCGAGGCTGCGGCCGTGCGTCTGTTGCGGTTCGGGCATGCCGTCGTCGCTCAGCACCGGCAGGTCGCGCAGCCGCTCGTTGATCCGTTCCGCCTGATAGGCGAGGCTGCGCGGATTGCCCGGATCGAGCGCGACGAGGTCGACGACGGGGACGCGCGCGATTCCCGTGAGATAGCGCTGGCGATAGCTGATCTGGCTGTCGGCGAGGTCGAGCAGGGTCGACAGATCGTCCGCGGTCGCGCCGGGCATGCCGAACAGCCGCAACGCGCGGGTCATCGCCATCGCCCGCTCGACGCGGCGGCCGAGGTCGTGGAACCGCCATGCCGCAGTGCGCCCCATATGCTCCGCCGACAGGCCGGCGATCGCGACATAGCGGCGCTGGAGCGAACCGGCGCGGTCGAGCATGCCGCGATGCGTCGGGAACGGCGCTTCGAGCAGCCGCACCATGTCCGCCGACAGCCGGTCGCGCGAGCCATCGCCGATGCCGCGCGCGAGCCGGTTGATCGTCGCGACCGAATGCCAGCCCTCGTCCTCCATCGCGGTGCGCGCGAAGGCGGTGAGGTCGCCGCGATGCAGCGAGGCGGGATGCGGCGCGGCGCCGCCGCCGGTGATGAGGCCGACCAGCTTGCCGACGGTCGCCGGCGACAGCGCCGCGCCGCCATCGGCGTCGATCGAATTGCCGAGCATGACGCGGATCGCCGCCAGCAACGCCTCGCCGCGCTCCAGATAGCGGCCGAGCCAGTAGAAATTGTCGGCGACGCGGCTCGGCAGCGTGCCGGGATTGCGGCGGACGTGGTGCGAATCGGGTGCGGGGAGCAGCGACACCGGCTCGACCGTGTCGGCGCCGTGGATGCAGACGTCGGCGGACCAGACCCCCTCGCCCATCACGCTCGCGCGCGCATCGGTCGTCTCGCCGATCCGCGCGAAGCCGCCGGGCAGCACCGTCCATTCGCCATTGCCGTCGCGCGCGGCGAACACGCGCAGCGTGAACGGCCGCGGCACCAACCGGTCGTCGATCACCACCGGCATCGTCGACAGGCGGACGATCTCCTGCCCGACATAGTCCTGCGGCCGCCGCGCCATGTCGGCGAGCAAGGCGGCGCGTTGGCCGGCGTCGAGCTCGGCACCCGGCACGGTGCGGCCGCCGGGCAGGCCGAGCGGCACCGGGCCGAACGCCGCGCCGACCAGCAGCCGGTCGAGATCCTCCTCGACGCGCGCGCGCTCGGACGGCTGGCCGCACCACCAGGTCGCGATATTGGGCAGATGCAGGCTCTCGCCGCACAAGCGCGTCGCGAGTTGCGGCAGGAAGGCACCGAACGCCGGCGCCTCCAGCACGCCCGCGCCGGGTGCGTTCGACAGCACGACGTTGCCCGCAGCATAAGCGTCGATCAGCCCCGGCACGCCGATCTGCGAATGCGAATCGAACGCCAGCGGATCGAGCATGCGCGGATCGACGCGCCGCCACAGAGCGTCGACGCGCTTCAGCCCGCCGATGGTACGGACGTACAGCTGGTTCTCCAGCGCGGCG
Organism: Sphingomonas sp. M6A6_1c; assembly: GCF_053345135.1. Classification (NCBI taxonomy): domain Bacteria; kingdom Pseudomonadati; phylum Pseudomonadota; class Alphaproteobacteria; order Sphingomonadales; family Sphingomonadaceae; genus Sphingomonas; species Sphingomonas sp. M6A6_1c. Next base: position 196,426 of record NZ_JBKEZO010000005.1, on the reverse strand, counting down.
AGATCGGCGCCCTCAACCAGCAGCAGGCCGAGATAGCGCGCGAGATGCGCCTGTTCGGGATAGCTCGGGTTGAACCGGCCCGGCGTCATCAGGCCGATGCGCGGATCGGTACGCCGGCACATCGCGGCGATGCCGGCGCGGAAGGCGGCGAAGAACGGCGCATGGCGCTGGACGTTGATCCGCGCCTGTAACCCGCCGAGCGTCCGGCTGACCGCGAGCCGGTTCTCCAGCGCATAGCCGGCGCCGGCGGGCGCGCGCAAATGATCGGCGAGCACGCGCCATTCGCCGGTCGGGCCGCGGCCGAGGTCGATCGCGATGAAATGGAGATGGCGGCCGCCGGGCGGCTCCAGCCCGACCATCGGCCGCAGGAAATACGGGCTGCCGGTGACCAGAGCGGCGGGGATCAGCCCGCGCTCGACCAGCTTGCCGGGGCCGTAGAGATCGGCGATCACCGTCTCCATCAGCGCGGCGCGCTGGGTAACGCCGCGGACGATATGCGCCCATTCGCGCGCCTCGATCAGCAGCGGCACGGGCGAGACCGGCCAGGGCCGCTCGTCCGCCTCGCCGATGATGCGGAAGCCCATGCCGATATCGGCGGCGTGGCGCTGCACCCGCTCACGGACGTGATCGAGATCGTCGGAGGCGACGGTGGCGAGTTCCTCGAACATCGCCGCCCAGGCGCGATCCTCGCCGCCGCACAGGACGTCGCCCGCAGTGGCGCGGGCGCAATAATCGGCGATCCATTGCCGCGCATGCGTCGCGGCATCCAAAGGCGCAGCCTGCGTCGCCATAGCTTAGCGTGTCACCCTCATTCGCCCCGCCGGCACCGTCTACGCTTGCGCGCTGCGACGCAACCCATAACCGGCCGCCGCGGCCGATTGCGGTCTCGCTGCGCATGGCGCGGGATCGGCAACCGGCGTCGGCCTGCGCGGGGAGAGGAAGAGACGTTCACGCGGAGGCGCGGAGGCGCGGAACGTTGATCCAAGCTACAGGCTGGCGCGCGGCCGGCGCCGCGGCGGGGCGTCGGACTGGCGGCGGATCAGCGTATAGTCGAGCACCTGGTGGCGGGGCGCGTCGCCGCCGCGCTGGCGGCGGATGGTGCCGACGAGCAGCGCGACCGCGGCGCGCGCCATGTCGGCGATCGGCTGGTGGATGGTGGTGAGTTCGGGCCAGATCGCGGTCGACAGCGTCGTGTCGTCGAAGCCGCAGACGGTGAGGTCGCCGGGCACGTCGAGCCCGCGGCGATGCGCCACCGCAACCGTCGCCGCCGCCATGTCGTCGTTGGACGAGAAGATCGCGGTCGGCGGATCGTTGAGGCCGAGCAATTGCTCGGCGGCGTCGAGGCCGGAGAGATAGGTGAACAGGCCGTCGACGATCAGGTCCGCATCGATCGCGATCCCGGCCTCGGCCAGCGCCTCGCGATAGCCCTCCAGCCGCTGGTCGCTGGCGGACAGATTGGGGTTGCCGGCGATGAAGCCGATGCGGCGATGGCCGAGGTCCATGATATGCCGGGTCATCGTCGCCGCGGCGGCGCGATCGTCGATGCGGATCGCCATCTGGCGTTCGGCGGGCAGGCCGGTGGCGACCGCGACGCTGGGGATATTGGCGGCGTCGAGCAGCGCGAGCAGCGCCGGCGCCTCGCACAGCGGCGGCGGCAGGATGATGCCGTCGATACCGCCGTCGATGAGATGCTGCGCGACCTCCAGCTCATGATCGCCGAGGTCGCATTTCTCGACGATGATCTGCACGTCGCTGCGGCTCGCCTGGTCGAGGCTGCCGAGCAGGAATTCGCTGAGGAAGCCGGCGCTGGGATTGCTGTAGAGCAGGCCGACGCGCGACGGCCCCGCCCCCGCCAGGCTGCGCGCGGCGGGATTGGGCGCGTAGTTGAGCGCGGAGATCGCGTCGTTGACCCGGTCGCGGGTGGCGGGGCGGACGTTGCTCTCGCCGTTGATGACGCGCGAGACGGTCATCGGCGACACGCCGGCGCGGGTGGCGACGTCGCTGATCGTCGGCGCGGAACCCGCCCGGCGGGAGGAACGGGGCGGAGAAGCGGGAGGAAGAGTCATGACGCGCGCGGGACAATCCATTGGGGATGAACCGCAGGCATGGACGCAAGCGGCAAGGGGAGCAAGAGTTTCGCCAGTAAGAGCATGCCCGGTGCGCCAGCGTACACCACGATCGACAAGAGTCCTCTTGCATCCAGAAGACGACGATGCCCGGATCGTGGCATCAGCCTTGCGTAGGCTTTTACAGTTTAGTTCTTTAAGATGAGGGGGTTAATGATGCACTTATCATCGACCCCGACATCATCGCCGGCGCGGGTCAGACGGTGAGCACGATCTTGCCGACGTGATCGCCCTCTTCCATCCGGGCGTGCGCCGCGGCGGCTTCGGCGAGCGGGAAGACGCGGTCGATGATCGGGCGGAGCCGGCCCGCCTCGACATGCGGCCAGACGGTGCGGCCGATCTCGTCGGCGACCAGCGTCTTGAACGCGGTGTCGCGCGGCCGCAGCGTCGATCCGGTCAGCGTCAGGCGGCGGCGCATGATCTCGAACAACGGGATCGTCGCCTGCGCGCCGCCCTGCACCGCGATCGAGACGTGGCGGCCGTCGTCGGCGAGGCATTGCAGGTTGCGCGGCACGTAATCGCCGCCGACCATGTCGATGACCGCCGTGACGCCCTTGCCGTCGGTGATCGCCTTGACCCGCTCGACGAAATCCTCGGTCTTGTAGTTGATCGCATGCGTCGCGCCGAGTTCGAGCGCGCGCGCGCATTTCGCGTCCGAGCCGGCGGTGACGATGATCGTCAGGCCGAAGATGTTGGCGAGCGCGATCGCCATCGTGCCGATGCCGCTGGTGCCGCCGTGCAGCAGCACGCTGTCGCCCTCGGTCGCGAAGGCGCGTTCGAAGAGGTTGGTCCAAACGGTGAACAGCGTCTCGGGGATCGCCGCCGCCTCGACCATGTCGAGCCCGGCGGGCACCGGCAGGCACTGGCCCGCGGGCGCGACGGCATATTGCGCATAGCCGCCGCCGGCGAGCAACGCGCAGACCCGCTGGCCGAGCAGCGCCTCGTCGACATCGGCACCCAGCGCGACGACGGTGCCGGCGATCTCCAGTCCCGGGATCGACGGCGCCCCCGGCGGCGGCGGATAGCCGCCCTTGCGCTGGAGCACGTCGGGGCGGTTGACCCCGGCGGCGGCGACGCGGATCAGCACCTCGCCCGCGGCGGGCCGCGGTACCGGCCGCTCGACCAGTTGCAGCACCTCCGGCCCGCCGGGCGCCTCCGGATCGATCGCCTGCATCGTCTCGGGCACTTCGCTCATCCGGTCGCATCCTGTCCGTAGCTCGCCCGACCGCAGGGATACGGGCCATAGGGCCTTATTGACATCGCGCGGGCGGGGGTCAACGTTATGCGATGATGGAATCGGACGACGCCCCGTCGCGTCCCAACGACGCATTGACCGAGCTGCTGCGGCAGGATCTCGATCCGCTGTCGGTTGCCGAACTCGATGGCCGTCTCGTCGCGCTGGATGGTGAGATCCTGCGCACCCGGTTGGCGCGCGAGCGATCCGTTAACCACCGCGCAAGCGCCGACGCGTTATTCCGGCGATGAACCGGCACCGCACTGGACCGGCCGCGTGCAGGATGCCGGACGTGCGACGTCAAGTGCTTGATGCGGACGCCCGCGATACCGACATGGTTGGAAAGGGTTCGGCCACCCACCGCGACCCGACTGGAGTAATCTGAATGCCATCCTTCGCTCCCGCGCTCGAGACCACGCTGCACAAGGCGCTCGAAGCCGCGTCCTCGCGTCGGCACGAATATGCGACGCTCGAACATCTGCTGCTCGCGCTGATCGGCGACGAACATGCCTCCAAGGTGATGGAGGCGTGCCACGTCGAGCTCGGCGATCTCAAGACCACCGTCGCGCATTACCTCGACACCGAGCTCGACGCGCTCAAGGTCGATGCCGTGACCGATCCCTCGCCGACCAGCGGCTTCCAGCGCGTCGTGCAGCGCGCGATCCTGCACGTCCAATCGTCGGGCCGCGACGAGGTGACCGGCGCCAACGTGCTCGTCGCCTTGTTCAGCGAGCGCGAAAGCTATGCCGTCTATTTCCTGCAGCAGCAGGACATGAGCCGCCTCGATGCCGTGAGCTTCATCAGCCACGGCGTCGGCAAGGGTGCCGGAGCCGCCGAAGCCACGACGCCCAAGGGCGCCGAGGAGGATAAGCCCGCCAAGGGACAGGAGAAGGGCAAGACGGAAAGCGCACTCAAGCAATTCACGGTCGATCTCAACGAGAAGGCGAAGATCGGCAAGGTCGATCCGCTGATCGGACGCGGGCCGGAGGTGGATCGCACGATCCAGATCCTGTGCCGCCGGTCGAAGAACAACCCGCTCTATGTCGGCGATCCCGGCGTCGGCAAGACCGCGATCGCGGAAGGGCTCGCGCGCAAGATCGTCGAGGGCGAGGTTCCCGACGTGCTGCTCGAGGCGGTGATCTACAGCCTCGACATGGGCGCGCTGCTCGCCGGCACCCGCTATCGCGGCGATTTCGAGGAGCGGCTGAAGGCGGTCGTCAACGAACTCGAGAAGCTGCCGCACGCGGTGCTGTTCATCGACGAGATCCACACCGTGATCGGTGCCGGCGCGACCAGCGGCGGCGCGATGGACGCCTCCAACCTCCTGAAACCCGCGCTGTCGGGCGGCACGATCCGCTGCATCGGCTCGACCACCTACAAGGAATTCCGCAACCACTTCGAGAAGGACCGCGCCTTGCTGCGGCGCTTCCAGAAGATCGACGTCAACGAACCGACGATCGAGGATACGATCAAGATCCTGGCCGGCCTGCGCTCGGCGTTCGAGGATCATCACAACGTCAAATACACCCCCGACGCGATCAAGTCGGCGGTGGAACTGTCGGCGCGCTACATCAACGACCGCAAACTGCCCGACAAGGCGATCGACGTGATCGACGAAGTGGGCGCGATGCAGATGCTGGTGCCGCTCAACAAGCGCAAGAAGACGATCACCGCCAAGGAGATCGAACAGGTGATCGCGACGATGGCGCGCATCCCGCCGAAGTCGGTCAGCACCGACGACAAGGCGGCGCTGGAAAGCCTCGAAACCGATCTGAAGCGCGTCGTCTTCGGCCAGAACAGCGCGATCGAGAAGCTCGCCTCGGCGATCAAGCTCGCCCGCGCCGGCCTGCGCGAGCCGGAAAAGCCGATCGGCAACTATCTGTTCACCGGCCCGACCGGCGTCGGCAAGACCGAGGTCGCCAAGCAATTGTCGTCGATCCTGGGCATTCCGCTCCAGCGCTTCGACATGAGCGAATATATGGAGCGGCATTCGGTCAGCCGGCTGATCGGTGCGCCTCCCGGCTATGTCGGGTTCGACCAGGGCGGGCTGCTCACCGATGCGGTCGACCAGAACCCGCATTGCGTGCTGCTGCTCGACGAGATCGAGAAGGCGCATCCCGACCTGTTCAACATCCTGCTGCAGGTGATGGACAACGGCCGCCTCACCGATCAGCACGGCAAGTCGGTGGATTTCAGGAACGTGATCCTGATCATGACCACCAATGCCGGTGCGTCGGACATGGCGCGCGAGACGGTCGGCTTCGGCAATCTCACCCGCGAGGGCGAGGACGAGCAGGCGGTGCAGAAGATGTTCACGCCGGAATTCCGCAACCGGCTCGATGCGATCGTGCCGTTCGGCTATCTGCCGACCGAGGTGGTCGCGCGGGTGGTGGACAAGTTCATCCTCCAGCTCGAACTCCAGCTCGCCGACCGCAACGTCCACATCAACCTGGACGATGCCGCCAAGAGCTGGCTGACCGAGAAGGGCTATGACAAGCTGTACGGCGCGCGTCCGATGGGCCGCCTGATCCAGGAGAAGATCAAGCAGCCGCTCGCCGAGGAACTGCTGTTCGGCAAGCTCGTCCATGGCGGCGAGGTTACGGTACGGATGAAGGATGGCGCTTTGTCCTTCGGCATCGAGCCGGCGGCACCGAAGAAGCCGAAGAAGAAGGGCAAGGCCGAACCGGTCGACGCGAAATAAACGTCGGACGATGATGGCAGAGCGGGCCGGACTGGCGACAGTCCGGCCCGTTTTCGTTTGGGAGTGCGAGGGCCGCGACATTCCGCGAAATTCCTCCCCCGCCAGGGAGTGCCGGGTTGAACGGCCGCCGGCCGTTCAAGGTCATGCCAGGGGCATGACCGACCCGGCACTGTGGCGCGGCGAAGCCGTGACGGAGGGGGAGGTAAGCAATGACTTCGGTTGCGTGTCCTCCCCCTCCGTCATGCCTGCGGCATGCCACCTCCCCCTTGCGGGGGAGGACTTTGGTCAAATGTCGTTTCACTAACCCTCCGGTCGCGCTACCGCCCGGTCAGCGCCGCCACCGCGACCCGCGTCGGCGTGGTCAGCCGTTCCGGCAGCGCGTCGAGCGCGAACCATTGCGGTCCCTCATGCTTGGTCGGCTCGCAATTGCGCGGCGTGCCGGTGAAGTCGCGGACGCGATAGACCGGCGCGACCCAATGCGTGCCGGCGTCGGTATCGATCTGGTCGACCCAGCACAGCCAGTCCGCAGCACCGACGGTGATGCCCAGCTCCTCCGAAACCTCGCGACGCATCGCCGCCTCGGCCGTTTCGAACAGGTCGATCTTGCCGCCGGACAGGCCCCAGCAGCCCGCCTCGGGCGGTTTCAGCCGGCGCAGCAGCAGGATCTGGCCATCGACGACGATCGCCGCGCCGCAGCCGACGCGCGGTTCGGACATGGAATGCATGCGGTCCTCCCTCGCGTACCATTTTGCCCGATCGCCCGGCACCGCGCAAATCGGCTTACCCCGTTGTTAACCAATGGTTTGCACTCGGCTGCTAGCCGCCAGCTCATGTCGAGCGCACCCGCAATACGATGGATCCTCACCGTCCTGTTGCTGGTCCTGACCACGATCGCGGCCGATCCCGCCCGCGCGGAGACGCACGTCCCGCTACGCGCCTGCATCCTCCCCGCCGCAGGCCAGGCGGACGGCCGCACCGCCGCGACGCTGTTCGCGCAGCCGCAGCGCTTCGATTGCGCGGGCAAGCAGACCAGTTACGGCCCGGGCGATTATTGGGTGCTGTCGCAACCGTTGCCCGCCACCGACGACGCAGCGCTGCGGGTGCGCCAGGCGAGCCTGTGGCAGTCGCGCGCGACGCTCTACGTGCTCTATGCCGATGGCGCGATCCGCCACACCGGCTTCACCAGCGCCAATGCCGGCCGGCACCTGCGGCTCGGGGCGATCATTGAACTCGCGCTGCCGCGTCACGCCGCGCCGCCGGTGCGATTGCTGTGGCACGTCGAGGGTGCGCTCAACCGCCGCGGCGTGCTGGTCGGGCCGACGCTGATCGATCGCGACGCCGCCGCGGCCGCCGACATGACGATGGCCGCGCTCTATGCGGCGTTCGCCGGCATGTGCCTCGCGCTGCTCGTCTACAATCTCGCTTTATGGGCGGCGCTGCGCCAGGCGTTCCAGCCGGCCTATTGCCTGATGGTGCTGTGCCTTCTCGGTTACGCCTTCACCTCGTCGGGGCTGCTCGGCCAGATCACCGGCATCGACAACAACGATCGCCAGCGGATCAACTACGTGCTGCTCGCCGGTTCGGCCGCCGCGGCATTGGTCTTCGCGCGCGCCTTCTTCGAACGTCGCGTGTTCGACGGCTGGCTGCGGTCGTACAGCAGCGCGGTCATCGCCTTCGTGTTGCTCGCCGCCGGCACCTATGCGTGGCTGACGCCGCGCTTCGCCGCGGTCACCGACCTGATCAGCACCGCGAGCTATCTGTTCGTCATCACCCTGCTCGCCCCGATCCTGATCCGCGCCTATCGCCGGCGCAGCAACTATCTGTGGGTCTTCGGCCTCGCCTGGGGGGCGCCGGTGGTGCTCGGCAGCGTGCGGATCCTGGCGGCGTTCAACGTCTTCGCCTGGCAATTGTGGATCGACAATTCGACGCTGCTGGCGATGGCGCTGGAGGCGGCGCTGTCGTCGCTCGGCGTCGCCTATCGTATCCGGCTGCTCAGCCTCGAGCGCGACGCGGCGCGCGAACAGGAGATCGCCGCCCGGCTGCTCGCCGCGACCGATCCGCTCACCGGCCTGCTCAACCGCCGCGCCTTCCTCGACGGCGCGATCGGCCGCGAGGACGAGCATCAGCTGATCCTCGTCGACATCGACCATTTCAAGCGGATCAACGAAACGATCGGTCATGACGGCGGCGACGAGGTGCTGCGCCTCATCGCCCGCTCGCTGCGCGCCGCCGCCACGCCCGAAGCGCTGGTCGCGCGGATCGGCGGCGAGGAGTTCGCGATGCTGGTGCGCGCGGATACGCCGCTCGACGCGCGCGCGGTGCTCGACCGGTTGCGCATGGAGCGGATGCCGTTCGACCTCGTCGTCACCGCCAGTATCGGCACCTGCACCGGCACGCTGACCCGCGAGACCGACTGGAAGGCGATGTACCGCTGCGCCGATCGCGCGCTGTTCGCCGCGAAGGCGGCCGGGCGCGACCGCGTCCGCCACGGCGACGCCCTCGTCCAGGTGGCATGACCCGCTGGCCGCCGTACCGGCTTTCTGGTACGCCGTGCGCGATCGGGAGGATAACGCGATGAGGGACCGTCGGAAACTGGCCGTGGCAGGGCTCGCGCTGGCCATGCTGCTCGCCCTGCGCCACCCGACGCCGGATATCCGATTGCTCACCCACGACATCGGCGATCCCCGCCCGCATCGCGTCCAGGCGGCGATCGACCTCGGGCTGGTCGGCGTATCGGTGCTCTACACCTGGACCGCGCACCGCTGACCGGACGCGGCGATGCCGGCATCGCCGGGCGAAACCATGCCGGCGCCGCCCGCGCTTGCGCCTGCTTCGACGCTGCCGCATAGCGAGGCCATGGATAATCCTATCGAAAGCCTGTCGTTCGAAGACGCGCTCAAGGAGCTCGAACGCATCGTCGGCCGGCTCGAAAGCGGCGAGGCGACGCTGGACGAATCGATCCAGCTCTACGAGCGCGGCGACCGGCTGCGCCAGCGCTGCGCCGAGCGGCTCGACGCCGCGCAGGCGCGGATCGAGGCGATCCGCCTCGATGCCGAGGGCAAGGCGACGGCGACGCGCCCCTTTGCCGCAGGCTGATCGCGTGACGACGACGCTCGACGCGGCCCTGGCGCGCATGTCCGCGGACATCGACGCGCGGTTCGACCGGCTGCTCGCGATCCCCGACGATCCCCGTGCCGATCTGTATCGCGCGATGCGGCATGCGGCGATCGGCGGCGGCAAGCGGCTGCGGCCGCTGCTGGTCGGCGCGACCGCCGACCTGTTCGGCGTCGACCGCGACTGTTCGGGCGACGTCGCGCTCGCGGTGGAGGCGATCCACGTCTATTCGCTGATCCACGACGATCTGCCGGCGATGGACGACGACGACATGCGCCGCGGCAAGCCGACCGTGCACAAGGCGTATGACGAGGCGACCGCGATCCTCGCCGGCGATTGCCTGCACGCGCTGGCGTTCGAGATCCTCGCCGATCCCAGGACGCACGCCGATCCCTTCGTCCGCGCCGAGCTGGTGATGGAACTGGCGCGCGCCTCCGGGCCGAGCGGCATGGCCGGCGGGCAGATGATGGACCTCGTCGCCGAACGCTCGCGCTTCGATCTCGCCACCGTCACCCGGTTGCAGCAGATGAAGACCGGCGCGCTGATCTCCGTCTCGGTCGAGCTGGGCGCGATCCTCGGCCGCGTGCCGCCGGAGGGACGGCGCAGCCTGCACGGCTATGCGCACGACCTCGGCCTCGCCTTCCAGATCGCCGACGACCTGCTCGACGCCGAGGGCGACGAGGCGGTGGTCGGCAAGGCGCTGCGCAAGGACGGCGAGGCGGGCAAGGAGACGTTCCTGTCGCTGCTCGGCGTCGATCGCGCGCGCGAGCAATGCCGCATGCTCGTCGACCAGGCGGTACAGCACCTCCACGGCTACGGTTCCGAGGCCGACGTGCTGCGCGAGGTCGCGCGCTACGTCGTCGAACGCGATCGCTGAAGGGAAACGACATGGCAGAGCGGATCGGCGTCTATCCCGGCACCTTCGACCCCATCACTTTGGGGCATATGGACATCATCCGGCGCGGCGCGAAGCTGGTCGACCGGCTGATGATCGGCGTCACCACCAATCCCTCCAAATCGCCGATGTTCACGATCGAGGAACGGATGGCGATCGTCCGCCGCGAGGTGGCGGGGATCGGCGGCACGGTCGAGGTCGTCGCCTTCGATTCGCTGCTGATGGACTTCGCCGAACGCCAGGGCGCCAAGGTCATCATCCGCGGCCTGCGCGCGGTGGCGGACTTCGAATATGAATATCAGATGGCGGGCATGAACCAGCAGATCAATCCGCGGGTCGAGACCGTCTTCCTGATGGCCGACGTCGCGCTGCAACCGATCGCCAGCCGCCTGGTCAAGGAGATCGCCCTGTTCGGCGGCCCGATCGGCAAATTCGTCACCCCCGCCGTCTGCGCGGAAGTGGTCGCCCGGGTCGAGGTGATCGGCCGCAAGGGCAGCTGAGGGCGTTCCGCCCGTTACCGCACGGCCAGGGCCATCGGACAGGGGGGCATGACGAGGCTCGATCGATCTCCCCAACGACTCGTCACTCCGGACCCGTTCCGGGGTCCACCGGGCCGCCGTTGCGCGCCTGCCCCTCAAGCCTCTCTCCTCGCCGCAGAGTAGGCCCCGGAACGGGTCCGGGGTGACGACGTGAGTGCGATAGCGGATCGACCAGCGGGGCAGCGACGCGCGACGCAGACAAGCATCAGGAACGTCTGACCACGTTCAGTTTGGTGCAATCCGCATTTTGTTCTAAGCCGCCGGCACCACCCAAGGTTGGATATTCCATGCGCCCGTTCGCCCGTCTGTTTGCGTTTCTTCTCTGCCTGTTCGCCTTGCCCTTCGCCGCGGCTGCCGCCGCCGCGCAGGCGGTGCCCGGGGTCGCCGAGCGGGCGACCCCGCCCGCGACCACCGACAAGGAGAATCTCTGGCTGATCGATCTGTCGGACGGCGGCCGGGTAACGATCTGGCTGCGCCCCGATGTCGCGCCGAAGATGGTCGAGCGGGTCAAGACGCTGACCCGGCAGGGCTTCTACAACGGTCTGCTGTTCCATCGCGTGATCGACGGCTTCATGGCGCAGGGCGGCGATCCCAAGGGCGACGGCACCGGCGGATCGACGCTGCCCAACGTCGCCGCGGAGTTCAACTATCTGCCGCACGTCCGCGGCGCGGTGTCGGCGGCGCGCGCCGACGCCGAGAACAGCGCCAACAGCCAGTTCTTCATCGTCTTCCAGCCGCGGCTCAGCCTCGACAAAAAATATACGGTGTTCGGGCGGGTGATCGACGGGATGCAATATGTCGACGCGATCGAGCGCGGCGAGCCGCCCGCCAATCCGACCCGCATCGTCCGCGCCTATATCGCCGCCGACAATCCCCCGCCCTACACGGCCGCTGCCGCACCGACGCCGGTGACGCTCGGCGCGCCGGTGACGCTGCCCGGCGCAGGCCCGGCCGGCACCGCCGCGCCCAAGCGTGCGCCCGCCGGGGCCGCGCCTGCGCGCAAGTGAGGGTCGACCTTTTCGACTTCGACCTGCCGGCCGAACGGATCGCGTTGCGCCCGGCGGTGCCGCGCGACGCGGCGCGGCTGCTCGTCCTCGACGGCGAGGCGACGCGTGACCTGACCGTCGGCGCCCTGCCCGGCCAGCTTCGCGCCGGCGACTGCCTCGTGTTCAACGACACGCGCGTCATCCCGGCACAGCTCGAGGGGCGGCGGGGCGATGCGGCGATCGGTGCGACGCTGCACAAGCGCGAGGGACCGCGCCGCTGGCGTGCCTTCATCCGCAATGCCAAGCGGCTGCGCGACGGCGACACGATCGACTTCGGCGCGGGGGTCGGCGCGCGCGCCTCCGATCGCGGCGAGGACGGCAGCTTCGCGCTCGACTTCGCCGGCGACGAGCCGGTCGAACTGCTGCTCGAGCGTGCCGGCCGCATGCCGCTGCCGCCCTATATCGCCGCCAAGCGCCCGACCGACGCGCAGGATGCGACCGATTACCAGACGATGTTCGCCGCCGAGCCCGGTGCGGTCGCCGCGCCCACCGCGGCGCTGCACTTCACCCCGGCGCTGGTCGACGCGCTGGCGGCGGCGGGGATCGCGCACGAGACGCTGACGCTGCACGTCGGCGCCGGCACCTTCCTGCCGGTCAAGGCGGAGGACACCGCCGATCATCGCATGCACGCCGAATGGGGCCGGATCGACGCCGCGACCGCCGACCGGCTCAACACGGTGCGCGCGAACGGCGGCCGGGTGATCGCGGTCGGCACCACTTCGCTGCGCCTGATCGAGAGCGCCGCGCGCGCCGACGGCGTCATCGCGCCGTTCGAAGGCGACACCGCGATCTTCATCACCCCCGGTTATGCCTTCCGCGGCATCGACGGGCTGGTGACCAACTTCCATCTGCCCAAATCGACCCTGTTCATGCTGGTATCGGCACTGATGGGGCGGGAGCGGATGCAGGCGGCTTACGCGCATGCGATCGCCGCGGGGTATCGCTTCTACAGTTATGGCGATGCGTCGCTGTTGCTGCCGGCGCGCGGGTGATGCTGCTCGCGCTCCTGCTCCAGGCCGCCGTTCCGGCCTTGCCGGTGCCCGCGGTGCCCGGCCAGCCGCCGGCGACCTTCGTCGTCGAGCCGGTCGGCATGACGATCGCCGGTTTCGATAGCGATGGCGATGGCCGTACCTCCCGCGTCGAACTCGATGCGGGCGTGCGGCGCAGCTTCGCCGCGATCGACAGCGGCAAGGCGGGGACGATCGGCTATATCGCCTTCGCCGATTGGGCGGAGCGCTGGCTGGGCGACCGCAACGCGCTGCCGAGCCCGTTCGAGGTCGACAGCGACGGCGACAATCGCATCACGCTCGCCGAGTTGCAGGCGACGTTCGCGCGCATTTTCGCGCGACTCGACGTCGACAAGGACGGCGTCGTCACCCGCAAGGAGCTGCTGACGATCCGCGCCATGGCCGGCCGGACGATGGGACCGCCCGGCAAGCGCAAGCGCTAGGCGGCTCAGCCGCCGCCGATCCCCTCGATCACCACCCCCGACCCCGCGCAGGTCGGACAGGCGTCGTCGCCGATCCGTCCGCTGCCGTTGCAGCGCGGACAGACGTTCTCGCCCGTGCCGGGGGTGCCGGCGGGGGCCTGATCGCCGGGCGCCATAGGTTCGTCGGCCATGATCCATCTCCTTGTTGTCGCGCCCCAACGCTCGACACCGCCGGCCGGCTTCGCCAAAGCGGAGCGATCATGTCCTCGCGTTTCGCCTTCACCATCGCCGCCACCGACGGCCGCGCCCGCACCGGCTCCATCCAGATGCATCGCGGCACGATCCGCACCCCCGCCTTCATGCCGGTCGGCACCGCCGCGACGGTCAAGGCGATGAAGCCCGCCGACGTCGCGGCGAGCGGCGCCGACATCATCCTCGGCAACACCTATCACCTGATGCTGCGCCCCGGCGCGGAGCGGGTGGCGCGGCTCGGCGGCTTGCACGGCTTCATGGGCTGGGAACGGCCGATCCTCACCGATTCGGGCGGCTATCAGGTGATGAGCCTCGCCGACCTCACCAAACGCTCCGAGGAGGGCGTGTCGTTCAAGTCGCATCTCGACGGCACCCGCCATCTGCTCAGCCCGGAACGGTCGATCGAGATCCAGCGCCTGCTCGGCTCCAACATCGTCATGGCGTTCGACGAGCTGGTCCCGACCACCGCGACGCGCGAGGTGCAGGCGGCGGCGATGGAGCGGTCGATGCGCTGGGCGAAGCGCAGCCGCGCCGCGTTCGACGCGGGCGGCGAGCATGGCGCGAGCAATGCGATCTTCGGCATCCAGCAGGGCGCGCTGGACGAAGGGCTGCGCAAGGCGTCGGCGGATGCGCTGATCGACATCGGCTTCGACGGCTATGCGGTCGGCGGCCTCGCGGTCGGCGAGGGGCAGGAGGCGATGTTCGGCTGCCTCGACTTCGCGCCCGCGCAACTGCCCGCGGACCAGCCGCGCTATCTGATGGGGGTCGGCAAGCCCGACGATATCGTCGGCGCGGTCGAGCGCGGCATCGACATGTTCGACTGCGTCATGCCGACGCGGTCGGGGCGGACGGGGCAGGCGTTCACCCGCGGCGGGCCGATCAATCTGCGCAATGCGAAATTCGCCGAGGACCAGGGGCCGCTCGACGCCGAATGCGCCTGCCCCGCCTGCACGACGTGGAGCCGTGCGTATATCCATCATCTCGTCCGGTCCGGCGAGATTCTCGGCGCAATGCTGATGACTGAGCATAATATCTGGTTCTACGAACGCTTGATGGCGGACCTGCGGCAGGCCATTGCAGCCAGGGAACTGACCCCGTTCGCGAACGCGTTCCGCGCGCGCTATAAGCGGGGCAAGGGAGAGTAATATGTCGGATCAGCCCAATGAGATTCTCGCCGCGGCCGCCGCGGCCAAGGCGCAGCAGGACGCCGCCGCGAAGACTCGCGATCCGTCGACCAAGAGCCATTGGCCGATGCGGATCATCGGCGTCGGCATCGGCTCCGCCGCGGTCGCGGCGGCGGTGCTGTTCGCCAATTCGGGCAAGAAGCAGGACTGACCGGCCCGAAACGCGTTTCCCATCGCGATTGCAAACTTTGCATGTTGAGCGCTACCATTTGCACTTGCGGGAACAGGTGCTGCGCTGCACAAAGAGCGTGCCTTTCAGGCATCCTCTCCTAAAAACTTTTACGGCCGGTCGTCTCGATCGGCCTTTCTTTTTGCCCTGACATCCGGCACGTCGTGGCCACCGTGTTCGGGCGGATAGACAAGAAACGGCAGGAGAGGAGCCGCCGGCAAGACCGGCAACGGCCCGACCGGATGGGCGGGGGATGCGAGCCCGCGGCTCTCCCCCGCCGCCTCTTCCGGCATCACCAGCACGAGGCACCGCCAAGATGATCGCGATCGGAACCAGGGTCGATGAAACCGGCACGTTGATCCGCGACGGCGGCGCCTTCTATCTGCGCCGCGATTCGGGCGGCCGGTTCGAGCTGGAGCTGCACCGCACGCCGGTCGATCTGGTCGAGAAGCGCGTGCGGCTGGTCGGCACGTTGGTCGGGCCGGATCTCGTCAACGCCGATGGCGTGGCGCCGGCGTGAAGACCCCGCCCCCGTCCGACGACTATGCCCGCGGCCGGCGCGACGGATTGCGGCTGGCGCTGGCGATCCTCGCCGTCGAGGAAGCGAAATGGGCGGCGTTGCTGGGCGAGAGCCCGTCGTGGCGGACCAATGCGACGCGCGAGGTGCGCTACAAGACGCTGCAGGTCGCGCAGACCCGCGTGCAGACCGCGCTCAACCGCCTCACGCCGAAGGGCGAGGCGGCGGCGATCGACACGGAACTCGCCGCCGCGCTCGACAAGCTCGGCCTGTAGCTCAGCCCGCCGCGGGCGCGGTGCGGAGCGTGATCCGGGTGATCTCCGGCGGCCGGCCGAGGCGCAAGGCGAAGCCCGGCCACAGGCCGGTGCCGTTGCTGACGTAGAGCGTCATGCCGTCCACCGCATACCGGCCCGACACGAAGCCACCGTTCGCGGGCCTGAACAACCGGTCGAGCCCGACGATCATCCCGCCATGCGTATGGCCGGACAGTTGCAGCGCGACGCCGCGCGCCGCCGCCAGGCGCGCGTTGCGCGGCTGATGGTCGAGCAGGATGACCGGCGCGGCCGGCGGCCGGTGCGCCAAGGCGGCGTCGAGATCGGGGCCGGCCTCGCCATGCGACGGCGCGGAGGCGTCGGTCACCCCGGCGAGCACGAGCCCGTCGCCACCGCGGGTCAGCACGCGATGCGCATTGGGCAGCATGCGAAAGCCGAGCCCGGACAGGTGCCGCATCCAGCCGGCATAATCGAAGAAATATTCGTGGTTGCCGGGAATCGCATAGACGCCGTCGGGCGCGCGCAACCCGGCGAGCGGGGCGACGTCGGCGCGGCGCATGTCCACCGATCCGTCGATGAAGTCGCCGGTGACGACGATCAGGTCGGCGCCCGCTTCATTGGTCCGGTCGACGACCGCCCGCGTCCAGCGCTGCGGGAACAGCCGGCTGATATGCAGGTCGGTGAGCTGCACCAGCCGATAGCCGTCGAACGACGGTGGCAGGTCGCTTACCGCGACGGTGACGTCGCGGACCGGCGGCACCCGGATCGCGCCGGCAACGCCGATCGCGGCGAGCAGCGCCGCGACGCCGGCGATACCGTAGCGCGCCGCGTCGGGTGCCCCCGCCACCTCGCGCCGGACCAGCATCGTGGCGAGCGTGCCGAGATCGAGCACGATCTGGAGCAGCGCGAGCAGCACGAGCGCGCCGAAGGCCCAGTTGAACAGGATGACGATGCCGCGGGGGAATTCGGGGGCGAACACCGATCCCGACGAAAGGCGGCTCCAGAAATGATATTGCGAGGCGGCGAGCAACGTCACCGCGACGCCCCCCTTCGCCCAGAACGGCAGGGACAGCGGCAACAGCCAACGGACGATGACGTACAGGGACGGCGTCGCAAAGATCAGGTGGAAGATCGTCATTCTCCTTGGCGCGCCACGCGGCCGCGTCGCCGTCCCGTCACGCCGCCCGTCGATCAGCTCGGGTGCGCGGCGCTCTCGACGGCGGCCTCGCTCGTGTCGGTCGGCGTCACCGCGACCGAACCGACGTCTGCCTCCGCCTGTTCGGCGAGTTTCATCTGCTCATAGGCGATTTCGAGATCCGCGACACCCGAACCGGTCGGCTGGATCGGCAGATCGCCGAAGCCTTCGGCGGGGCTAGCGTGGTCGGCGGGGTTGGTGGTCTCGGTCATCATTCTCTCCTTGTCAGCGGCGTCAACGCATCGTCGCGGGGACCGGACGCATGACGCCTTCCGTCAGGACAAAAATCACCTCGATCAGGAACTTAGATCAGGATGACGCATTAGGGGCCGGTTCGGGAGAAAGCATCGCCACCTCTGGCCTGCCGGCGTCCGGGCACTGCCGGGAGGCGTCATGACCCATGTGCTGATCATCGAGGATTCCTATCTGTTCGGGCAGTTCGTCTCCGACGCCGCGCTGCTCGCCGGGGCCGACAGCACCGAGATCGCCGAGACGCAGGCGGCGGCGGAAGCGGCGGCGCAGCGCTGCACGCCGGGGATGATCATCGCCGACGTCAAGCTCGCGCACGGCTCGGGGGTGAGTGCGGTCGAGCGGATCGCCGGGGGCCGCCACATCCCGATCCTCTACGTCACCGGCTATCCCGAACGCTGCGGCGAATGTCCGCCGGGATCGACGGTGATCGAAAAGCCGGTGTCGCACGACACGCTGCAACGTTCGATCAGCCGCCTGATCGACGATCAGGCCGCGCTTCTCGCCGCGCACTGACGCGGTCGAGGTGGAGCCGCCACCACGGATGCGGCGACGGCTCCGACAGTCCTGGAGAACTGCACACGAAGGATCGGGAGAACCCTTCCTGCTGCGCACGGGCTCTAATGGTTAACGGCCGCAAGTCGACCGGAAACGGGCTATGTACGATACCGTACAGAGTGCCGGTCGCCCGCGCTCGCCTGCGCGATTGGCAAAGCCGGCGGTAGCGGCTAAGTCGATCGGCGGTGCCGGTTCCCGGTGCCATGATCGCGTCGGTGCCCTTCGCAAGGGGGCGTAAATGGGAATGCGGTGCGGGGCTTCGGCTCCAATGCCGCGGCTGTCCCTGCAACTGTAAGCGGCGAGTGACGGACACATGCCTTCCCCTGTCGGGAAGGCGGCCACTGGCAAGGGTTCGCCCGATCCGGGAAGGCCGTGCCCCGAACCATGACCCGCGAGCCAGGAAACCTGCCGGCGATAAGGTCGCTCTTGCTTTGGTCCAGGGGATGGCCGGGGCACGGTGTTCCGTCTGAGCGACGAAGACCCATGCGGTTGGCCCGCATCGGTGCGTGGCGCGGGCGACATGCGAAGCGCCCGTCCGTCGCTCGCGCATCGGCGATATGTGGCCCCACCGTGCTTTCGTCGTCGCGGCGCTCGCGAAGGAACATCCGTGGCCGATCCCCTGCCCCATGCCGCCTCCCGGCTTACCAAGGTGCCCGTCACCATCGTCACCGGCTTCCTCGGCGCCGGCAAGACGACGCTGATCAGCCATCTGATCCGCAACGCCAATGGCCGCCGGCTCGCGGTGGTGGTCAACGAATTCGGCACTTTGGGCGTCGACGGCGACATCCTGAAGGGCTGCGCGATTCCCGACTGCCCGGCGGAGAATGTCGTCGAACTCGCCAACGGCTGCATCTGCTGCACCGTCGCCGACGATTTCATCCCGACGGTGGAGACGCTGCTCGCACTCGATCCGCGCCCCGACCATATCCTGATCGAAACCTCCGGCCTCGCGCTGCCCAAGCCGCTGCTGAAGGCGTTCGACTGGCCGGCGATCCGCTCGCGCATCACCGTCGACGGCGTCATCGCGCTGGCGGATGCCGAGGCGGTCGCCGCCGGCCGCTTCGCCACCGATGTCGCCGCGCTCGACGCGCAGCGCGCCGCCGATCCGGGGATCGACCACGAGACGCCCCTGGCCGAGGTGTTCGAGGACCAGCTCGCCTGTGCCGACATGGTGCTGCTGACCAAGGCCGATCTCGCCGGGCCGGAGGGCGTCGCCGCCGCCCGCGCGGTGATCGCCGCCGAGGCGCCGCGGCCGGTGCCGGTGGTCGAGCTGGTCGACGGCGTGATCGATCCCGCGGTGATCCTCGGCCTCGACGCCGCCGCCGAGGACGACATCGCCGCCCGCCCGTCGCATCACGATGGCGAGGACGAACATGAGCACGACGATTTCGACAGCCTCGTCCACGAGACCGGCGAGATCGACGACCCAGCGGTGCTCGTCGCAGCGATCGAGCGGCTCGCGCGCGAGTCCGACGTTCTGCGCGTCAAGGGCTATGCGGCGGTGCGCGGCAAGCCGATGCGGCTGCTCGTCCAGGCGGTCGGCGCGCGGGTGCGGACGCAATACGACCGGCCGTGGCGGCCGGACGAGGCGCGCGCCACCCGGCTGGTCGTCATCGCCGAGCACGACCGCATCGATCCCGCGACGATCGGACCCGTGCTGAACGGCTGAGCACCCACGATGCATATCGTCTTCCGCGAGAGCCACGGGCTGGAGGAGACCGCCACGCCGCGCGATCTCGGCCAGCGGCCGGCGGATCTCGTCGTCCTGTCCTTCTCCGACAGCGACCTCGGCGCGTTCGCCGCCGGCTGGCATGCCGCGCGCGGCGGCGGCGTGCCGCTGCCGTCGCTGCGGCTCGCCAACCTCGCCGATCTCGCGCATCCCTTGTCGGTCGATACCTATGTCGAGCGCACGCTGGCGGGCGCGAAGGGGATATTGATCCGGCTGATCGGCGGCCGCTCCTATTGGTCCTACGGCCTGCAACAGGTCGAGGCGCTGGCGCGGACGCAGGGCATCGCGCTGGCGGTGCTCGCCGCCGACGGGCGCGAGGACGCCGCGCTGGCCGCCGCCTCGACCGTGCCGGGCTCGACGCTCGGCCGACTCGCCGCCTTGTGCGACACCGGCGGCGCGGTCGCGGCACAGGCGGCCCTCGCGCAGCTCGCGCTCGCCGCAGGGCTGGCGGCGGGACCGGTGCGCGGGGTGCGCGCGGTTCCGCCGGTCGGCGGCTGGACCCCGGCGGACGGCGTCACCTGCCCCGCGGCGCTCGCGATGCGGCCGGCGGCGCGGCCGCGGGTGCTGCTCACCTTCTACCGCTCCTATCTGCTCGCCGCCGATCTCGATCCGGTCGCGGCGCTCGCCGGGGCGCTGACGGCGCGCGGCTTCGACGTCGTCCCGCTGTTCGCGCCGTCGCTCAAGGATGCGCACGCGCGCGGCTGGATCGCGCGCTGGGTCAGGGCGCTGGCCCCCGTCGCGATCCTCAACGCCACCGCCTTCTCGGCGCGCGACGATGCCGAATCGCCGCTCGACGGCGCCGACGTGCCGGTCTTCCAGGTCGCGCTCGCCACCTCGACGCAGGCCGCCTGGGCGGAGAGCGCGCGCGGCCTGTCGCCCGCCGATCTCGCGATGCACGTCGTCCTGCCCGAGGTCGACGGCCGCATCTTCGCCGGGATCGCCAGTTGCAAGCAGGATGCGGTGCGCGATCCCGATCTCGATTACGCCCGCCGCGCGCATCGCGCCGACCCCGCCCGCATCGCGGCGATCGCCGATCGCGTCGCCGCCTGGGTCTCGCTCGGCCGGACCGCACCGGCGGCGCGGCGGCTGGCGCTGATCCTCTCCACCTATCCCGGCAAGAGCCACCAGGTGGCGCATGCGGTCGGGCTCGACGCGCTCGCCTCGGCGGAGGCGATGCTCGCCGACCTCGCCACGGCCGGGCACGCGGTCGCGGCCGGCGCGCCGCTGGCCGAGGCGTTGACCGCGGAGCGGCTATGCTGGCCGGTCGCCGCCTATCGCGCCGCGCTCGCCGCATTGCCGCCGAGCCTGCGCAACGACCTCGCCGCCGCCTGGGGCGAGCCCGAGCATGATCCCGCGGTCGCCGATGGCGCCTTCCGCTTCGCCGCGACGCTGCGCGGCGCGACGCTGGTCGCGCTCCAGCCCGAACGCGGCACGCCCGCGACCCGCGCCGACGACTATCACGACCTGTCGCGCGTCCCCCGCCACGGCTATGTCGCTTTCTATCTCTGGCTGCGCGCCCGTGGCTGCGATGCGGCGATCCAGGTCGGCGCGCACGGCACGCTCGAATGGCTGCCGGGCAAGGCGGTGGCGCTGTCCGACGCCTGCTGGCCGGAGGCGCTGACCGGGCCGTTGCCGATCCTCTATCCCTTCATCGTCAACGATCCCGGCGAGGCGGCGCAGGCCAAGCGGCGCACCGCCGCGGTGACGCTCGGCCATCTGCCGCCGCCGATGATCGCGGCGGAGGGCGGCGCGGGGCTGGGCCGGCTGGAAACGCTGCTCGACGAATTCTCCAACGCCGACGGGCTCGACCCGGCGCGGCGCGACCGGTTGCAGCGCGACATCGCCGACGAGGCGCAGGCGATCGGCCTTGCCGCCGAACTCGATCTCGCCGGTGCGACCACCGCCGCCGAGGCGATCACCCGCATCGACGCCTTCGTCTGCGACGTGAAGGACAGCCGCTTCGGCGACGGCCTGCACGTCTTCGGCCGCGGCGCGTGCGGCGCGGCGGAGCGCGACGGGCTGCTCGCCGCGCTCGCCGGCCGCCGCGTCGCCGCCGGCCCGGCGGGATCGCCGCACCGCGGCCGTACCGACGTGCTGCCGACCGGGCGCAATCTGTTCGCGGTCGATCCGCGTGCGGTGCCGTCGCGCTCGGCGCATCTGCAGGGCCAGCGGCTCGCCGACGAACTGATCCGCCGCCACCTGCAGGATCACGGCGACTATCCGCGCGGATTGGTGGTCGACCTGTGGGGATCGGCGACGATGCGCACCGCCGGTGAGGAATTCGCAATGGCGCTGCACCTGCTCGGCGCCGCGCCGGTCTGGGACCTGGGCTCGGACCGAGTCACCGGGGTCGACATCCTGCCGCTGGCGATGCTCGACCAACCACGGATCGACGTGACGCTGCGCATTTCCGGCCTGTTCCGCGACACGTTCGCGCCGCTGTGCACGCTGTTCGGGCAGGCGGTGCGGGCGCTGGCGGCGCGCGACGAGCCCGCCGACTGGAACCCCTTCGTCGGCCGTGCCGCCGCGCCGCGCGTCTATGGCCCCGCGCCGGGCCGCTACGGGCTCGGCATCGGCGACGCCGCGGACACCTATACCGACGCGGCGCGTGCCGTGGCGGGCGAGGCGTGGCTGGCGGCATCGTCCTTCGCCTTCGACGGGGCCGAAGACCATGCCGATGCCGCCGGCCTGCGCGCGCGCGTCGCCGCCGCGGACGCCTTCGTCCATCTGCAGGACCTGCCCGAAAGCGACCTGCTGCTTGCCGCCGATTATGCCGCGCACGAAGGCGGGTTCGCCGCCGCGCAGGCGGTCGCGGGCGGCCGCGCGGCGCTGTACCATCTCGACGCGCGCGATCCCGCGCGGCTGCGCGCGCGCACCCTGCGCGAGGAGATCGCGCGCGTCGTCCGCGGCCGGGCGACGCAGCCGGCGTGGATCGACGGCATGATGCGCCACGGCTTCCGCGGCGCTGCCGAGATCGCCGCGACGCTCGACCATCTCGGCGCCTTCGCGCATCTCGCGCGCGTCGTGACGCCCGAGCTGATCGACCTCTATTACGATGCGACGCTCGGCCGCGACGAGGTGCGCGCCTTCCTCGCCGCCGCCAATCCCGCCGCGCTCGCCGCGATGGAAGCGCGCTTCGCCGCGCTGCACCGCTCCGGCCTGTGGCCGACGCGGCGCAACGCGATCCTCGCGGTGCTGGCATGAGCGTCGTGCGCGGCTGGTGCCCGACCGCGTGGCAGCCGATGGCGGCGGGCGACGGGCTGATCCTGCGCGTCCGCCCGCGGCTCGCCCGGCTGACGCCGGCGCAGGCGCGGACGATCGCGTCGGTGGCACGCACGCACGGCAACGGCCTGATCGACCTGACCAACCGCGCCGCGCTCCAGCTGCGCGGGATGCGCGAGGCGGACTGGCCGGTCGCGCTCGCCGCGCTGGTCGCCGCCGGACTGGTCGATCCCGACCCGGTGCGCGAGGCGCGCGCGCTGCTGATCGCGCCCGACTGGCGGGAGGGCGACGACACGCATCGCATCGCCTGCGCGCTGCTCGATCGCCTCGACGCGCTGCCGCCGCTGCCCGGCAAGATCGGCATCGCGATCGATGCGGGGCGCGCGCCGGTGCTGACCGGCAGCCCCGCCGACTTCCGGATCGAACGTGGCGCGACCGGGCTGATCCTGCGCGCCGATGGCCGCGCCGACGGGTACGCGCTGGCGCGGGGCGAGGAAGCGACCGCGCTGATCGCGCTGGCGGAATGGTTCGTCGCGAGCGGCGGCGTCGAAGCGGGTCGGATGGCGCGCCATGTCGCACCATTGCCGGCAAGCCCTGCGGGGGTCGCCGCGCCCGGGGAACGCGAGACGCGCCCGCCACGCCCCGCCTGCGGCACCGCGATCGGCCTGCCCTTCGGCCGGATCGACGCGGCGACGCTCGCCGATCTCGCCGGCCGGCCGGGCGTCACCGGCATCCGCGTGACGCCGTGGCGGACAGTGCTGGTCGAGGGGCTCGATCCCGCCGGCCCCGGCCTTCCCGCCTTCGCGGCCGCGGACCTCGCCGTCGACGCCTGCGTCGGCGCCCCCGCCTGCCCGCAGGCGACCGTCGCGACGCGCGCGCTCGCGCTGCGCCTCGCGCCGCACGTCGCCGGGCGGCTGCACGTCTCGGGATGCGCCAAGGGCTGCGCCCGCGCCGCGCCCGCCGACGTCGTCGCGACCGGCCGCGACGGCCGTTTCGATCTCGCCTTTGACGCGCGTGCCGGCGATCCCGCCACCATCGCCGGCCTGTCGCCCGACGCCCTCATCGCCCTGCTCGAAAGCTCCTCCCGTGTCGCATAGCTACGAAACCGACGGCGCCGCAATCTATCGCCGCTCGTTCGCCATCATCCGTGCCGAGGCCGATCTCGCCCGCTTCCCGGCCGAGGAGGAGCCGGTCGCGGTGCGCATGATCCACGCCGCGGGCCTGGTCGAGCTCGCCGCCGCGATCCGCTTCTCGCCCGGCTTCGCGACGCAGGCGCGCGCCGCGCTCGCCGGCGGCGCACCGATCCTGTGCGACGCGCGCATGGTCAGCGAGGGCATCACCCGCGCCCGCCTGCCCGCCGACAATCCGGTGATCTGCACGCTGCACGATCCGCAGGTGCCGGCGCTCGCCGCGGCGATGGCCAACACCCGCTCCGCCGCCGCGCTGGAATTGTGGCGGCCGCATCTCGCCGGTGCGGTGGTGGCGATCGGCAATGCGCCGACCGCCTTGTTCCACCTGCTCGACATGCTCGCCGACCCCGCCTGCCCGCGCCCGGCGGCGATCGTCGGCTGCCCGGTCGGCTTCGTCGGCGCGTGCGAATCGAAGGACGCGCTCTGGGCCGAGCAGCCGGCGCCGTGCGCGATCGTCGCCGGGCGGCTCGGCGGCAGCGCGATCACCGTCGCCGCGGTCAACGCGCTGGCGAGCCACGCCGAATGACGATCGGCACCGTCCATGGCGTCGGCCTCGGCCCTGGCGCCGCCGACCTGATGAGCGTGCGCGCCGACCGGCTGGTGCGCGGCGCGCGCCACCTCGCCTATTTCCGCAAACAGGGCCGCGCGGGCCGCGCCCGCCGGTTGGTCGACGGCCTGCTACGTACCGACGTCGTCGAATATGCGATGGACTATCCGGTGACCACCGAGATCGCCGTCGCCGACCCCGCGTATAACGACTGCCTCGCCGCCTTCTACGCCGACTGCACCGCGCATCTCGCCACGCTGGCGGAGGCGGGCGAGGACGTGGTGGTCTTGTGCGAGGGCGATCCGTTCTTCTACGGATCGTTCATGCATCTGCATGCGCGGCTCGCCGGCCGCGTGCCGGTGCGGATCGTGCCGGGGATCACCGGCATGTCGGGCGCGTGGACCGCGACCGACCGGCCGATCACCTGGGGCGACGACGTGCTGACCATCGCCACCGCGACCTTGCCCGAGGCGGAGCTGACCCGCCGCATCCACGATACCGACGCTCTGGTGGTGATGAAGATCGGCCGCCACCTCGCCAAGCTGCGCCGTGCGGTCGCCGCCGCCGGGCGCACCGATGCGGCCTGGCTGGTCGAATATGCCGCGATGCCCGAGGAGCGCGTCACCCCGCTCGCCGCGGCGGGGGAGACCGCGCCCT
Source organism: Sphingomonas sp. M6A6_1c (assembly GCF_053345135.1). NCBI lineage: Bacteria > Pseudomonadati > Pseudomonadota > Alphaproteobacteria > Sphingomonadales > Sphingomonadaceae > Sphingomonas > Sphingomonas sp. M6A6_1c. The sequence goes on along the minus strand of NZ_JBKEZO010000005.1, from coordinate 171,601 downwards.
ATTTCGCGATCCTGCTGATCCACGGCCAGGGGCGGCGGCCATGAGCGGCAACGGCTGGCTGGCGATCGCGGGACTGGGACCGGGCGATGCGGCGCTGATCACGCCCGAGGTGACCGACGCGCTGACCCGCGCGACCGACGTGATCGGCTATATTCCTTATGTCGCGCGCGTCGCGCCGCGGCCGGGCCTGCGGCTGCACGCCAGCGACAATCGCGTCGAGATCGACCGCGCCGGCCACGCGTTGCGGCTCGCGGCGGAGGGTGCGCGCGTCGTCGTGGTGTCGTCGGGCGATCCCGGCGTGTTCGCGATGGCGGCCGCGGTGTTCGAGGCGCTGGAGGCGGGGCCGCCCGACTGGCGCGACCTCGACATCCGCGTGCTGCCCGGCATCACGGCGATGCTCGCCGCCAGCGCCCGCGCCGGCGCGCCGCTCGGCCATGATTTCTGCGCGATCAACCTGTCCGACAATCTGAAGCCCTGGCCGCTGATCGCGCGCCGCATCGCGCTCGCCGCCGAGGCGGATTTCGCCATCGCCTTCTACAATCCGCGCTCGCGCGCGCGGCCCGATACGCTCGATGCCGCCTTCGCGATCCTGCGCGCGGCATGCGGCGACGATCGGCCGGTGCTCTTCGCCCGCGCCGTCACCACCGCGGAGGAAGCGCTGCGCATCGTGCCGCTGCCCGCGGCGCGGGGTGCGATGGCCGACATGCGCACGATGGTGATCGTCGGATCGAGCCGCACCCGGCTGATCGCGCGCGACGGCGCGCCGATCCTCTATACGCCGCGCTCGGCATGACCCAGCCACGTCAACACCGCGGCGACGTCGTGCACCTCGGCGCGCGCGGGCAGCATCGGCCGGTCGATCAGCAGCACCGGCAAGGCGAGATCGCGCGCCGCCGCCAGCTTCGCCGCCGCGCCGGCGCCGCCGGCATTCTTCGCGACGACCAGGTCGATCCCGTGCCGCGCGATCAGCGCGCGGTCGCCGGCAGGGGTGAACGGACCGCGATCGACGACCAGATCGTGCTGCGGCAACGCCGGAGGACGATCCGGCCGGTCGACGAAGCGGAGCAGATAATGATGCTGCGGCTGCGCGGCGAAGGCATCGACGTGCATCCGGCCGAGCGCGAGCATCACCCGCCGCGCCGGCCCGTCGAGCGCCGCCACCGCACCGGCGATGTCGGGTACGTGCGTCCAGCGGTCACCGGCCTGCGCCACCCAGGCCGGGCGGGTCAGCGCGAGCAGCGGCACGCCCGCGGCGGCGGCGGCGGCGACGGCATGGCCGCTCATCTGCGCGGCGAAGGGGTGGGTCGCATCGACCAGATGCGTGACGCGCTCCCGGCGAAGATGCTCGGTCAGCCCGGCCACCCCGCCGAAGCCGCCGATCCGCACCGGCACCGGCTGCGCCGCGGGGGCCTTTGTACGCCCGGCATAGCTCAGCGTCGCCGCCACCCCGTGCGCCGCGCAGGCGGCGGCGAGCGCGCTAGCCTCGCTCGTCCCGCCGAGGATCAGGAGATGGGGCATGGCTGAAGGCAATCCGTGGCTGACGATCGTCGGGATCGGCGAGGATGGACCGGCGGCCCTGTCGACGGCAAGCCGCGTCGCGCTCGACGCCGCGCAATGGGTCACCGGCGCGCGCCGTCATCTCGCGTTGCTGCCGCCGCTCGCCTGCCCGGCCGAACCGTGGCCGGTGCCGTTTGAGGCGGGCATCGCGCCGTTGCTCGCGCGGCGCGGGCAGCGGGTGGTGATGCTGGCGTCGGGCGATCCGTTCTGGTTCGGCGCGGGCGGTACGCTCGCCCGCCATCTCGCGCCCGGCGAGTGGGTCGCTCATCCCGCCCCCTCGACCTTCGCGCTCGCCGCCGCGCGGCTCGGCTGGCGGCTGGAGGAGACCGCCTGCCTCGGCCTCCACGCCGCGCCGCCGACGCGGCTGCGCGCGCATCTGGCGCCGCGCGCCCGCGCGATCGTGCTGGTCCGCGATGGCGACGCGGCGCTGGCCACCGCGCGCTATCTGACCGAACGGGGCTTCGGCGCGTCGCGGATCGCCGTCCTCGAAGCGCTCGGCGGTCCGCGCGAACGCATCCGCCACGCGGCCGCGGTGGATCTGGCGCTGGACGACATCGCGCATCCCGTCGCTTTGGGCATCGCCTTCGCCGGCGACGGCGCGATCCTGCCGCGCACCGCCGGCATCGCCGACGACTGGTTCGCGCATGACGGCCAGATCACCAAACGCCCCGCGCGTGCGCTGACGCTCTCCGCGCTGGCGCCGCGTCCCGGCGAGACCTTGTGGGACATCGGCACCGGATCGGGATCGATCGCGATCGAATGGCTGCTCGCTTCCCCCTCGACGCAGGCGATCGGCTTCGAGCGCGATCCCGCCCGCGCCGCCCGCGCGCGCATCAATGCCGCCGCGCTCGGTGTCGACCGGCTCGCCGTCGTCGAGGGCGACGCCCCCGCCGTGCTCGCCGACCGGCCGCCGCCGGACGCGGTGTTCGTCGGCGGCGGGCTCGGCGAGGCGCTGCTCGCCCGACTGTCCGCCGACCTGCCCGCCGGCACGCGGCTGGTCGCCAATGCGGTGACGCTCGAATCCGAAGCCTTGCTCGCCGGCTGGCACGCGCGGCGCGGCGGGCATCTGCTGCGCATCGAACTCGCCGAAGCGGTGCCGCTCGGCAGCCGCCGCAGCTGGCGGGCGAGCTATCCGTTGGTCCAGTGGAGCGTGACCTTGTGATCGTCGCCGGCTTCGGCTGTCGCGCCGGCGCCACCGCCGGATCGCTCCGCGCCGCGCTCGTCGTCGCGAGCGAGGGCCATATCGCGACGATGCTCGCCATCCCCGCCGACCGGCTCGGCATCGCCCGGCCGCTGGCCGACGCGCTCGATCTGCCGCTGGTCGGCATCGCCGCCGACACGCTCGCCGCCATCGCCACGCCGACCCGCTCGCCCGCCAGCCTCGCCGCACGCGGCACCGGCAGCGTCGCCGAGGCCGCGGCGCTCGCCGCCGCGGGTCCCGGCGCGCGCCTGCTCACATCGCGCCGCATCTCGCCAGACCGTATGGCGACCTGCGCGCTCGCCATCCCACAGGAACTCCCCGCATGACCGTCCATTTCATCGGCGCCGGCCCCGGCGCACCCGATCTGCTGACGCTGCGCGGCCGCGACCGCATCGCCGCCTCGCCGGTCTGCCTCTACGCCGGATCGCTGGTCCCCGCCGCGCTGCTCGACCATTGCCCGCCCGGCGCGCGGATCGTGAACACCGCGTCGCTGTCGCTCGACGAGATCCTCGCCGAGATCGTCGCGGCGCATGCGGCGGGGCAGGATGTCGCCCGCCTCCATTCGGGCGACCTGTCGATCTGGTCGGCGATGGGCGAGCAGCTGCGCCGGCTGCGCGCGCTGGGCATCCCGGTGACCATCACCCCCGGCGTGCCCGCCTTCGCCGCCGCCGCCGCCGCGCTGGAGGCCGAACTGACGCTGCCCGGCCTCGCCCAGTCGGTCGTGCTGACCCGCACCTCCGGCCGCGCCAGCGCGATGCCGGCGGCGGAGACGCTCGCCGCCTTCGCCGCGACCGGTGCGACGCTCGCCATCCACCTGTCGATCCACCGGCTCGCCGAGGTCGCCGCCGAACTGGCGAACCATTATGGCGCGGACTGCCCGGTGGCGATCGTCTGGCGGGCGAGCTGGCCCGACGAGCGCATCGTCCGCGGTACGCTCGCGACGATCGTCGCGATGGCGGCGGGCGGCCCCGAACGCACCGCGCTGATCCTCGTCGGCCGCGTCCTCGACGCCGAGGGGTTCGGCGAAAGCAGCCTCTATGCGCCCGGTTACGATCGCCGCTTCCGCCCGCAATGGGCGGAGTCGCGCTTCGCCGGAGGCGATGCGGCATGACGCCCCGCCCCATTCCGGGCCTGATGATCGCCGCGCCCGCCTCGGGCGCCGGCAAGACGACGGTGATGCTCGGCCTGCTCCGCGCCTTCACCGACGCCGGGCTGACCGTGCAGCCGTTCAAGAGCGGTCCCGACTACATCGATCCCGCCTTCCACCGCGCCGCGAGCGGGCGCCCGTCGTTCAACCTCGACAGTTGGGCGATGCCGGCGGCGATGCTCGACGGACTCGCCGACCGCGCCGGCAATGCCGATCTGGTGCTCGCCGAGGGGTCGATGGGGCTGTTCGATGGCGTCGCCCGCCCCGGCGCGACCGGCAATGGCGCCAGCGCCGACATCGCCGCACGGATGGGCTGGCCGGTGGTGCTGGTGCTCGACATATCCGGCCAGGCGCAATCCGCCGCCGCCACCGCGGCGGGCTTCGCGCGCTTCGATCCCGCGGTGCGGATCGCCGGGGTGATCCTCAACCGCGTCGCCAGCCCGCGCCACGAACGGCTTGCCCGGGTGGGGATGGAGGCGATCGGCATCCGCGTCTTCGGCAGCCTGCCGCGCCGTGCCGACCTCCAATTGCCCGAACGCCACCTCGGCCTCGTCCAGGCCGGCGAACATCCCGATCTCGACGCACGCGTCGCCGCTTATGCCGCGTTCCTCGCGGAGCACGTCGACCTCGACGGGCTGCGCGCCGCCGCCGACGCCGGCACGCGCAGCCCGGCCCCGCCGCCGCCGCTGGTGCCGCCCGCGCAGCGCATCGCGCTCGCCCGCGACGCGGCCTTCTCCTTCACCTATCCGCATCTGCTCGACGGCTGGCGCGCCGCCGGTGCCGAGATCCTGCCCTTCTCGCCGCTCGCCGACGAGGCGCCCGACGCCGCCGCCGATCTGGTCTGGCTGCCCGGCGGCTATCCCGAGCTGCACGCCGGCCGCCTCGCCGCGGCGGAGCGGTTCCGCGCCGCGCTCCACGCGCACGCCGCAACGCGGCCGGTCCACGGCGAGTGCGGCGGCTATATGGCGCTCGGCGAGGGGCTGATCGATGCCGCCGGCGTGCGCCACCGCATGGCCGGGCTGCTCGGCCTCGTCACCAGCTACGAACGGCGGCGGATGCACCTCGGCTATCGCCGCGCCGCGCTGCACGCGCCGCTCGCCGCGCTGCCCGCGGGGACGACGCTCGCCGGCCACGAATTCCATTATTCGACGATCCTCGACCAGCCCGACGCCGCATTGGCGCGGGTCACCGATGCGGAGGGGACCGAGCTCGCCGACACCGGTTCGTACCGGGGCCGCGTGTCGGGCACGTTCTTCCACCTGATCGCGGTGGTGGGATGACCGGCTTCGTCTCCTTCGTCGGCTCGGGGCCGGGCGACCCCGAGTTGCTGACGCTGAAAGCGGTCGACCGGCTGCGCACCGCGGACATCGTGCTGTTCGACGATCTGTCGGCCGGGCCGGTGCTGCGCCACGTCCGCGCCGACGCCGATCTCGTCGCGGTCGGCAAGCGCGCCGGCCGTCCCTCGCCGAGCCAGCGCCACGTCTCGGCGCTGCTCGTCGCGCATGCGGCGACCGGCGCGCGCGTCGTCCGCCTCAAATCGGGCGACCCCGGCATCTTCGGCCGGCTCGAGGAGGAGATCGTCGCCTTGCGCGAGGCGGGGATCGGGTTCGAGATCGTCCCCGGCATCAGCGCGGCGAGCGCCGCGGCGGCGGCGGCGGCGATCCCGCTCACCCGGCGGCTGTCGGCGCGGCGCGTCCAGTTCGTCACCGGCCACGACGTCACCGGCACGCTGCCGCAAACACGCAACATGGCGGCCCTCGCCGACCCCGAAGCAACCACCGTAATCTACATGCCCAAACGCACCTTCCCAGCACTAGCCGAAGACCTCGCTGCGCACGGCCTGCCTCCCCATACGCCCGCGCTGTTCGCCGAGAACGTCGGCCACCCCGACCAGCGGCTGACCCGCACCACCATCGCCGCGCTCGCCGACCGCCTACGTGACACCGTGTCGGAAGCACCGGCATTGATCCTCTACGGCCCGTTGATGGAGGAGGCATGATCCACCTCGACCTCATCGGTATCGGCACCGGCGATCCCGATCATCTCACCCGCGCCGCCGAACGCGCGATGCGCGCCGCCGACCTGATCCTGTTGCCGCGCAAGCGCGCCGACACCGCCGACCTCCTCGACCTGCGCCGCGCGCTCTGCGCCGAGGTGGTGACCGGCGCGACCCGCGTCGTGGCCTTCGACTTGCCCGAGCGCGCCGCGGACGGCCCCTATCTGGGTGCGGTGCGCGACTGGCACGACGCCATCGCCGCCGCCTGGGCCGACGCGATCGCGACCAACCTGCCAGCCGGCGGCCGGCTCGCCATGCTCGTCTGGGGCGACCCCTCGCTCTACGACAGCAGCCTGCGGATCGCCGCGCGCCTGCGCCGCGGCGGCATGGCGCTGACGGTCACCGTGGTGCCCGGCATCACCAGCCTGCAGGCGCTGACCGCCGCGCATGCCATCCCGCTCAACACGCTCGCCGCGCCGGTGCTCGTCACCACCGGCCGCCGGCTGCGCGCCGCGGGCTGGCCGGCAGGTATCGATACGCTGGCGGTAATGCTGGACGGCGATTGCGCGTTCACGACGCTCGATCCCGCGGGCGTCACAATCTGGTGGGGCGCCTATCTCGGCATGCCGCAACAGGCGCTCGCCGCCGGCCCGCTCGCCGACACCGGCGCGGCGATCGTCGCGCGGCGCGCGGCGCTGCGCGTCGAACACGGCTGGATCATGGACACCTATCTGCTCCGCCGGACGGCCGCGTGAGCGCACCCGAGTTCGACGCGGCGTTCCGCGACCGGCTCGACCTGCTGCTCCACTGGCGCCGCGACGTCCGCCATTTCCGCCGCGATCCCGTCGCGGCGGAGGCGATGCAGGCGCTGTTCGCCGCCGCGGCGCTGGCGCCCTCGGTCGGCAACGCCCAGCCCTGGCGCTTTGTGCGGCTGCGCTCGCCCGGGCTGCGCGAGACGCTAGCCGCGCATGTCGATGCCGCCAGTGCGGCGGCGGCCGACCGGCTGCCCGACGCCGCAAGCCGCGCGCAGTACGCCCGGCTCAAGCTGCACGGCCTGCGCGAGGCGCCCGAATTGCTCGCGGTGTTCAGCGACGAGGCGCCCGCCGCCGGCCACGGCCTCGGCCGCGCGACGATGCCGGAAATGCTGCGCTATTCCACCGTCATGGCGATCCACGCGATGTGGCTCGCCGCCCGCGCGCGCGGTATCGGCCTCGGCTGGGTATCGATCCTCGATCCCGCGTATGTCACCGCCTTGCTCGACGTGCCGGCAGAATGGACGCTGATCGCGCTGCTCTGCATCGGCTATCCCGAGGCGCCCGCCGCCGCCCCCGAACTGGAGCGCCGCGGCTGGCAGGTGCGCGAACCGCTCGCCGACCGCGTCATCGACCGCTGACCCGTCAGTCGCGGCGCAGTTCCTGCAACCGCCAGCGGCCATGCCGCGACAGCACCACCGTCGACAGCGGCGCGACATCGATCGCCATCGTCGCCGCCACCGGCACGTCGAGCGCGTGCGCGATCGCCGCGCGCAGCACTGCGGCATGGCTGATCGCCAGCATCCGCCCCTCGCCCAGCGCGTCGAGCCACGGACCGACCCGCGCGCACACCCCCGCCATGCTCTCACCGCCCGGGGCGCCCGCCTCGGGCGCCGCCAGCCACGTCGCGATCGCTTCCGGCGCAAGTGAATCGAGGCGGCGGCCCGTCCAAGCGCCGGCATCGATATCGCGGAGCGCCGGCGCCTCCTCGGCGGCGAGGCCGATCAGTTCGGCGGTCTCGCGCGCCGCCGCCGCCGGACTGACCCAGCAGCGTTCCGCCGCCGGCCCGGCAAGGTCGAGCGCCAGCACCTTGGCGCGCCCGCCGGCGTCGAGCGGCTCGGCCAAGTCGGCGAAGCGCGCCGCGCGCGACGCGGCGGTGGCACCGGCGCAGAGCAGGACGAGGCGGGTCGGCATCGGGCGGCAATCTCCTGATCGGTTGACGCATCCCCGCCCCGCGTTCACAGCATGGCGGATCGGAGCCGGGCGGGAAGCCGGTGGAAATCCGGCGCGGTCGCGCCACTGTGATCGTCGGGCGCCAGCCTGTCGAGAGTCAGACCCCGCCCGGCACCTTCACCCATCCGGGCGCGCTTTCCCGGCAGGAGACTGACTGATGTCCGGCACCACCGCCGCCTTCGACGACGATTTCCTTCCCGTCGGCACCGCGCACATCCCGCTCGCCGACATCGCCCCCTGGGCGGTGTTCGCCGCGATCGTCGCGTTGATCCTGCTGTACTTCGTCAGCACCGAACAGGGCGCGTTCGCGCTGTTCGATGGCATGTACGTCCACGAATATGTCCACGACGGCCGCCATCTGCTCGGCTTCCCCTGTCACTGACGCCGACGGGTAGACGGTCATGATGAGGACGTTGCTCTGGCGGGGGATGCTCGCCGGACTGATCGGCGCGCTGGTCGCCGCCACCTTCGCGCTGCTGTTCGCCGAACCGCAGATCGACGCCGCGGTCGCGCTGGAGGCGCATCATGCCGTCCATGCGATGGCGGCGGACGAGGAACTGGTCAGCCGCGCGACGCAGAAGACCTGGGGCCTCTATACCGCGATGAGCCTGTACGGCACCGCGCTCGGCGGGCTGCTCGCGATCATCTTCGCGGGCCTGTACGGCCGGGTCGCGCGGGTCGGGCCGCGCAGCCTCGCGCTGCTGCTCGCGATCGCCGCCTTCGTCGTGATCGTGCTGGTGCCGGCGATCAAATATCCGCCTACCCCGCCCGCGGTCGGGCTCCACGAGACGGTGCGGCTCCGCACCGCCGCCTATTTCGCGATGCTCGCGCTGTCGGTGGCCGCGGCGACCCTGGGCCTGTGGAGCTATCGCCGGCTCGCCGGCCGCGTCGCCGCGCTCGACCGGCTGCTGATCGCGGTCGGCGTCTATGCCGGTGCGGTGGCGCTTGTACAGCTGCTGCTGCCGGTGATCGACGAGGTGCCGGCACGCTTCCCGGCGACGCTGCTCTGGCAGTTCCGCCTCGCCGCGATCGGTACGCAGGCGCTGTTCTGGCTGGTCGCCGCCGATCTGTTCGGACGCGCCGCGGAACGGACGGTGATGGACGAGCAACGCCGGATCGCCCGATGAAGCTCACCCCCGTCGCCGCCGGACCCGCCGTGGTCGCGTGCAGCACCTGCCGCCTCACCGCGGATGCGCGCGAGGATGGCGAGGGCCGCCGCGGGGGCGCGCTGCTCGTCGACGCGCTGCGTGCGGCGCGCGCCGCCGATCCCGCGCTCGCCGGCGTCGCGGTGCAGGAGATGCCGTGTCTGTTCGCCTGCGCCGATTTCTGCACCGTCCATCTGCGCGCGCCCGGCAAGGTCGGCTATGTCCTCGGCCGCTTCACCCCCGACGCGGCCGCGGCACGCGCCATCCTCGACTATGCCGCGCTCTACGCCGCCAGCGACACCGGGCAGGTTCCGTTCAAACAATGGCCGGCGGGCGTTAAGAGCCATTTCATCACCCGCACGCCGCCCGAGGGCTTCCTCGTCGAGTGAACGCTCCGGCCGTCGAACAATCGGCCGGATCGACAGGCGAAGTTTAAAGAAAGTCCTCCCCCGCCAGGGGGAGGTGGCGCGGCGAAGCCGTGACGGAGGGGGAGGATACGGAACCGAGGTGTCGCTTACCTCCCCCTCCGTCATGCCTGCGGCATGCCACCTCCCCCTGGCGGGGGAGGACTTTGGTCGAAGGTCGACCGGTCCTAAACCACCCCCACGTCAGCTCGCGGCAAGCGCGACGCCGTCGCTACGCGACATGGCCTCTGCGGCGGCGATTTCGACCGGGGTCAGGCCGGCGAGGCGATCCTGCGCTTCGATGCTGCGCGCGTCGCTCGGCGCTTGCAGATCGGCCGAAACGCTCGACGGACGGGCGGCCCCGAACAGGCCCAGCTTGATACGATTCATAATGTCCTCAGGTCGATGGCGCGGCGCGTTCGCCCGCGCACCGTCCGCACAATTCCGCAGCGACCATGAGGTTCCCGATGCGGCGGTTCGGCTGATCCACCCCCATGCGACCGTTCAACCCACTATATTGTATAAGGTAGATAATTGTTGCTGGGATATAGAACAATTCCGGTTCTAATCGTCTTATACCCACATCATAGTGGTTAAAATGCTACACCCATTGTTAACGGCGCCATGAGATTAGCCGATTAACGCCGAACTATTCGGACGATCCGAGCAATCGATCGCTCCCGCGGCACATTCACCGGCATGAATATCGCTGGTCAACTTGGGTGGCGCAACATGAAGCAGAACATCATCGCTTTCGGAAAGTTCCTGCCGGGCCGCGCGGTCGCGTTGCTTGGCCTCACCGCGCTGGCCGCGACGCCGGCTGCGGCGGCGACGAACGGCGCGCTCGGCGCGACGTCGACGGGCAGCGTCCAGATCACCGTCTCGGTGCCGAGCCGGGTGCAGATCACCGGCCTCAGCGACATCAGCTTCGCCAATGCTGAACCCAACGGACCCGCGCAGAGCGCCCAGAACAACTGCGTCTGGAGCAACACCGCCACCAAGGGCTATACGATCACCGCAACGGGCAGCGGCACCGGGGGCGCGTTCACGCTCGCCTCGGGCGCGCTGACGCCGGTGTCCTATGCCGTGCAATGGAACCAGAGTTCCGGCCAGACTTCGGGCACAGCGCTGGTCGCATCGACCGTGTCGGGCAATTTCGTCTCGACCGCCGCGGTGCCGACCTGCGCGACCACGCCGAGTTCGACGTCGAGCCTGATCGTCACCATCGCGCAGTCGCAATTGCAGGCGATGCCGTCGCTGACCACCTACACAGGCACGCTGACGCTACTCGTCAACCCGCTCTGACGGAAGCGGGAGCGTGGCCATGGGATGTCCGCGCGTCCTGCCCGGCGGCATGATGCTGGTCGCCGCGCTCGCCGGCGCCACGCCGGCCGCGGCGCAGCAGATCCAGCTCACCCGGCTCACCGACTTCGCTTTCGGCACGGTCGGGGTCGATGCGGACATCAGCAGCAGCAAGGACGTGTGCGTCTCCTCGTCCGGCGTGCTCGGCCGCTACAATATCGTCGCGACCGGCAGCGGCACCAATCGCGCCTTCACGCTCGCCGGCGCCGGTGCGCCGATGGCCTATGAGGTGCAATGGAGCGGCACGGCGGGCCGGGCGACCGGCACCGCATTGACTTCCGGGATCGCGACCACCGGATTGGCGACGACCGGCCTCGGCCTCAATCTCGGCTGCGTGCTCGGCAACGACAGCGCCAGCCTGATCATCGTGCTGCGGTCGAGCGAGCTGAGCAAGGCGACGGCGGGTCCCTATACGGGCACGCTGACGCTGCTGATCGCGGCCGAATAGCGGCGCGACGGCATGTCCGGCGCTTCCGTTATCCGGTGCCGCCCCGCCAAAGGCTGGCGGCTGGCGCTGGCCGCGGCGGCGGCGCTCGGCTGGTCGGCCGGTGCGCATGCGGATCGACCGTCGGATGCGCCGCAGCTGCGCGTCGGCACGCCGGCGGGTTTCGACCAATTGCTCAAGCCGCAGGAGGCGATGGTCGACGTCTTCGTCGGCGGCCGGGCGATCGGCCAGACGCGGCTGCGCTACGGTTCGGGCCGGGTCACCTTCCTAGACCTCGACGCGTTGCTCGCCTTGGTCCCCGATCTGATCGACGCCGCCACCGCACGCGCGGCGCTCGCCGCGCCGGAGGTCGATGCGCACCCCGAGCTGGTCTGCCCGCCCGATGCCGATCCGGCGAGCTGCCGGACGCTGATGCCCGCCGATGCCGGCGTGATCTTCGACGCGGCGCGGTTCCGGATCGACCTCTTCTTCCATCCCCGGCTGCTCGCGGTGCATCCGGCGAGCGAGCGCCGCTATCTGCCGCCACCCGAGGCACGCCTGTCGCTGGTCGACCAGATCGGCGGCACCGTCGCGGGGAGCGGCGGCTATGTCGACTATACGCTGCTCAACCGCGCCATCCTCGGCTACGGCCATGCCCGCCTGCGCAGCGAAATGTCCTATTCGTCGCGCTACGGCCTGCTCGCCGATACGCTGGCGGCCGAACTCGACACGCCGGGCTATCGCTATGCGGCGGGCGTGCAATGGACGCCGGGCATCGACCTTACCGGCCGGCGGCGGATCGTCGGCGTCGGCATGCAGAGCCAGATCGACACCCGGCTCGATCGCACGTTGATCGCGGGCAGCCCGCTCGTCGTCTCGCTGGCGGCGCGCGCGCGCGTCGACGTGCTGCGCGACGGCCGCCTTCTGACCTCGCGGACCTACGACGCGGGCAATCAGGCGCTCGACACCTCCAGCCTGCCGGACGGCGCCTACGAATTGGTGCTGCACGTCACCGAGGCCGGTGGCACTGTGCGCGACGAGCGACGCTTCTTCACCAAGAACGCCGCGATCGCGGCGATCGGCGACCCCATCGTCTTCGCTTATGCCGGGCTGCTCGCCAACGATCGCGTCGGCACCTTCATCGCGACCTCGCGCACGCCCTTCTACGAAGCGGGCGTCGCGCGCCGGCTGACGCCGCAACTCGCGCTCGACGCGACCGTGCTCGGCACCGATCGCAACGCGCTGCTCGAACTGGGCGGCTATTGGCTCGGCCATGCCGCGCAATGGCGCGCCGCCGGGCTCGCCTCGCTCCATGGCCAATTCGGCATGCTGGTCCAGGCCACGTCGTCGGGCACGGCGCGGCTCAATTATGCGGTCGATCTGCGGCGGGTGTGGAGCCCGGGCGCGCGGCCGTTGATCCCGCTCGGCGACAGCGTCGCGACCGCGTTGCTCCTGCGCGCCGATCCGGCGGCGCGGAAGTCAACCGGCGGCTTCACCCAGGTCAACGGCACGCTCAACTACGCACTGCCGCGCGGCCAGTTCGCGATATCGGGCTTCTACCGCCGGGATCGCGGCACCCGCGCCTCCTACGGCCTGGGGCCGAGCCTCACCGTACCGCTGATCCAGCGCGGCGGGTTGCAGGTGACGGTGCGCGGCGATGCGACGATCACCAACCAAGGGCGCGCGGCGTTCATCGGCATCAGCCTCCAGCGGGTGCGCGGCACCGCCGCCTGGAGCGCCAGCGCCGGGCTGCGCGCCAGCGATGTCGGCGCCACGCAGAAGGGCGTCGCGGCGGTCGGCGGCATCGCCGGGGCATGGCAGCGCGATCGCGTGCTCGGCGGCGAACTGGCGCTGTCGGGCGGGGTGGAGCGGGAGGTCGGCGGCACGCTGGCACGCGGCCACGCCGACCTGCGCACCGCCGCCGCCGCGCTCTATGCCGATGTCGCGCAGCCGCTCGCGGGCAGCAACGGCGCGACCCAATATAGCCTCGGCTTCCAGACGACCGCGGCGGCAACGCGCCGCGCGCTCGTCCTGCAAGGCCGCGATCGCAACGATGCGATCATCGTCGTCTCGGTGCAGGAGGATGGCGAGCCCCGGCGCAAGGGCGCCACCGGGGCGCCGTTCGAGGTGCTGGTCGACAATGGCGCGCGCGGCACGGTCCGCCTCGGCGAGACGCTGGCGGTGTCGGTGCCCGCCTATCGCCAATATGCGGTCCGCCTGCGCTCGACCGGTGAGGAATTGATGCATCTGGATGGCGGCACGCGCAAGGTGAGCGTCTATCCCGGGACCGTCGCGCGGCTCGAATGGAAGACCCGGCACGTGGTCGCGATGTTCGGGCGGCTGGTGTGGCACGACGGCACGCCGGTCGCCAATGCGACGATCCACGCCGCCGGCGCGATCGGCGACACCGATGCCGCGGGCTATTTCCAGATCGAGACGATCCGCAACGCCGTGCTGAAGATCCAGGCGCCCGACGGCCGGTCCTGCCAATTGCCGGTCCGCGCGTCACCGACGCCGGACGGCTATGCCGCGCTCGGGACGCTCGATTGCGTCGGTGCTTCGTTCATCAACCAGATCGCCGACCTGCGGCCATGAAGAAGGAGAGGATCATGACCATGACCTGGATGCGGCGGAGCATCGCGACCGCCGCCGCCGTCGCCGCCATCGGGCTGGGCGCCCAGCCCGCCGCGGCCAATCTCGTCCTCAGCCAGGTCGTCGTCGACCTCACGCCCGCCGGGCCGCCGCGCACCGACGTCGAGGCGTGGAATACGGGGACGGAGCGCATGTACGTCATCGCCGAACCCGCGAGCATCGTCGATCCCGGCACCCCGACGGAGCACCGCGTCGTCAGCGCCGATCCGGCCGAAAGCGGCCTGCTGGTGACGCCGCAGAAGATGATCCTGGAGCCGGGCGAGCGCAAGCTGATCCGCATCGCCGCCGTGGCGCCGCGCGGTGCGCGCGATCGCGTCTATCGCGTCACGGTCAAGCCGGTGGCGGGCGACGTCTCGGCCGCGGGGTCGGCGCTCAAGGTTCTGGTCGGCTACGACATGCTGGTCATCGTCCGCCCCTCGGTGATGACAGGCGAGGTCGCCGCCCGCCGCGACGGCGCGACGCTCGCCCTGACCAACACCGGCAGCACCAGCGTTGAACTCTACGATGGCCGCCAATGCACCGCCGCCGGCGGCGACTGCCACCCGCTCCCCGCCAAGCGCCTTTACGCCGGCGTGACCTGGTCGCAACCGATCGACCCCGCCCGCCCCGTCGCCTACAAGATCAAGACCGGCTTGATGGTGAAGGCGGCAACCTATTAACGGATGAATTCACAATTATCCGCTTCGATACTGGATAGTTACCGATCAGCTAGACTTTATCGTCGGAGCCAATATCTGGACAGTAAACAAGACGGCATTTATGCGATGGCGATGCATATTGCAGACATCGCAGTGACACCAGACGCGTGCGATCGGCCGCCACGCCGCCGCTGGCCATGGCATCGGATGGTGGTTGCCGGTGCCTTCGTCGTGGCGATGCTCTTGTTCTTCCGCGTTCCGATCTTGAGTGGCTTCGATCTCGGCTTCGGCGATCGCGGTGACGGCGTGATCGAGATCAGCATCCTCGAACATTGGCGTAACGTCCTGATCGGGACCGCCGACTGGACGACCACCGGCTATTTTTACCCGTATCGGGGCACGCTGGGCTACAACGACGGCTATTTTCTTTATGGACTGAGCTATTCCTTCTGGCGGCTGTTGGCCGACCCCTTCCATGCTGACACGCTCAACGTCCTGACCTTCAAGACGATCGGCTTCGTGGCGGCGTATCTGCTGGTCGCGCGGACGCTCGGCTGGGGGCGTGGTGCGGCGACGCTCGTGGCGCTGCTATGGACCGTGTCGAGCAATATCTCGCTGCAGGCGGTGCACGTGCAATTGCAGAGCGTCGCGTTGCTGCCGGTGGTGATGATGCTGGCGATCGAAATCGTGCGCGCCGAGCAGGACGGGCACGGCCGCCGGGCGCGGGTGCTGGCCGTGGCGCTGGCGGCGGTAATGGCGGCGTGGCTGCTGACCGCTTATTATATGGCGTGGTTCACGATCTTCTCCGCGGGCCTGTTCGTCGCCTGCTGGTTCGTGCTGGGCGATCATCGGCATCCCGCCGCCGTGCTCGCCCTGATCCGCCGCCATGCCGCGACATCGCTCTGGGGAGCGAGCGCGTTCGCGATCCTCGTCCTGCCGTTTCTCGCGATCTACCTCCCCAAGGCGGGGGAAACCGGCGGTCACCCTTATGAGGAGATGCTGGGCTATCTCGTCACGCCGGTGATCGACATGATCAACGTCGGGCCTGAAAATTACCTCTGGGGTTGGCTGTTCCGGCCGCTGTTCGCGCTGGTCCACATCGTGCTTCCCGCCGATCCGATGCTGCCGGAGCGGGTGCTCGGCGGCGAACATGAAACCGGCATCCCGCCGATCCTCTTCGTGCTCGTCGTCGCGGCGGCATGGCAGATCATCGTTCGCCGTCAGACGAACGGCAGCCTGGTGCCGCACGAGTTGCGCGCATTCGCGCTCGCGACGATCATCGGCTGGCTGCTCACGCTGCAATTCTGGACGGCATCACCTTGGGGACTGGTGTACGAGTTGGTACCCGGCGGCAAGGGATTGCGCGTCGTGTCGCGTTACCAGCTCTGGCTGGTGCTGCCCTTCCTGCTGCTGGTTGTTGCTGCGTGGCGGCAGCGGGCGGCGCGGCTGGCCCGGTCCAAGCCGTGGGCTGCCGCAATGGTCGTGGTTCTGCTGGTAGCCGAGAACCTGAGCGCGCAAACGCCGGCCCGCCTGAGCCACGACGAACAGCAGGCAGCCGTGTCAGCCATCCCCCCGCCGCCGGCATCCTGTGCCAGCTTCTACGCGGTGGCCACGCGGCGCGACGAGCCGCTGTACCTCAGCACCTTCAAGCACCAATTATATCCGCACAACGTCGATGCGATGCTGCTCGCCGAGCTGTGGAGGGTGCCGACGATCAACGGCTTCTCTACCTTCAACCCGCCCGACTGGAACTTCGCCCGCCCGCTGGCAGGGGATTACGACGCGCGGATCACCGCTTATGCGCGACGTCATGGCCTACGTGGGCTCTGCCGCCTCGACATGCGGCAGGCACGGCCATGGTCGCGGCTTGTGCCGGCTGCCGCCGGTTCGTAGGGCACCCGCGACGCCGTCGATCCGGCGAGCCGGAGTGGAGAGCGTATGACCAGAATCTCATTGATCGGCGGTGCGATCGCAGCCGCGCTCGCCGGTGTGGCACCGGCATCGGCGCAGATCGTGATGGAGGCGAACGGCGCGCGGGCGGATGGCCGTTGGGGCGGCGAACTCGGCGCCGGCTACGGCTTCGGCGCAGCCGGCTTCCGCTTGACGCCGATGGTCGGCGCGCTCGTCGATCGCGGCGACGACGATGCGGTCAAGCCCTATGGCCGGGTCGAGGCGACCTATGCCATTCCCCTGGTCGCGACGGTCGGCGCCGGCGTTCGGGTCGGCAACGACCTGCGTCCTTACGGCACGGTGGCGGTGCCGTTGCTGCCGGCGATCAGCCTGAAGGGCAATGCCGGGCCGCATTATTACGCCCTGGGGCTACGGCTCGGCCTGTGACGCCGGGCTGGCCGCGCTACAGCCCGCCCTGAAACGCGAAGGTGAAGCGCGACGGCACCGTTTTCGCCGATTGGCCAGCCCTGCGCGCCGGCGTCACCCTGGTGAGCGTCAGCTTGCCGTCGGCGACGGCGACCGGCACGCCCAGGATCAGGTCGACGGGCTTCGACCAATCGCCGCCCGAGACGGTGGCGCGCACCACCACCCGGCCTTCCCAGACGCAGCGGGTGCCGACCGGGCAGCGGCTGTCCTCGACCACATGATCGGGCCGCACCCGCGGCCCGCCGACCAGCGCGGTCTGGCCGAGCCCCACCGGTCCCTCGACCGCTGCGGTCTGCGAGCAACCGGCGAGCGCGGCCAGAGCGGCTAGGAGCGGGAGACGGACCGACATGCGTTCGGACGGTATCGGTCCCGCCCCATGCCGTCCATCGCTATGCGTCGGGCGCGATCGTCACCCGCAAGCCATCCAGCGCGTCGTCGAACGGGATCTGGCACGCCAGCCGCGAGGTCGGCGCGCGGTGATCGACACCGTCGAGCAGGTCGGCCTCTTCGCTGCTGATCGGTGACAGACGCCCGGCATCGGCGGGATCGACGACCACGTGGCAGGTCGCGCAGGACAGGCAGCCGCCGCACAGCGCCAGCAATTCGTCGATCCCGCCGTCGCGGATGACCTCCATCACCGATATTCCGGGGGTGGCATCCAAGGTGCGCAGGTCGCCCTCGCGCGTCGTCACGAACAATTGGGTCATATCGTCCTTGTGGATAACGGGAACCGTAGGCGGGCGGGTGCCGCCACTCCGTGTGGCGACACCGGTCCCGGGCACGGCTCAATAATGGATGCGGAATTCGACGCCGACGCGCCGCGGCGTCAGCACGCCGCGCGAATAATAGCGCTCGACCACGTCGGTCCGGACCTGATTATATGACGAGATATCGTTGCCGATCGCCGTCACCGCATATTTGTCGAAGATATTGTCCGCGAACAGGCCGATCTGGAACCGGTTGGTGATGTAGTTCAGCGCCGCGCTGTGCGTCACATAGCCGGGGATCGCCTCGCCGTTCCCTTGCAACCCGACCCGCGAATAGATCTCGCCGCGATAGATGGTCGCCCAATTCGCCTCGACCCGGTTGCCGCTGCCGAGCGGGTAGGCATAGATGACCTGCGCGCTACCCGAATTCTTCGCCGATCCGGGCAGGCGATCGCCGGCGAACGCGTCGTAGCGTATCCCCTGGCTGACGACGAGGCCGGTGACGTCCTGCGTCAGATGCGCATCGACGTAGGAATAGGTGCCGATCAGCGAGAGATTGCGGACCGGTCTCACCGTCGCCTGAACGTCGAAGCCGCGGGATATCGCATCCGCCCCGTTGACGGTGATGCCGATCGCACCGTTCACCGTCTGGCTGGGCACCTGGACCCCCGTCCAGTTGATCTCATAGCCGTCCACGGTGAACTGGAGCTTCTTGTCGAACAGGCTGGCGCGAAGGCCAATTTCCTTGTTGCGCGTCCGGTCCGGGCCGTAGACCAGTTCGTTGGGGAGCGCACAGAGGTTCTGGCCGGCGGGCAGCGGCTGGATGCAGGGAACGACGCGGTTGACGCCGCCGACGCGATAGCCGGTCGAATAGGTGAAATAGGCGAGCAGATTATCACTGAATTTGTACGAGGTGTTGGCCTTCCACACCACGCCGTCCTTGGCGGTATCGCCGGTACGGATGCGGCTCGCGGCGATCGTGGTCGACGGATAGGGCATGCGCGTCAGGCCGCCACCGAACAGCGGCGTGTCCGATCCGCCCTCCACGCTCGCGTCATATTTGAAGTAGCGGATACCGCCCGTGACCTGCCACGCCTGGGTCAGATGCAGCGTGCCTTCACCATAGGCCGCCTTCTCGGTCGTCTTGCTGTTGACCAACGAGATATATTCCAGGTCGTCCGGCCGGTTGATGCCGGCGAAGGCGGCAAAGCCGGGCGTATATTCGTTGCGGGTGCTGGAGAAGCGCAGCCGGTTGTAGAAGCCGCCGATCACCCAGTTGAACGGCCCGCCATGCGTGGACACCAGGCGGACCTCCTGGTTGAACTGCTTATAACGTTGCTCATTGTTGGCGTAGGAGGAAAATTCCGGGAATGCCTCATAGCCGTAATTGAGGTCGAGCAGCAGATCGGTATTGTCGTCGGTGGTGGTGATATGCTGCTTGGTATAAGCGGTGGTGCTGACCAATTGTGCGATGCTGGCGAGATTGATGTTGAATTCGGCGGCGAAAAGATCGGCGCGGCGGTCCACGGGCTCGAGATAGCGCCACGGACCTTCGTAATTGCCGGTGCTGAGCACGCCGGCGCCATTGGCCTGCCGTCCCCCCGTCTTGGTCGTCTGGTGCGCGTAGGTGAGATAGGCCTTGATGTCGGGATTGACCTCCAGCAGCAACTGGTTGCGCGTGGTGAAGGTGTGTTCGTAGTTCACGTCCTTCTTGCGCGTGAAGTTCGCGCCGTAATCGGCGTTGTCGCCGAGCGAACCGGTCGAGGCCGCCGTCGCGCGGCCCGGTTGCGGGTCGGAGACGCCGGGCTGCCGCAGCAGGTAATTGTAATCGATGAAGCCGGCATTGTCATAATAGCCGGTGGCGGTGCGGAAGGCGATGTGATCCTTGACGATCGGCACGTTGATCGCGACGTCGCCGATCGCGCCGAGGGTGTCGGAGTGGGACTGGGCATAGCCGCGGCCGTGGGCGTCGATCGTGATTCGGTCTGTTTCGGGGCGGTTTGGGATGTAGCGCACCGCACCGGCGAGCGTGCCGAGCCCGTAGAGCGTGCCTTGCGGCCCCTGCAACACCTCGACCCGGCCGACGTCGATCAGCTTGAAGTCGAGGTAGAGCGGCACCTCGCCGAGATAGACGCCGACCGCATTGCCGCTGTTCGCGCCGGTGACGCTGGTGTCGCCCGAGGCGATGCCGCGCAGGATGATGTTGCCGGTCGATGCCGGCCCGGTGTCGGCGACGGTGACGCCGGGGGTGAAGGCGGCGAGCGAGCGGATGTCGTCGAGCCGCTGCGACTGGATGGTCTCGGCGGACACCGCGCTGATGTTGATCGGCGCATCCTGCAGCGTCGTGCGCCGCCGGCTGCCGGTGACGACGATGTCGTTGGCGTCGGAGGCGAGCGACGGGTCGGCATCCGCACCGGCACCGGTGGATTGCGCGGGCGCCTCCTGCGCCAGCGCGGGTGCGCCGGCGACGCCGATCAGCGCGGTCGCGCACAATAAGCCTGCGCGAGAGAAACGTACTGCCATCAATGCCCCCTTGTCACAAAAACACGCCCTTCCGCGAAGCGCCGGTCCGCGTCAGCGCCTCGATGGGGCCGTTCGCTCGTGCAGCAGACTGTGGACATTGGCGGCGAACCGACATGGGGTGTTTGACGTAAGCGGCGAATGAGCGGCGCCCGCCTACGTCAAACGGCGAATGCCGCGCCCGCCCCAGGCGCGATACCCCAATGCCATGGCGACCCGAGCTATCCTGTTTGCGACGATCCTGGCGCTGGCGCCCTCCCCCGCGCTGGCGAGGCAATCGCCCAGTGCGACTTTGGTGCACTGCGGCGCCGACACCTGCCTGCGCCTGTCGGGCCATCGTGCCCGCGCCACCGTCGCAGTGCGGATCGACGGGCACAGGCTCGCCGTCGAGGGCGCGCGCGCCTGGCGGATCACGGTGCCGCTGTCGACCGCCCGCAGCTGGCGGATCGCGCGCGGCGATACGCTCGCGGTGACGCTCGCCGATGACGATGCCGGCACCGAGCATATCGAGACCGCGATCCTGCCGCCCGGAGCGCTCGGCAGCCGGCTGGAACTCGCCGCGCTGGAGGTGCGCGCGCACTGACCTTTCCGCGTGCGCTTGTGGACGTCCCCGGCGCCTCCTACATTCCTGCAACCCGCGTCGCCGGAAGAGCGATGGGTGACATATGCAGGAGATGACGATGAAGATCGGTGCAGCGGCCCTTGCCGCAATTCTGGCGGCCACCCCGGCGCTCGCCGCGCCAGCCGGCAACAATCCCTTTTCGGCCGATAGCGCGGTGCTCAACCTGCGCGGCATCGATCTCACCACCGTCGACGGCCAGCAGCGCCTCGCGATCCGCATGGATCAGGTGGCGAACACCGTGTGCGGCGAGAAGATGAGCAGCATCCATCTGGCGCTGGGCGCACAGGCGCGCGGTTGCCGCGCCGACGTGATCGCCGACATGCGCACCCGCATCGCCGCGGCGACGGCGGCGCGCGCCACCGATCGCGGTACGCAGCTCGCCATGCGCTGACGCTTCGACGGAGCGGTCGCGGCATGCGGCGGCTCCGTCAAACGCCGTATGGCCGGGCATGCCGGCCCGCCTAGGCTGGCGGGATGAAACGCTGCCTTCCCGACGTTCGCCGCGCGGTCGCGGTCCTGTTCGCCGCGGTGTGCGTCACCGGCGCCGCGCCGGTCGACGTCGGCCCGCGCTTCGCGCCGTGGATCGACGGCACCTCGCCGCACGAACCCGCGGTGCAGGTCCAGCGCATCGACGCCGACACGTTCGTCATCCGCCAGTCGGTGCAGACCAATTTCGAGGCGCCGTTCCTCTACCTGCTGTTCGGTCGCGAGCGCGCGCTGCTGATCGACAGCGGCGCGGGCGGGGTCAGCCTGCGCCCGACGATCGATCGGCTGATCGCCGGACACGGCAGCCGGCCGGTCCGCCTGATCGTCGCGCATTCGCACGGCCATGGCGACCATCATGCCGGCGACGAGGAATTCCGCGACCGCCCCGACACCGAGATCGTCGGGCTCGACCCCGCAGCGGTCGCCGCAGCCTTCGCCGTCGCCGACTGGCCGCGGGGGATCGGCCATTACGATCTGGGCGGCCGCAGGCTCGACATCGTGCCGACGCCCGGACACGAGCCGGCGCACATCATGATCTATGACGCGCGTACGCGGCTGCTGTTCTCGGGCGACATGCTGTACCCCGGCCGGCTCTACGTGCCGCGCGATCGTTTCGACGCCTTCCGGGCGAGCGCGCACCGGCTCGCCGCCTTCGCCCGGACGCACCCGATCCGCGCGCTGCTTGGCGCGCATATCGAGATGACCACCACCCCCGGCCGCGATTATCCGATGCAGGCCGCGGCGCACCCCGCCGAACACCGGCTGGCGCTGCCCACGAGCGCGATCGGAGAGCTCGACAAGGCGGTGACCGCGGCACCGTCGCCACCCGCGATCGATCGCCACGCCGACTTCATCCTCTACCCGGTGGCTCCCCGACCGGCGTGAGCGGTGGGCGCCACGGGGCGATCGGGCTCGCACCCGAGCGCACGGCCTCTGCGGTTCCGCACACGGCTGATCTACGACACCTTCGGTCCTTCGCCCCGGAGTTGATCAAGACCTCTACAAAACACCCGACGTACCCCAGCGAAGGCCGGTCCAGTTGGGAAGGCCGTTGTAAGTCATTACAAACCTTCACCCAACTGGGCCCCGGCGTCCGCCGGGGTACAAGGTGACGTAAGTCGGACCGACTTCCAGCAGGCTCGTTCCGCGCGACCCGCGTCAGTCGCCGATCTTGCCCGGCTTCTTCCACCACGACAGCGTGTGCGCGTCATGTGCGCTCGTCCACACGCCGGCGCGGGTATAGCGTAGCGCGCCGCTGCCCGCGGCGGCGCCGACGCGTGCCTTGATCGCCAGCGTCGCGGGATCGATGACGACGAAGGTCTGGCCGGCGGTGGTGCGCAGCCACACCTTGCCGCCGCCGGTATCGATGTCGCCGTATTTGAGCGTCTCGTCCACCTTGACCCGGCCGGACACCCGAGCCGTGGCGGGATCGATCCGCGCGACGGTGCCGTCGCCCTGCTCCTGGACCCAGACCGCGCCCTCCCCCACCGCGAGGAAGCCGGGCTCGCGGCCGAGCGCGACGGTCGCGACGACGCCGTTGGTGGCGGGATCGATCTTCTGGAGGCTTTGGCCGACGCCGCTGACCGCCCATAAGGCGCCCATCCCGAACGCGAGATAGAAGCTTCCCGGATTGGCCCGGATCGACACGGTCACCGCGTTGGTCGCCGGGCTGACCCGCGCGATCGTGCCGCCCGCATCGCTCGCCACCCAGATCGAGCCGGCACCGGCGACGACGTTCAGTTCGCCCTTGGGGCTGGCGATGCCGGTGGCGATCACCGCGGTGATCGCGGCGGTCCTGAGGTCGATGCGGTTGAGCGTCAGGTCCTTGCAATCCGCCACCCACAACGACCCGAAGGCGATCGTCATCGCGCCGCAGGGATGCGCCATCGCGACCGCGGCGTGCTTGCCGTGCAACGACCAGCGTTCGACCCGGCCGACGTTGGTCGCCCACACGCTCTTGCCGTCGACCGCGAGGAAATCGGCGAAGCCCGGGACGGCCAGTACGCGCGCGTCGGGCGTCGCCGCCGCCGCCGGAGTCAACGTCAGGCCGGCGGCGATCGCCGCGGCGACCGCCCTCCTGATCTTCGGCATGATCGTCTTCATCGCATTCCGCCCCGCCAGATCGGCGCCCCCCGCGGCCGACAGCAAACCCGACGATAAGGCGGGCGACCGTCCGCACAGGTGGGCAAATGACGTACGCGGGCTCGCGGATCGCCGCATCAATCGACGACGATGCCATGCTGCGCGAGGAAGGCGCGTGCGGGGGCCAGCGCGTCGGCATGGCGCCGCCAGCGGTCGACCGCGTCCCGGTACAGCGGCCGGCGGACCTGCGCGGCGCTCGGCGTCGAGACCGGCGCGGCATTGGCGTGGAAATCGAGGCAGGCGTCGGACCAGTCCAGCCCGCAGTGATCGAGCAGGCGGCGCGTCTCCTGCTCCTGATTGGCGACCAATGCCTCGTAGCCGAGTTCCAGCACGCGTCCCGGCAGCGCCGTGCGCCACAGCGCCATCATCCCATCGAAGCGCTGGTAATAAGCCGCGATGTCGAGCAAATCGTAGCTATAGTCGTAATAGCGCGAGCCGATCGCGAACAGGTTGCGGAAATTGGCGAGGATCGTGTCCATCGGATTGCGGCGCAGGCAGACGATGGCGGCGTCGGGCAATGCGCGGGCGATCATGCCGACATACAGGAAATTGCCCGGAAATTTGTCGACGAACCGCGGCCGGACGCCGGGAACGTGCGCCGCCGCGCGGGCGAGATAGTCGCGGCCGATGGCGGCCGGATCGGCGCCGGCGGCCGCCGCGATCGTCTCGGGATCGAGCACGGTGCGGCTGCGCGTGCCCGCCGCGGCCTTTACCGCGAGCGGCATCGCCTGGAGTTCGCCGGCGCTCTCGACGTCGGGATGCGACGACAGGATGCGGTCGACCAGCGTCGTCCCGGTGCGCGGCATGCCGACGATGAAGATCGGTGCGGCGGTCGGCGCGTTCGTCACCGCGGCGGCGGCGATGCGCGACCAGGCGGTTTCCATCGCATCGAAATTCGCCGCGTCGTCGGCGAAGCGATACGGCAGCCGGGCGCGATGTTCGGCATTGGCGTCGGCGAGCGTCGCGAAGGCCGCGACGGGATCGGCGAGATCGTCGAGTTCCTTGGCGAGCGAATAGCCCAGCAGCAGCCGGTCGCGCGGTGCGCGCGCCGCCCGGCGTGTCGCGGCGAGCCGATCGACGTGGTTGCGCGCCGGCGTCTGCCGCCGCAGCCCGGCGAGCAGATGGTGCGCGCGCGCATCGGCGGGAGCGCGCGCGAGCAACGCCTCCAGTTCCTCCTCCGCCGCGTCCTGCTCGCCGACGAAACTCAGCGCAGCGGCGTGATTGTAGCGGAAGGCGGGGTTCGCCGGTTCGAGCCGCACCGCGGCGGCGAAATGCGGCAGCGAGGCGGCGTGATCGCCGAGCCGCGCATAGACGCACCCCATCGTATCCCGCCCCAGCGCGTCGGCGGGCGGCGATGCCTCGGCGGCACGAAGCGCGCGCGCGGCGTCCGCGTCGCGGCGCACCAGCGTGTACAGGCGGGCGAGCTGGGCGTGATATTCGCCCTGGCCATCGCGGCCGACCGCGTCCTCGACCAGCTGGATGCCGATCGTCACCTTGCCGAGCAGCGCGGCGGCGATGCCGGCGAGGAAATACGCCTCCGCGGCGTGCGGCGCGGCGGTACGCCAGCGGGTGGCGGCGTCGAAGGCGGCGGCGGTTTCGCCGCGGGCGAGCGCGGCGCGGATCGTCGCGGCGCGTGCGGACGGGTGTGGGGGTGGGGGCGGCGGCGGGGGTGGCGACGTCATCGGCTGCGCCCTCCCTAGCGCGTCAGGGTGGTGACCGCGATCGCCGTCGCCGACGCGCGATTCTCCACCCCCATCTTCTCGAATATCTGTTCGAGATGCTTGTTCACGGTGCGCGGGCTGATCTGCAGGATCTCGCTGATCTCGCGGTTCTGCTTGCCGCGGCTGATCCACAGCAGCACCTCGGCCTCGCGCGAGGTCAGGCCGTGCTGCGCGGCGAGCATCGCTTTCTCCTCGCCTTCGTGCCGCTCGGCGAGGCGGAACACCCATTGGTCGGCGGCGGTGCAGCGCAACAGGCCCGCTTCGAGCGTCCGATCGCCCGCCGCGACGGTGATCCGCGCGCCCGGCGTCGGCGCGCTCGCCTGTAACGCGTGCAGCGCCGCGCGGACGGGATCGGGCAAGGCGCCGGCGGCGGCGGACCAGTCGGGGAACAGCCGTTCGAGCATCTTGCTCGCCGCCGGGGTCAGCCATTGCGGCGCCCCCGCCCCGTCGACGGCGAGCGCCGGCCGCCCGCTGACGTCGAGCGCGAGCTGGCTGCCCTGCGCGACGCGCGCGGTGGCGAGGTGGACGCGGATGCGCGCCAGCAGTTCGTCGACGACGATCGGCTTGGCGACGAAATCGACGCCGCCGACGGAGAGGCCGCGCACGACATGCTCGGTCTCGGTCAGCCCGGTCATGAAGATGATCGGCAGGTGGCGGAAGGCGGGCTGGTCCTTGATCCGCTGCGTCGTCTCGAACCCGTCGAGCCGCGGCATGACCGCGTCCATCAGCACGAGGTCGGGCGTGACCGTCTTCAGCAGGTCGAGCGCGGCCAGCCCGTCGATCGCGACCAGCACGCTCATGCCCGCGCCTTCCAGCGTGATCGTGAGAAAGCGCAGCGCCTCGGGCGTGTCGTCGACGACCAGGATCACCGGCCGCACCGCCGCGACGGGGTCAGGCTGCGGCATCGTCGATCGTCGTCAGCAGCGAGCGCAGGTCGAAGTCGGCGAGCTGGCGGCGCAGCGTCGCGACCAGCGGCGCGGCGGCGGGCACCGCCCGGTCGAGCGCGTCGATCGCCTGTTCGACGCCGCGCACATGCCCCACCTCGGCCCGCGCGCGCACCGCATCGAGCAGCGGCCCCGCCGCACGCGGCAGCGGCCCGGACGGCGCTGCCTGCGCCGGTGGAGGCGGCGTCACCGCGGCTTCCTCCCACCGCAGGTCGAGCTGCGCGCCGATCAGCGCGACGAGCGCGTTGAACTCGACCGGCTTGGTCACGAACGCATCGTGGGCGTCGCGCCCGTCGCCGCGCGCGTCGACCTCATGCGCGTCCGCCGAGACCATGACGATTCGCAACGCGTCGCCATGATCGGCGCGGAGGCGGGCGGCGACCTCCCACCCGCTGATCCCCGGCATCTGGATGTCGAGCAGGACGATGTCGGGCGCGATCCGGCCGGCCAGCGCGAGGCCGTCGTGCCCGTCCGCGGCGGTCTCGACGACGAAACCCAAAGCGCCGAGCAACGTGCCGAGGATGGCGCGCTGCGCCGGGTCGTCGTCGATCGCCAGCACGGTGCGCCGCGGCCCCTGATAGCCGGTGATCGCGACCCCCTGCGTCGCGCTCCGGCCGGCGAACACCGGTGCCGGCAGCATCACCCTGAAGCGGAAGGCGCTGCCGGCGCCCGGCGTGCTGGTCACCGCGATGTCGCCGCCCAAGATGCTGGCGAGCACCCGCGTGATCGCGAGGCCGAGGCCGATCCCCGGCTGGCGCTGCGCCTCCGCCGAGCTGCCGCGGTCGAACGGCGCGAAGATCCGCTCCAGATCCGCCGCGGCGATGCCGATGCCGGTATCGCGGACGGTGATGTCCGCGACCTGGCTGCGATAGCCGACGGTGACCGCGACGCTGCCCGCGGGCGTGTATTTGATCGCATTGGCGACGAGGTTGATCAGGATCTGGCGCAGCCGCTTCTCGTCCGCCTTGACCTGATCGGGCAGCCGCGGATCGATCGCCAGCGTCAGCGCCAGTTCCTTCGCCGCCGCCTGCATCCGGAACATGTCGATGACCTGCTGGAGCAGCCCGCGGATATCGATCAGGTCGGTGCGGATCGTCAGCACGCCGCTCTCGATCCGCGAGATTTCGAGCAGCCCCTCGACGAGGTTGGTGACATGCTCGGCCGAGCGGCGGATGATCGTGCCCGCCTCGGCGCCGGAGATGCCGGAATCGCGCTCGAGCAACTGCGCATAGCCGTAGATCACGTTCAGCGGCGAGCGGATCTCGTGGCTGACCGCGACGAGATAGCGCGTCTTCGCCTCGTTCGCGGCCTTGGCGCGGTCGAGCTCGGCGACCAGCGCCGGATCGGGGGCATCCGCGGCGGTCATGATCCCCCCGGACGCGCGAGGCCGTCGATATAGGCGCGCCAGCCGCCCAGCGCGGTGATGTCCTGCGCACCGTCGAGCGCGCGCGGCTCGGCGACGAAGCCCTTGCCCACCGACCCGTCGGCGAGCGTCACCGACCCGATCGCGAGCGGCGCCGGCACCTCGACGACGAAGCTGCCGAATGCGGCGACGTCGAGTTCGTACACCTCCACCGCGATCGCGGCGCCGCCGGCGTCGTGGATCAGCGCCGGCTTGGGTGGCGTGGTGTTCGCCATCGCATAGAGGCGATAGGTCGGCGCGGTGGTGGTGGCGGCGACCAGCCGCGCCGCGCGCGAGGTCAATTGCCAGTGCAGCGGCATGCCTTCGAGATGGGCGCCGACGACGGCGAGCTTCACGGTTTCCATAGGGTCCTCGATGGTCAGGGGCGGTGGCGGGGGAAGCGCGGCGGCGGCGACGAACGCCTCGCCAGCATCGAGCAGGCTGCGATCGGTCCATGCCGGCGCGATCAGCGTGATGCCGAAACCGGTGCGATTGTCGCGCCAGCCGGCGGGCAGCGCGAGCGCCGCCATGTCGAGCAGATTAACGAAATTGGTGTAAAGGCCAAGGTTGCTGTTGAGCGCGACCGGCGCGGCGCGCATCTCGGCGATACGGTAGATCGTCGGCGTCGTCGGCAGCGCGAGCAGGTCGACGTCGCGCCACATCGCCTCGGCACGGCGCTGCAATGCGGCGAGGCGATATTGCCCCTCGAACACCTCGACCCCGGTCACCGCGCGCCCGCCGGCCATGATCGCGCGCACCGTCGGATCGATCGCCTCCGGCCGCTCGTCGAGCAGCGGCTGCGCGGCGGCGGTCCGCTCCGCCACCCAGGGACCGCCGTAGAGCAGCATCGCCGCCTCGCGCAGCGGCGCCATGTCGATCTCGACCAGTTCGACACCATCGGCGGCGAGCGTCGCCAGCGCGCGCTCGTACAAGTCCGCCGCGGCGGTATCGCCGAGGAACAGGCGCTGGTCCGGCGGCGGCACGCCGATCCGGCGGGGCACGACCGCACGATCCTCGCACGGGCGGGAATAGGGATCGGCGGCGTCGAAGCCGGCGACCACCGCATCCACCGCACGCGCGTCGGCGATGTCGTGGGTGAGCACGGTGATGCAGTCGAGCGTGCGGCAGGCCGGGACCAGCCCGCCGGTGCTCCACCGGCCCTTGGTGGGCTTCATCCCGACCAGCCCGTTGAACGCGGCGGGCACGCGGCCCGAGCCGGCGGTATCGGTGCCGAGCGCGAAGGCGACCAGCCCCGCCGCGACCGCCACCGCCGAACCCGAGCTGGACCCGCCGCTGACATAGGCGCGATTGAACACGCATGCGGGCGCGCCATAAGGGCTACGCGTGCCGTTGAGCCCGGTCGCGAACTGGTCGAGGTTGGTCTTGCCGATCGGCACCGCACCGGCCGCCACCAGCCGCGCCACCACCTCCGCAGACGCGTCCGGCACATAAGCGAAGTCGGGACAGGCCGCGGTCGTCGGCACGCCCGCGAGGTCGATATTGTCCTTGATCGCGAACGGCACGCCCGCCAGCGGCAGCGTCTCGCCCGCCGCGATCCGGGCATCGACCGCCGCCGCCGCGGCCAGCACGGCGGGCTCGGCCAGCCGCGTGATCCACACCGCGGGCTGGATCGCGGCATAGGCCGCAACGCGCGCCAGCGCCGCGCGCGCGACCGCGACCGCATTGGTCTCGCCCGATGCCACCGCCGCGGCGACGGCGCCGACCCCAAATGGTCCGTCGATCATGCCACCTCCACCGCCAGCATCGCCCCGCTGGGGGCAAGCGACTGCTTTTCCTGCACATATACCGCGCGCACAATGCCGGTGACGGGGCTGACCACGGGGGATTCCATCTTCATCGCCTCGATGATCGCGATCGTCTCGCCGGCGGTCACGCTGGTGCCGTCGGCGACCAGCAGCTTCCACAGGCTGCCGCCGAATGGCGCCTCGACCAGTTCGCAGCCCTCGGGGATCGCGATCTCCGCCGCGGCGGTGCCGGTATCGGCTTCCTCGGTGAGCGCGGCGACCCGGTCGAACTCGCCGCTACGCTCCCACGCCGCGCGTTCGTCGTCGAACGCCGCCTGCCGCTGCGCCTGGAAGGCGGCGATCGCCGCGTCGTTCTCGGCGAGGAAGGCGCGATAGTCGGACAGGCGGAACACCTCCTCCTCGATCCGGATCGCGCGGCGGCCGAGCGGGAAATCGCGCCGCCATTCGGTCAGTTCGTCGTGGCTGACCGGGAAGAAGCGGATGCGATCGAAGAAGCGCAGCAGCCACGGCTTGCCGTCGCGGAAGGCGTCGGTCTGTCGCCAGGCGTTCCACACCTGAATGGTGCGGCCGAACAATTGATACCCGCCCGGCCCTTCCATGCCGTAGATGCACATATAGGCGCCGCCGATGCCGACGACGTTGGGCGGGGTCCAGGTGCGCGCCGGATTGTATTTGGTGGTGACCAGCCGGTGGCGCGGATCGATCGGCGTGGCGACGGGCGCGCCGAGATAGACGTCGCCCAGCCCCATCACCAGATATTCGGCGTCGAAGACGATCCGCTCTACCTCGTCGATGCTGGCGAGGCCGTTCACGCGGCGGATGAATTCGATGTTGTCGGGGCACCAGGGCGCATCGTCGCGCACCGATTCCATATATTTGTCGATCGTCTGATAGATCGCCGGGTCTTTCCACGACAACGGCAGATGGACGACGCGCGAGGGTATCTCGAAATCGTCGAGCCCGCCCAGCCGCTCCTCGGCGGCGACCAGCGCCGCGATCAACGCGGCCTGCGACAATTGCCGGCTGTCGTAATGGATCTGCAGCGAGCGGATGCCGGGGGTGACGTCGACGATCCCGGGCAGGCCCATCGTCTCGATCTCCAGCATCAGCGCGTGGACGCGCAGCCTCAGCTCAAGGTCGAGGACGATCGGACCATATTCCACCAGCAGGTTGCGGTCGCCCTGCTGGCGATAGGTCACCGCCGGGCGAACGCCCTGCGCGTCGATCGCGTGGAGGATCGGCGAGCCCAGCGCATCCGCCGTCCCGCCCGCCCCGTCGGGATCGGCGGGTGCGGCCGCGAGCGTGGCGACCAGCCGGTCCTGCGCCTGCTCCGCCGCCACCGCGGTAGCATTGTCGACCGGCACGAAGCGCACGGTGTCGCCGGGCGCCAGCTGGCCGACCTTCCACAGATCCGCCTGCGCGACGACGAACGGGCAGACGAAGCCGCCGAGCGACGGGCCGTCGGGGCCGAGGATGATCGGCATGTCGCCGGTGAAGTCGACCGCGCCGATCGCATAGGCATTGTCGTGGATGTTGGACGGGTGCAGCCCCGCCTCGCCGCCGTCCTTGCGCGCCCAGTGCGGCTTGGGGCCGAGCAGGCGCACCCCGGTGCGGTTGGAATTGTAATGCACCTTCCAGGCGGTGGCGCGCAGCATCGCGATATCGTCGGCGGTGAAGAAATCGGGCGCGCCGTGCGGGCCGTAGAGCACGTCGAGCGTCCAGTCGCGCGTGATCGCCGGCCGGTCCGCCGGCGCCAGCGCCGCCCACGCCACCGATGCGGGCGGATCGGTGCGGGCGAGATGGAGCGTGTCGCCGGTCATCACCGCGCGCCCGGCATGGCCGCCGAACTCGCCGAGCGTGAAGGCGCTGCGGCTGCCGAGGAACAGCGGCACGTCGAGCCCGCCCGCGACCGCGATATAGCCGCGCATCCCGCCGCCGGTGACGCGGCCGATCTTGAGCGTCTCGCCCGCGGCGATGTCGACGGGCTCGTAGCAGCGCACCGGCCGACCGGCGATGCTCGCGCCGAAATCGGCGCCGGTCAGGCAGAGCCGCGTCGCGGCATTGAACAGCAGCGTCGGGCCGGCCGCTGTGATCTCGAGCCCCGCGGCATCGTCGGCATTGCCGAGCAGCCGGTTGCCGAGCCGGAAGGCGAGCGCGTCCATCGGCCCCGACGGGGGCACGCCGACGCTCCACAGGTGCAGGCGGCCGGGATGATCCTGCACCGTGGTGGCGGCGCCGCCGGCGAGCACGCGTATCGTACGCGGGTGATAGGCGATGTCCGCCAGCGCCCGGGTCGACACCGCGCCGCTGGTGAAGACGGGGGCGCGCACCACGGTGCGCAGCCAGTCGAGGTTGGTCTCGATCCCCGCGATGCTGGTCCGGTCAAGCGCGTCCTGGATCGCCGCCACCGCCGCCTCGCGCGTCGGCGCGGTGACGATCAGCTTGGCGAGCATCGGATCGTACCAGGCCGACACCTCGGTCCCCGCGGCGATCCAGCTGTCGACCCGCGGCCCCTCGGGGAAGGACACGCCGACCAGCCGGCCCGAACTGGGGCGATAGTCCTGCGCGGGGTCCTCGGCATAGAGGCGGACCTGGATCGAGGCGCCTTCGGGCTTGGCGACGAAGCCGTCGAGGAAGCCGAAATCGCCCGCCGCGCTGCGTACCATCCATGCGACCAGATCGACGCCGGTCACCTGTTCGGTGACGCCATGCTCGACCTGCAGCCGCGTGTTGACCTCCAGGAAGAAGAAATCGTCGCGCTGCGCGTCGTAGAGGAATTCGACCGTTCCCGCCGAGCGATAGTTTGCGGCGGCGGTGAGCCGCACCGCGGCGTCGATCAGCGCCCGGCGCGTCGCCTCGGGCAGCAGCGGCGCGGGGGTTTCCTCGACCACTTTCTGGTTGCGGCGCTGGAGCGAACAGTCGCGCTCGCCGAGCGCGACGACATGGCCGGCGCCGTCGCCGAACACCTGCACCTCGATATGGCGGGCCTGCGCGACATAGCGTTCCAGGAACACGCCGCCATCGCCGAAATTGCCCGCGCCGAGCCGCGCGACGGTGGCGAAGCCGTCGCGGATATCGGCTTCGTCGGCGCACACCTTCATGCCGATGCCGCCGCCACCCGCGGTCGCCTTAAGGATCACCGGATAGCCGATCTCCGCCGCCGCCGCGATCGCCGCGCCCGCGTCGCGGAGCAGATCGGTCCCCGGCGCGAGCGGCACGCCCTGCGCCGCGGCGAGCGCGCGCGCGGTGTGCTTGAGGCCGAAGGCGCGGATATTCTCCGGCGTCGGCCCGATGAAGACGATGCCGCGCGCGGCGCAGGCTTCGGCGAAGGCGGTGTTCTCCGACAGGAAGCCGTAGCCGGGGTGGATCGCGTCCGCGCCGGTGGCCTCCGCCGCGGCGAGGATCGCCGCGACGTCGAGATAGCTTTCCGCCGCCGGTGCCGGGCCGATACGGACCGCGACGTCGGCCTGCGCGACGTGCGCGGAGCCGGCGTCGGCATCGCTGAACACGGCGACCGATCCCACCCCCATCGCCTTCAGCGTGCGGATGATGCGGCAGGCGATCGCGCCGCGATTGGCGACCAGGACCCTCGCGAACATCAGCCGGCCACCTGCATGCGCACCGGCGTCGGGTTGAAGCCGTTGCACGGATTGTTGATCTGCGGGCAGTTGGAGACGACGACGACGACATCCATCTCGGCGCGCAGGTCGACGCCGAGGCCGGGGGCGGAGATGCCGTCGACGATCCCCAGCGTCCCGTCCGCCTCGACCGGCACGTTCATGAAGAAGTTGATGTTGGACACCATGTCGCGCTTGCCGCGCCCGGCGCGGCCGTTGGCGTCGAGGAAATTGTCGACGCAGCTGTGCTGCGCCTTGGTGTGGTGGCCGTAGCGCAACGTGTTCGATTCGCACGAACAGGCACCGCCGATCGTGTCGTGATAGGCGACGTCGCTGGCGACGATCGTCATCATCGGCCGCCCCTCGTTGGACAGCAGCACGGTGCCGGTGCGCAGGAACAGGTTGCGCTGCGCGGCGATCGTGTCCTGCGCGCTGTAGCGTTCGGCGTCGTCGTCGGCGGCGTAGATGAGGAAATCGACCGCCTGGTTGCCCTCAAGATCGATGATGCGCAGCGTCTCGCCGGCGGCGATGCGGTGCAGCCAGGGCGCACGCGCCGGTACGATCTCGTCATGGCGGATGGTGCCGGACAGGGGGAAAGTGGTCATCATGGTCCTTCAGCGCGCGTAGACGTCTTCGGTGTTGAGGAAGGCGCGCAGGCCTTCGGGCGTCGCGGTGCGAATCGGGTCGTCCGCCGCCGCCGGCGCGCCGCGCCACGCGGTCGCGCGCACCGGGGTGACGGTGTAGCGCGGGCGCGGATCGAGCACGTGCGGGCAGTTGGCGAGCACCACGATCAGCTCCATCTCGGCGCGCAGCAGCAGCGTGCGGCCCGGCGCGAACGGGCCGATCTCGGCCTGCGTGGTGCCGTCGGCGGCGATGCGGACGCCCTTGAACCAGGTGATGCAGGGATGGACGTCCTTGCGGCCGAGCCCGTGCTTGGCGACGCCCAGCATGAACCGGTCGCGCGCGCTGGGATGCGGCCCGTAATTGCCGCCGTCGCCGTAGCGGCGCGCGTTCGACGCCGCGTTCGACGCGCCGCAAAAGGCGTCGTGCGTGCCGGCGTCGTCGGCGAGGATGCTCATCATCACCCGCCCCATGTCCGACAGCAGCAGCCGCCCGGCGCCAAGATAGCCGTTCCACTGCACCTTCAGCGTGTCGGCGACGTTCAGCCGCTCGCTCGGCATCTCGGCGTTGAACGCGAGCAGCGCGGCACAGCCATCCCCCGCCACGTCGATCAGCCGCAGCCGGGTGCCGCGGGCGATCCGCCGCGAGGCATAGCCGCCGGCCGCGATCGTCTCTTCCCAGGTCACCGCGCCCGGCGCGTCGGCGGCGGCGGCGGGCAGCGTCGGCATCGCCTCGACGCGGGTGCCCGCCATCGCCCGCGCGTGATCGCGCGCGCCGGAGGGTTGGGCGGTACTGGTCGTCATGCGAGGAGTCTCCCGGACAGGTCCGCGACGAGCGCGGGTGGCGGCGGATTCTTGCGGTCGAGCGACAGATCGTAGGTCACGGTCGCGCCGAAGCGATGCGGGGCGTGCGGGTCGTGGCGCCGCTTGTCGAAGGCCAGCACCCGGGTGCCGAGCTTGAACGCCTCGCCGATGTCGTGCGTCACCATCACGATGGTCAGCCCGTGCTCCTGCCACAGCCGGGTGATCAGCGCGTGCATGTCGAGGCGGATGCCGGGATCGAGCGCACCGAAGGGCTCGTCGAGCAGCAGGATGCGCGGGTGCTTGACCAGCGCCTGCGCGATCGCGAGCCGCTGCTGCATCCCGCCCGACATCTGCGCGGGATAGACGCCGAGACTGTGTTCGAGGCCGACCGCGGCGAGCATCTCGACGGCGAGGTCGCGTGCCGCGCGCCGCTTCGCGCCGAACAGCCGCGCGGCAACCGGCGCCTGCGCGCACTCGATCCCGAACAGCACGTTGCCGAGCGCGGTGAGGTGCGGGAACACCGAATAACGCTGGAACACGACGCCGCGATCGGGGCCGCATTCGGCGCGCATCGGCCTGCCGTCCAGCAGCACCTGGCCGCGGGTCGGCGCCTCCTGCCCCAGCACGAGGCGCAGGAAGGTGCTCTTGCCCGCCCCCGACGGCCCGACCACCGCGACGAAACTGCCCTCGGCAAGCTGGAGCGAGACGCGTTCGAGGACGATCTTGTCGCCATATTCGACCCAGATGTCGCGCAGTTCGAGAAGCGCGGTCATCGGCCGCCACCATGCGCCCAGGGGAAGCCGCGGCGGCTGACGAACAGCAACAGCGCATCGGCGAGGATCGCCAGCAGCGAGATCCACGCGACGTAGGGCAGGATGATGTCCATCGCGAAATAGCGGCGGACGAGGAAGATGCGATAGCCGAGCCCGACGTCCGAGGCGACCGCCTCCGCCGCGATCAGGAACACCCAGCCCGGCCCCATCGACAGGCGCAACGCCTCGATCAGCCGCGGCATCAGCTGCGGCAACGCCACGCGGATCGCCAATTGCCAGCTGTTGGCGCCCAGCGTCTGCGCCTTGGCGAATTGTTCGGCGGGCAGGCCGGTGACGAAGCCGGTGAGGTCGCGCGTCATGAACGGGGCGATGCCGATCGCGATCAGCGCGATCTTGGAGGCTTCGTCCAGCCCGAGCACGATGAACAGGATCGGCAGCACCGCAACCGGCGGGATCACCGCGATGATCGCGACCATCGGCCCGAGCAGGGCGCGGGCGAGCGGTACGGTGCCGAGCAGCAAACCGAGGAACAGCGCCGTCGCGGTGGCGATGGCGAGGCCGAGGCCGAGACGATAGAGGCTGGCGATCGTATCGGCGACGAGCACGATGCGATCGCTGGCGGGATCGCGCTGGGTGGTGAAATCATGCGCCGCTTGCGCCATCGCGGCGAAGGTGGGCAACACCTTGTCGGCGGGATTGTCGGCATGGCGCGCTTCCGAGGCGAGCAGGTAGAAGAGCAGCAGCGCGACGATCGGCAGCGCGCCGAGCAACAGCCGCGAGGCCCGTTGCGGGCGGATGTCGACCAGCCGCCTCACGACCGATGCCGCGCCCCGGCCGAATGCACGACGTTCCGATCCATGACGTTCTGACCCATGCCGTTCCGATCCATGTTGTTCGTTCTCAGACCCATCGTGTTGCCAAATCCCAGCCGTGCCCGCGGGCACGCCGCGCCGTTCGCCGGGGCGGCACCCCGGCGGCGTCCGTCGATCGATCGAGGCGCCGCTACAGTTTGCCGCTCGCGGCGAGCTTCATGTAACTCGGGTCGAAGCGCAGCTTGACGTTCTTGGGGTCGCCGAGCGACTTGCCGCCGGCGAAGCTGATGCCGATCGCGTCGACCGATTTCGCGCTCGGCCCGAACAGGCCGTGCGCGAAGCTGAACTGCCGCACGCGATCGGTCACCGTGATCAGATCGGGATTCTCCGCGTAGGCCGCGGCGTCCTGCGCGCGGGCGTACAGATGCGTGGTCTTGAGCTGTTCGTCGAAGCTGGCCTCGGTGGTGCCGGCCGCCTTGGCCATCGCCGCGCGCGCGACCTTCCCCGTCGCGTCGGTGCGGGTCATGATCGCCATCGTCTCGTACCAGATGCCGGCGAGCGCCTTGCCGAGGTTCGGATTGGCCTTCAGCGTCTCGGTGCTGACGTTGAGCGTGTCGAGGATTTCGTTGGGGATCTTCGAGCTGTCGAAGACCTCGGTCGCCCCCGGCGTGGCACGGATCGTCGCCAATTGCGGGTTCCAGGTGGCGACCGCGGTGACGCCGGGCGAGGCGAAGGCGCCAACGATATCGGCGTCGCCGGTGTTCACCGTCTTGACGTCGCCCAGCTTCAGTCCGTTGAGTTCGAGGCCGCGGGCGAGCAGGAAGTGCGACACCGACAGTTCGACCAGCTTGACCGACCGGCCCTTGATGTCGGCCATCGTCCGGCCGTTCTTGAGCACGACGCCGTCGTTGCCGTTCGAATAATCGCCGATCAGCAAGACGGTGGTGTCCTTGCCGCCCGCCGCGGGAATGGTCAGCGCGTCCATCGTCGTCGCGGTGACGCCGTCGAGCTTGCCGGCCGCATATTGGTTCACCGATTCGACATAGTCGTTGACCTGCAACACGCGGATGCTGATCCCGTATTTGTCGGCCCATTTCTTCACGATCCCGGCCTGCTGGGCGTAGGGCCACGGCATCCAGCCGGTGTAGATCGACCAGCCGATCGTAAAGTCCTTCTTGACGGCGCCGACCCCGGCCGCCGATCCCGCCGGCTTGCTGTCGCAGCCGGCCAGAGCCAGCAAAGCCGCTATCGCGGCGACGCCGCTGCGCCACGCTCGATCCACCATTCAGCGTCCCCTTCGTATTCCGACGCCGCCCGACCCGCCGGCCCGTGTCACGGAACCGGTGAAATCATCAGCACATCAATGCATTACCGTTGCCAAGGAGGTTGCCGCGGTGCGCATCATCAATGAAGAGACAAAATTCCGATGAAAGGCATAGACCGTATCTATGCCCGGCGCTGAGCGCGGTGGCGGCGCATCACCTCGTCAAAGAACAATTGGGTGGCGGTATCGCGCGAGGGCTCGGCGCGGGCGAGCAGGAAGATATCGTAGGACGGCTCGGTATCGGGATGGAGCAGCGGCCACAGCTTCCCCTTGGCGACCGCGGTCTCGGCGGCCAGGACCGGCAGGAAACCGATGCCGACCCCGAGCGTGATCAGCCGGATCGCCTCGTTGATATCCTCGGCCCGGCCGGTGGCGCGGGTGCCGAGCCGATAGCGGCGGCGCAGGCGGGTGATCGTCTCCAGCTCGTCCTCGCCGGTCAGCACGAAGCCCTCGTCCTTGAGGTCGCCGAGCCGCTCGACGCGGTGGCCGAACAGCGGGTGGCTGCGCGAACAATATAGCTGCTGGCGCTCGACCAGCAGAGGTTCGTAGATCAGCCCGCCGCGGACGTTGCTGTCATAGCCGACGCCGATCTCCGCCTCGCCGTGTTCGAGGGCGTCGAGCACCGCCCGCCACGGCGACACGCGGATTTCGATATGGATATTGGGGTTGCGGCGGTGGAAGCTGGCGATCGCCTCGTCGAATTCCACCGAGGTCACCGCGGAGATGAGCTGGATGCGCACCACCCCCTCGATCCGCTTGGTCGCCTGCGCGACCTGATGCGGCACCATCCGGGCAGCCTCCAGCATCTCCTCGCACAAAGCGAGCAAGGCGGTGCCCGCCGCGGTCATCTCCACCCCGCCCGCGGAGCGGTTGAGCAACTGGACGCCGACCTGCTCCTCCAGCCGTTTCAACGCGGCGCTGATGCTCGGCTGCTGCTTGTTCAGCTTGCGCGCCGCCGCGCCGATGCCGCCGGCGCGGACGATTTCGACGAAGGTGCGCAGCAGGTTCCAGTCGACGCGGCTGGCAAACGTCTTGTCAGGCAGCATCACGTCGTCGATCAAATGGCCAGCTCCGCAACCCCGTGCGGCGCACCTTTAGCCCTGCGCCCCTCATGCGCAACGGCCTTGCCGGACCGCGGAAACCGGCGGGGCGGATCGGCAGGTCAGGCGTCGAGCAGGGTGCGTGCGAACAGCGCCCGGATCCGCCGCGCCTCGAACACCCGCCCGATCGCGTACAGCGCCGCAAAGATCCCCGCGAAGACATAGCCCGGGGTCGGCGACGGCTTCTTGTCCTTGTCGTCGTCGCCGCCCTTCTTCTTGGGCTTCTCCGGGGCGGGCGCGCCCAGCGCCTTGTCGATCGGGTTGAGCGGCGCGGGCGTCTTCTTCGCGTCGAGCTTCTTGTCCTTGGCCTCCGTCTTCGGCTTGTCCAGCTTCGCCAGAACGATGGTCGATTGCGCGAAGAAGAGGAACAGCAAGGGCGCCAGGAAGCAGAACAGCAAGGCGCGGCTCGTCAGCCGATAGCGCAGCACCGGGCCGGCGTCGCCCGCATCGACCCGCAGCACGCCGTCGGTGAAGACGACCATCTTGTCCTGCGCCGCCGCATCCTTCTTGCTGAAGGTCAGCGTATCGCCGGTCCGCGCGCGGCTGGTGCCGGTCTGGCGGAACAGCGGTTCGAGCCGGTCGAAGGCCTCGTCCGCCGATTGGCCCGGGGCGAGCGCCACGCTGCCGCGGACGTGCCAGATCCAGTCGGTCAGCCGCGCATGCCAGTTCGGTGCTGCGGGCGCATCGGCGTGCGCGGCGCCCGGCGGTGTGGTCGCGGCCGCCGCCGCCGACGTGGCGGCGGTCATTCGGCCGGCACCGCCTGCTGACCATAAGAGGCCGGTGCGAACCGCGCCTTGACGCTCTTCCAGCCCTCCACGAAGGTGAAGCTCATCGTCTCGCCGATCGACATCGGCCGGCCGCCTTCCATCCCCAGCAGCTCCGCCTCGCCGTCGACGCAGGTGCCGAACATGCGATCGATGATCACCCAGGTGTTGGAATAATTGCTGCGGCTCGCCTCGAAGTCCTGCGAGTGATGCACGCTGTGATGCTCGGTGGTGTTGAACATGAACCGCCACCAGCGCGGCGAATTGAAGCGGACGTTGATATGCTGATAGGTGCCGACGGCGAGGCCGAAGGCGCCGGCGAGCAGGACCGCGCGCGGCACGAAGTCGAAGAAGCCGCCGACGCCCAGCCCGATCAGGAACAGCTCCACCGGGTTGCCGACCGCGCCTTTGTTGACGTTGAGCTGCGTGATGTAGTGATGCGGCGCATGCGCGATCCACAGCGGGTGCCAATTGTGCATCCCGCGATGCATCCAATATTGGCCGAAATCGAAGACGAACGAGATCAGGAAGGCTTGCAGCAGGAGCGGCAGGCCGGTGAACCAGGCGAGCTTGTCCCAGTCGAACGAATGCTGCACCGCCTCGATGATGACGCCGTCGCCGATATAGCTTTCGACGATCCGGAGCATCGTGAAGCCGAGCCCGACGTAGAAGAGGTCGCTGGTCAGCTCCTTCCAGGTCAGCCGCCAGCTCTCATGCCGCGGCACCAGCCATTCGAGACCGAGCAGCAACAGCTTGAAGCCGACGCCGATGGCGACCGCGGTCGAGGCCTTGGCGATGCTGTTGGGCGCGTAGAACCAGAAGGCGAGCAGCGCGAACAGCATCGTCGGCTGGAACCAGGTGAAGAA
Source organism: Sphingomonas sp. M6A6_1c (assembly GCF_053345135.1). Lineage (NCBI taxonomy): Bacteria > Pseudomonadati > Pseudomonadota > Alphaproteobacteria > Sphingomonadales > Sphingomonadaceae > Sphingomonas > Sphingomonas sp. M6A6_1c. Next base: position 131,724 of record NZ_JBKEZO010000005.1, on the reverse strand, counting down.
GAATTGTCTCAGCGGGCCGCCTTCGACCCTGGGGATATTGTCCCATCCGACCGTGACGGGCGCCTGCGCGCCGATCACTCGCTTGCCCACGCGAACACCGTCCATCTGCACCCTCGCACCGCCTAGTTCCGCGTGGAGAATGGCCGAAGACGCGCCGCAGCGTCATACGTCATCAGACGTATAAAGGGCTGTTAAGGGGCGATTTGGCCGTTCAGCGCAGCGCCCGCACGCGCAGCATGCCGAGCCCGCCGCAGCCGGTGAGGAAGGCGAGCAGCAGCAGCACCGCGGTGAAATCGTGCGGCGCCGCCAGCATCCAGGTCAGCGGCGGCCCGAGCAGCGAGGGGAAGGTATTGGCGAGGTTGAACAGGCCGAGGTCGCGTCCGCGATGCGCGGGATTGGGCAGCAGCTGCATCGCGAAGGCGGCGTGCAGCGCGACGAACACCGACGAGCCGGTGACGTAGACGCCGAAGGCGATCGCGCCGCCGGTCCAGTCCCGCGCCGCCGCCATGCCGAGCAGCCCCGCGACCGCGACGGCGGCGGCGATCAGCAGGAACGGCGTACGCCGCCACGTCAGGTCCGACAGGCGGCCGAGCAGCACGGCGATCGGCAAGGGTATGACGAAGACGAGGACCAGCAGGCTGCCGATCCGCGCCGGCAGGTCGCCGCGCGCCGCGCCGCCGAGGATACTCTCGAAATAATAGAGCAGATACGCCTGCGTCACCGCCGCGGCGACCTGCACCAGCAGTCGCGACACGCCGGCGATCACCAGATCGCGCCGCGACGACGCGACCGGCGCATGCGGCGCGATTGCCGCCGACGGCGCGCCGCGCACGATCAGCAGCGGCAGCACGCAGGCGGTGACGACGACCGGCACCAACGCCAGCCGCGCCGCCTCCGGCAGGATCGCACCGCCGACCAGGATCGCCGAGAATGCCGACGCCACCGGACTGCCGAGCGACAGCAATCCACCGGCGATGCCCTTCTGCGCGTCGGGCACCTCCTCCGCCATGATCGCCATCATCGGTGCGAGCAGCGCGTTGACGGCGAACTGGAAGGCGACGATCGCGGCGACCAGCGCGACCGGCGTCTGCGCGAGCGCGACCGCGGCATAGCTCGCCGCGGTGCCGACGATGCCGCCGACCATCCATCGCCGCCGGCCGCCGCCGCGCCGCAGCGACCGGTCGCTCAGCCAGCCGAACAGCACGTTGGCGCCGCTCGCCGACAGCGCGCCCGCGGTGATGCAGGCGGTGAACACCCCGATCCGCGCCGCCCCGCTCAGCGCCTCGACCTTGAGCGGCAGCAGCAGCGTCAGCAGCGGCAGATAGGCGATCACCCCGCCGACGTTCGCCAGCGCGAAGACGATCAGGAACAGGCGGGTGGGCAGAGTGGCGGCGGCGGTGGGCATCGTGGCGTGGCGATCCTGCCCGCGATGCGCCCCGGCGACAACCTTATGCTTTGCCTCGTGGTTTTCCTTACGGCTTCATCGTCGTCGCTTGCAGCGTCGCGCTCGACACGATCGTCCGGTCGCCCGCGTCGCGCGCCAGCGCCACGCGATAGCGCCCCGCCGCGATCCGCCACCCGGGCAGCTTCGTGTCGTAATCGGCGACGATGCGCGGCTCGGCGGTCAGCGTCACGCGGCGCGTCTCGCCCGGCTTCAGCGTCACGCGCGTGAACGCCGCGAGCCGCATCGGTGCGCCGCCATCCTCGCGCGCCACGTACATCTGCGGCACGTCGGCCCCCGCCCGCTGGCCGGTGTTGACGATGTCGAACGTCACGGTCAGCCGCGCGCCGCCGGCGACCACCGGGTTGCGATAGGCGAAGCTGGTGTAGCTCAGCCCGTGGCCGAAGCGGAACAGCGGCGTCAGCCCCTTCTTCTCATACCAGCGATAGCCGACGTCGGCGCCCTCGACATAATCCGCCGGAAAGCTTTCCAGCGTCTTCTGCGATGCCACCGCCGGATTGGCCGCCGCCTCCGCCTCGAGTCCGGTCAGGCGGTCGAGCCCGACGGGGCGCGGGCGCGGCGGCTGCGATGCGTCGGCTGGGAAGGTGATCGGCAGCCGCCCCGACGGGTTGACCGCGCCGGTCAGGATCGCCGCCAGCGCCTCGCCGCCGCGCTGGCCGGGATACCAGGCCTGCACCACCGCGGGCACCGCCTTGATCCACGGCATCAGCACGGGCCCGCCGGTCTCCATCACCGCGACAATATGCGGCTGCGCGGCGGCGACCGCGGCGATCAGCGCGTCCTGCTGGTTGGGCAGGCGCAGGTCGGGAACGTCCTCCGCTTCGGTCGTCCATTGGGTGGCGAAGACGATCGCCAGATCGGCCCCCTTCGCCGCATCGATCGTCGCGTTGAAGATGCGGCCGTCCAGCCACGTCACCTGCGCCCCCGGCAGCGCCTTGCGCAGCGCGGCGAGCGGCGAGGACGCGTGATAGGTGATCCGCGCGAACGACGCCGATCCGCCGGTGGCGAGCGGGATCTCCACCGGTGCGCCGCCGACCGAGCGCACCTGCGACGATCCGCCGCCCGACAGCACGCCGACGTCGGCATTGCCGCCGATCACCACGATCCGCTTGGCAGTGCGCGCGATCGGCAGCACGCCGCCCTCGTTCTTGAGCAGCACGATGCCCGCCTCGGCGGCGCGCTGCGCGACCTCGGCATGCGCGGCATAGGGCGGGGTCTGCGCGGTGTCGGGCATCGGCGTGTCATAGGCGCCGGTCGCGATCAGCCCGGTCAGATACCGCGCGACCATGTCGTCGAGCCGCTTGCCCGACACCTGCCCCGCCGCCACCGCGGCCTTGAGCGGCGCACCGAAATAGATCGCCTTGTCCAGCTCCTGCCCGGATTGCTGGTCGAGCCCGCCGTTCGCCGCCTTCACCGTCGAATGCACCGCCCCCCAATCGCTCATCACCCAGCCGTGATAGCCCCAGTCGCGCTTCAGCACGTCGTTGAGCAGATGGCCGTTCTCGCACGCCCAGTCGCCGCCGACCTTGTTGTAGGCGCACATCACCGATCCCGGCTGCCCCTTCTCGATCGCGATCTCGAAGGCGAGCAGGTCGCTCATCCGGAACGCCGCCTCGCCGATCCGCGCATCGACGACGGTACGCCCGGTTTCCTGCGCATTGAGCGCGAAATGCTTGACGGTGGAGACGATGCGGTTGCTCTGCACGCCCGCGATATGCTCGCCGGCCAGCGTCCCCGCGAGCAGCGGGTCCTCGCCGAGATATTCGAAATTGCGCCCGTTCCACGGATCGCGCGTCAGGTTGACGCCACCGGCGAGCAGCACGTTGAACCGTTTGGCGCGCGCCTCCGCGCCGATCATCGTGCCGCCGGCACGGGCGATGGCGGGATCGAAGCTCGCCGCGGTGGCGAGACCGGACGGCAGCGCGGTGGCGACGTCGCCCTTGCGCTGCTCGACCTGGTTGGCGACGCCGAGCGAGGCGTCGCTTTCGCGCACCAGCGGTACGCCCAGCCGCGCGATGCCGTCGACATGGCCCGCCGACGGGATCAGTTCGTTGCTCGACTTGCCCGCCGCCATCGGCGGGAACAGACCGTGGAGCAGCGCGATCTTCTCGTCGATCGTCATCCGCGCGACGATCGCATCGGCACGCGCGCGCGCCGCCGTCGCCTGCGCCGACGCCGGTGCCGCCGCGTTCACGCGACCGCCCGCGGCGGGTGCGCCGGCCGTCAGCGCGACCGTCGCCAATACCGTCGCCGAGGCACACGTCTTCCAAAACCGCTTCATGCATTCCTCCCGTCGCCGACGCATTCGCCGCCGGCCTGTCGCCCTTTGCAGGCATGGCGCCCTTCAAAGCATAATAAGAGAACGTTCACAACGGGGACGGGCCATCGTCAGGATGCGCTTGACAGACAACGGCTTATCCGTGAAGTGAACGTTCTCAAGAGCGCGGGATCGCCGCGCCTGTCATCGGGGAGGATTTATCATGCGCCGCGTCCGGGCTCGCCTGCTTTCGCAATTCGCCATCGGGGTTTCGACCGCCGCTCTCGTCGCCCTGCCGGGTGCCGCCGCCGCGCAGGACGCGGCCGCCACGCTCGGCAACACCGGCCCCTCGCAGATCGAACCGCAGGCCGCGACGCCTACGGACACACCGGACACCACCGGCGACATCGTCGTGACCGGCATCCGCGCCTCGCTGCGCGCGTCCGCGGACATCAAGCGCGACGGCCAGGGTATCGTCGACGCGATCTCGGCGGAGGACATCGGCAAATTCCCCGATACCAACCTCGCCGAATCGCTCCAGCGCATCACCGGCGTGTCGATCGACCGGTCGAACGGCGAAGGCTCGTTCGTCACCGTCCGCGGCCTCGGCCCCGAATACAATCTCGTCGTGCTCAACGGCCGCCAGTTGCCGACCGCGGTGATCGGCGACGGCAACAGCGCGCCGGGCTCGCGCGCGTTCGACTTCGCCAACCTCGCCTCCGAAGGCATCGCCGCGCTGGAGGTCTACAAATCGGGCCGCGCCAGCGTCCCCTCGGGCGGCATCGGCGCGACGATCAACATCCGCACGCCCCGCCCGTTCGACAAGGTCGGCACGCGCGGTTCGGTCGCGGCGCGCGGCGTCATCGACACCTCGCAGAACGGCAAGAACGACATCACGCCCGAAGTGTCGGGCATCTTCTCGACCACCTTCGCCGACGACCGGATCGGCATCCTGGCGAACGGCGTCTACCAGAAGCGCCGCGCCTCGGTGAATCAGGCCAATGTCGGCTGGCGCGACGGCTATCTGGGGTCGGAGAACAATTGGGGCTCGCTCGCGCAGCCCGGCGATCCGCGTGCGGCGAACATCACCAACCGCCCGAGCGCCACCAGCGTCTACGAAGTGCCGCAGAACGCCTCCTACGACGTCAACGACATCAGCCGCGAGCGTATCAACGGCCAGTTGGTGCTGCAGGCCAAGCCGACCGACACGCTGGTCGCGACCATCGACTACACCTATTCGCGCAACGAGGTGAAGACGCGCAACGCCAACGTCGGCATCTGGTTCAACCACAACGACACCTCGTCGTCCTGGACCGACGGCCCCGTCGCCGGCCCGCGCTTTTACACCGAGCGGTTCACCGCGGCGGAAGCCAAGGACCTGTCCTATTCCAGCGCGCTGACCGCATACCGGACCGAGAACAAGTCGCTCGGCGCCAACCTCGCCTGGGAGGCGCCCGGTGGCGTCACCGTCGCGCTCGACGCGCATCATTCGACCGCCGAATCGAAGCCGACCAACAAATATGGCAACAGCAACTCGCTGGGCACCGCGATCTTCGGCGTCGCCAACCAGACGATCAACTTCGACAACGATCTGCCGGTGATCTCCTATCAGATGCAGCCCGGCATCGACCCGCTGAACGCGTCGCTGATCGTGCCGACCGGCAACGCCTTCCGCAATTCCTACTTCCGCGACCGGATCAACCAGGCCCAGCTCAAGGGGCATTACGACCACAGCGGCAGCTTCCTCGATTCGATCGATTTCGGCTTCACCTTCACCGACAACAAGGTGCGCTCGGCCTATGGCGTGTTGCAGAACGACACCTGGGGCGGCACCGGCGGCGACAGCGCGGCGCAGCGTGCGGCGGCGGCGGCGCTGCTGCCCGACGACATCTTCAAGCTGATCGACATCCCGAGCAAGTTCAAGGGCGTCGGCGGGGTCGGCAGCGCCGACATCGCCAAGCAATTCTACGGCTATAATTTCGAACAGGTCGTCGGCCTGCTCGATTCGACCTACGGCATCTGCGGCGGCGACGGCAATTGCCTCACCCCCTACACCACCGATCGCCGCATCCGTGAAAAGACCGTCGCGCCGTATTTGCAGATCAACAACAAGTTCGACCTGTTCTCCAACCCGGCGCATCTGATCGCCGGCCTGCGCTACGAGAACACGACGGTGAAATCCTCGGCGCTGGTGCCGATCCCGACCGGGACGCGGCAGAATTCGCAGAACGAATTCAACATCGTCTATTCGGGCAACAGCGCCTTCACCACCTTTTCGGGCGGTTATGACGAATGGCTGCCGTCGGTTGACTTCGACGTCCAGCCGATCCGCAACGTCAAGCTGCGCGCATCGTACAGCCACACGATCACGCGTGCCGATTACGGCTCGCTGCAAGGCGGCCTGACGCTCGACCAATTGTTCCGCGTCGGCGGCGGCACCGGTGCGCAGGGCAACCCCAACCTCGTGCCCTACAAGTCGAAGAACATCGATCTGTCGGCGGAATGGTATTACACGCCCGAAAGCTACATGTCGGTCGGCTATTTCCGCAAACAGGTGTCGAACTATATCGGCGTCACCCAGCTCAACGGCCCGGCGTTCAACCTGACCAACCCGGCCAACGGCCCGCGGTATCAGGCCGCGATCGCCGCGCTCGGCGCGAATGCGACCTTCGCCGACATCCGCAACTATATCGGCGCCAATTACCCGGGCAGCGTCGTCAACGGCACAATCCTGGGCACCGCCGCGGACGCGCCGGTCAATTTCGTCATCTCGACGCCGTTCAACAGCGACCAGACCGCGACGATCAACGGCTTCGAATTCGCGATCCAGCACAGCTTCTGGCAGACCGGCTTCGGCACGCAGCTCAACTATACGATCGTCAACGGCAACCGGAACTACAACAACCTGCTGCCGGCGAGCACGTCGCAATTCGCGATCAACGGCCTCTCCGACAGCGCCAATGCGACGCTCTATTACGACAAGAACGGCTTCCAGGCGCGCGCATCGTACAATTGGCGGGCGCAGTTCCTGTCCGGCGGCGGCATCAATCCGTATTATACGGAAGGGTACGGCCAGCTCGACGGCACGATCAGCTGGCAGTTCGTGCCCGGCCTGACCGTCTTCGCCGAGGCGATCAACCTGACCGGCGCCGATCGCCGCGGGCATCGCCGTTCGGACCGCAACGTCACCTTCGTGGCGAAGCAGGACGCGCGCTACTCCGGCGGCGTCCGGTTCAACTTCTGATCGACCCGTGCCGACGGAAAGAGCCATCTCTGTGAAGAGGTGGCTCTTTTCGTCTTGTCGGCGCCGTGTCGGTAGATAGGACGAAGCCTGCGCGCCCGCCGCCACGGCGCCTGACCCACGGGATTGGATCGAATATGCCCGACCATGCCATCCTCACCGCCGCAGCGCATGCCGGCACGCGGATCCGCCGCGAACGCAGCGCCGCGCTGGGCGATGCGCAGATGAGCTGCCTCATCGTCCCCGACGAATTCCGGCGCGTGCAGTCCGAATATCTCATCCTGTTCCGCCGCAACCTGGCCGACGGCAGCACGCTCGCGCTCGCCATGTTCGGGTTCGAGAACGACGAGAACCTCTACCTTGCCGATGGCCGCTGGGATGCGCGCTACGTGCCGCTGGCGATGGCGATCCAGCCGCTGCTGATCGGTGCGAGCGCGCAGGGGCCGCAGGTCCATATCGACATGGCCAGCCCGCGGATCGGCGACGGCGACCTGCTGTTCGACCCCGATGGCCAGCCCTCGCCCCGGCTCGCCGCGATGATCGAGCAACTCGGCGCGCTCGACGCCGGCTATCGCGAGAGCGCCGGCTTCTTCGCCGCGCTCGACCGGCACGAGCTGCTCGAACCGCTGACGCTCGAAGTGCCGCTCGACGACGGATCGGTCAACCGGCTGGTCGGCTTCCATGTCATCGACGAGGATCGGCTGCGCGGCCTGACCGCCTCGGCGCTCGACGACCTGCATCGCGACGGGCATCTGCTGCCGATCTTCATGGCCTTGGCATCGCAGGGCAATCTGCCCGCGCTGATCGCCCGCAAGAATGCGACGCTGGCGCATGGCTGACATCTTCGCGGCGCTGCCCCGCGTGCCCGAGGTGGCGGTGGTCGACGCCGCCGACCTCGACGCGAAGTTGCGCGCCGCCGACCGGCCGTTCGTCGTCCGCAACCTCGTCGGCGACTGGCCGCTGGTCCAGGCGGGTCGCCGCTCCGCGCAGGAGGCGCGCCGCTACATCCTCGCGCACCGCCGCGACGTGCCGTTCACCGTGTCGGTGGGCGCGCCGGGCAGCGACGGCCGGCTGTTCTACGACGATGCGATGGGGATGAACTTCGCGACCTTCCAGTCGAAGCTCGACGAGATCTTCGCGCATATCGATGCCAACGACGACGCCCGCACCATCTATCTCGCGTCGATCGACCTCCTCAACTTCTTCCACGGCCTGCACGAGGCGAACCACGTCGATCTCGGGACGCGCGACCCGCTCGTCAGCATCTGGATGGGAACGCGGACGCGGATCGCGGCGCATAACGACGTGCCCGACAATCTCGCCTGCGTCGCGGTCGGCCGCCGCCGCTTCACGCTCTTTCCGCGCGAGCAGTTCCGCAACCTGTATCTCGGCCCGATCGACAACACGCCCGCGGGCCGCGCGGTCAGCATGGTCGATTTCCACGCCCCCGATTTCGCCGCGCATCCGCGGTTCCGCGACGCGCTCGACCATGCGATCGTCGCAGATCTCGACGCCGGCGACGCGCTCTACGTGCCGGCGATGTGGTGGCATCACGTCGAGGGGCTGGCGTCGTTCAACGTCCTGGTCAATTACTGGTGGCGGTCGAGCCCGCGCTGGCTGGGTCAGCCGCAGGACGCGCTCAATCATGCGATCCTCGCCATCCGCGACCTTCCCGAAGACCAGAAGAGGCATTGGCGCGAGATGTTCGACCATTATGTTTTCGAGGATGACGCGGCCGTCTCGGCGCATATCCCGGAGGGCGCGCGCAGCATCCTCGCGCCGCTGACCCCCGAAACCGCCGGGCGGCTGCGCGCCTTCCTGCTGCGGGCGCTGGGGCGATGAAGGCGCGCCGCATCGTCATCGCCGGCGGCGGCACCGCGGGCTGGATGGCCGCCGCCGCGATCGCCCGCGTCATGGGGCGCGCCGCCGCGGTCACTTTGGTCGAATCCGATGCGATCGGCACCGTCGGCGTCGGCGAATCGACGATCCCGCCGCTCATCACCTTCAACCGTCTGCTCGGCATCAACGAAGCCGACTTCATGCGCGCGACGCAGGCGACGTTCAAACTCGGCATCGCCTTCGACGGATGGAAGCAGGCCGGCGACAGCTATTTCCATTCCTTCGGCCTGACCGGCACCGACCATTGGGCCGCGGGCTTCCAGCATTATTGGCTCGACGGCCAGACCCGCGGCCACGGCCAGCCCTATGACGATTACTGCCTCGAGCTGATCGCCGCGCGCGAGGGCAAGTTCGCGCATCTGCCCGACGAGCGCATGAACTACGCCTATCAGCTCGATTCCGGGCTGTACGGCCGCTTCCTGCGCCGGATGGCCGAGGCGGACGGCGCGCGCCGGGTCGAAGGCAGGATCGCGCAGGTCCAGCTCGACGGCGAGAGCGGCGACATCGCGGCATTGCTGCTCGATTCGGGTATGCGGATCGAGGGCGACCTTTTCCTCGATTGCACCGGCTTCCGCGCGCTGCTGATCGAACAGGCGCTGCACACCGGCTTCGACGACTGGACGCATTACCTGCCCTGCGACGCCGCGATCGCGGTGCAGACCGAAAGCGTCGCCCCGGCGATGCCGTTCACGCGGGCGATGGCGCATGATGCCGGCTGGCAATGGCGTATCCCGCTGCAGCATCGCGTCGGCAACGGAATCGTCTATTGCAGCCGCTATCTCGATCACGACGCCGCGCTCGGCCGCCTGCTCGGCAATGTCGAGGGGCGGGTGCTGACCGAGCCCAACCGCATCCGCTTCGTCACCGGCGCGCGGCGCCGGCAATGGCATCGCAATTGTATCGCGCTGGGCCTGTCGGGCGGGTTCATGGAGCCGCTGGAGTCGACCAGCATCCACCTGATCCAGCGCGCGATCCTGCGGCTGATCCGGATGATGCCGGCGGGCGACGTCAGCCCCCGCGACATCGCCGAATTCAACGACCAGCAGCATACCGACATGCTGCAGATCCGCGACTTCCTGATCCTCCACTATAAGGTGACCGAACGCCGCGACAGCCCGTTCTGGCGGCAGTGCGCGACGATGGCCATTCCCGACAGCCTCGCCCAGAAGATCGAGCTGTTCCGCGAAACCGGCCGCGTCTTCCGCAAGAACGAGGAATTGTTCGCCGAGAACAGTTGGGTGCAGGTGATGCTGGGCCAGGGCATCGTACCGCGCAGCCACCACCCGATCGCCGCGAAGCTCGGCGACGACGACATGGCACGCTTGCTCTCGACGTTGCGCCAGAACGTCGCGACCACGGTCCGCGGCCTGCCGCCCCATGCCGCCTACGTCGCGCAATATTGCGGCGTGGCGCCCGACGCCGCCTGATGGTCCGCCGCCGCCAGGCCGTCACCATCCGCCACGTCGCGGCGGATGCGGGCGTCTCGCTCCAGACGGTCAGCCGCGTCATCAACAAGGAACCGAACGTCCGGCCCGAGATGACGCAGCGCGTCCAGGCGTCGATCGCCAAGCTCGGCTACGTCCCCTCGATCGCCGCGCAGCGCATGGGGGGATCGCGCTCGCATCTGATCCTGGCGCTCAACGACCGCGAACGGACGATCGCCGACTGGCGCAGCCGCCAGGGCGCGGATTGGGTCGATCAGATGCTGCTCGGCGGCATGCTCACCTGCGCCGAACACGGCTATCGCATGATCATCGAGCTGGTCGACACCCACAGCGACCATATTGAGCGCGAATTGCTCGCGGCGATCGCCGCGCTGCAACCCGATGGCGTCATCCTCACGCCGCCGCATTCGGAAAACCTGCTGATCACCCGCCTGCTCGAGGACCATGGCATCAGCTTCGCGCGCATCGGCTCGCTCAAGCCGGGCGGCGGCTTCGCCTTGACCATGGACGACGAGGGCGCGGCGCGCCTCGCGACCGAGCATCTGATCGCGCTCGGCCACCGGCGGATCGGCTTCATCGCCGGCCCCGCCGAATATGAACTCAGCGGCTGGCGCGTCACCGGTTGGCGCAGCGCGATGGCCGCCGCCGGCCTGCCGACCCGCGACCTGCTCGCCGAGGGCGATTTCAGCTTCGCCTCGGGCCGCCGCGCCGCCGCCGCCTTGCTCGACGCGTCGCCGCCCCCCACCGCGATCGTCGCGAGCAACGATCAGATGACGCTCGCGACGCTGGAGCTGCTGCGCGAGCGTCGCCTCGACGTGCCGTCCGACGTATCGGTCATCAGCTTCGACGACACGCCGATCGTCCGCTTCACCCATCCGGCGCTGACCGCGGTCGTCCAGCCGATCGCCGACGTGACGGCACGCGCGGTGGAACTGATCATCGCCGAACAGGCCGGCCGCACCCTGCCCGACGGCCCGACGATCGTCCCGGTGGGACTGGCCGTACGCGGCTCGACGGCATCACCGAAGCCGGCCGGCAGCCCTGCCGGATAGCGCGGCACGGCAGCTAGGTCTGCAAGCGAGACGACGCCCTTGCGTCGGCCACCAACACGAAGCGCCTTGCCCAATATATAACACGCTATATAACGCGACATGCTAGATGTTGTGGAGGATCGTATGGAGGACGTGCTCGCTCTCGAAGGTGCGGTGATGCTGGGCAGTCGGTTGAAGCGGCTTGCCGAGCGGTTGCAGGGCGGGGCCGAGCGGATCGCCGCGGAGTGCGGGTTGCCGACGCAGCCCAGCCAGATGCCGCTGCTCACCGCGCTCTACCGACGCGGTCCGATGACCGTCGGCGATGCCGTGCAGGTGCTGGGGATCAGTCAGCCCGCGGTGACCCGCATCCTCGCGCGTCTGCTCGACCTGACCTTGGTCGAGACCAGCCGGGACGCGCGCGATCAGCGCAGCAAGATGATCGCGCTCACGCCCGCGGGGCGCGAGGCGATGGAGTTGGCGGCGACCGTATTGTGGCCGCGGCTGCGCGCCGCGGTCGACGAGGTCTGCGACGCGCCCGCGCTGCTCGGCCTCATCGCCGCGACCGAACGCGCGCTCGCCGATCGACCGTTGGAGCGGCGGCCCCATGGCGGCCTCGCGATCCGCCGCTTCACCGATGCGCTGGCGGCGGATTTCTACCGCATCAACGCCGCGTGGATCGAGGATATGTACCAGCTCGAGCAGACCGACATCGACGTGCTGCGCGAACCCCGCGCGCGGATCATCGCGCCGGGCGGCGACATCCTGTTCGTCGAGGATCCCGAACTCGGCATCGTCGGCACCTGCGCGTTGCAGAAGACCGGCGAGCGCCAGTTCGAGCTGACCAAGATGGGCGTGCTCGCGACTGCGCGCGGTCGCAAGGCCGGCGAGTTCCTGCTCGCGGCAATGATCGCGCGCGCCGATGCGCTGGGATGCGACCGGCTCTATCTGCTCAGCAACGCCAAGAGTGCCGCGGCGATCCACCTCTACGAGAAGCTCGGCTTCCGGCACGATGCGGGGATCATGGAGGAATTCGGCAGGCGCTATGCGCGCTGCAACGTCGCGATGCTTTACGTCAGGCCGACCGAGGGCTTGCCCGCGCCGCGGCCGTGATCGGGGACGGCACGGCGAACCGGAAGGTGGTCGGCCGGACGGGCAGGAGGATCAGCGACCCGCCATGCGCGAGTGCGATATGGCGAGCGAGGCTCAGGCCGATGCCGGTCCCCTCCGGCTTGGTCGTATGGAACGGCCGGAAGATCCGCGCCGCATCGTCCGGCGTGACGCCGCCGCCATTGTCCTGCACCTCGGCGACCATCTCCGTCCCGGCGTAGCGGATCGTCAGCGCCACGCGGGCATCCGGGCCGCGATCGGCGGTCGCGGCCTCTGCGGCATTCTGCAGGACCGCCCATAACGCCTGGTGCAGTTGATCGCGGTCCAACGGCCAATCGGGACCGTCCTCGATCCGCACGTCCAGCGCGACCTGCGGCCATCGTCCGGCGAACAGGCGCGCCAGATCGTCGGCGGCCCGCGACAGGGGCACGGGCGCAAGCCGCGGCGCGGGTAGGCGCGCGAGCTCGCGATAGGCTTCGGTGAACCGCTGCAACCCCTCGGCGCGCCGCGCGAGGGTGCCGAGGATCTCGCGGAGCAGCGCGGGGTCGAGGTCCGGCCGGCCGAGCGCCGCCTCCCCGCTTTCCGCCAGCGACACGATCGGCGCGAGACCGTTCAGCAGCTCGTGGCCGAGGACGTGGATCATCTCCGCCGTCGCCCGCGCTTCGGCGACACGCTCCTCCTGTTCGACGTCGATCAGCGCCGCCACCGACCGCTCGCTGGCGAGGCCGCCCAGCATCACGCGGTCGATGCGCCACTGCCTGCCCTCATGGCGCAGATGGCTGGCGTCGGCGTCGACCAGCGCCTGCGGCACCGGCAGCAGGCGGTCGTCGGTGCCGAACAGGCGTCGCGCGGCGCGGTTGAGGGCGCGCGCGCGTCCGCCGTCGATCATCACCATCGGCGTCGGCGCGGCATCCAGCACGAGGCGATCGGCCGCTCCGTCGCCGCCCGCCTCGGTCTCGTCCGCCGCGACCGGATACTGCCGCACGACCAGCCACCACGTCAGCGCGGCGAGCCAGACCGCCGCCAGCAGCGCCCCCGCCAGCGTCCCCCACAATCCCGCGCGCCAAGCGGCATCGGCCGCCATCCCGCACCCGACCAGCGCCGCCGCACAGCCGAGCGCGCGCCAGCCGCGACTATAGGCCATAGCGCGCCATCCGCCGATACAGCGCGCCGCGGCTGAGACCCAGCGCGACGGCGGCATGGGTGACGTTATGCCGATGCTCGCGCAGCGCCGCCTCGATCAGCGCGCGTTCCGCATCGGTGAGGCCGAAGCTCGCCTCGCCCGCGACGACCGGCACCGGCACCGATGGCGTCGGCTCCAGCAACGCTACGTCGATCACGCCATCGTCGGCGAGGACGACCGCCCGCTCCACCGCCAGCGCGAGCCCGCGCACCTCGTCGGCCCACGCCGTCGATCGGACGACCGCCTCGGCCGCCTGCGTCAGCCGCGCGCCCGGCTTGCCGAACCGGTCGGCGGCGATGCGCGCGAAGTGGCGCGCCAGCAGCACCGCATCCTCGCCCCGCGCGGCGAGCGGCGGCACGGCCACCTCGATCGTCGCCAGCCGCCGCCGCAGCGCGGGGATCAGCGGCGCGATCGTCTCCCCGACGGTGATGCAGGGGATCGCCGCGGAGAGATGGTCGAGCAGCATCTCCTGCTCGATCCGGTCGAGGCGATCGGCATAGCGCAGGATCACCGCCCCGCCCGCCGCACCGTCCGCCGCCGCCGCCGCCGCCACCCGGTCCCAGCGATCGTCGCGGCGCAGGTCGATGCGGGTGACCGGCGCGCCCGCCGCCGGCGACGCCGCATGGATCGCCCGCGCGACCAGGGTCCGCCCGCTGCCCGGCGGACCGGTCACCGCGATGCCGGCCGGGATCGGCGCGACGCGGCGGATCAGCGCGCGCAACGCGTGCATCGCCGCGCTCTCCCCGATCAGCGCCAGCGGCGGCTCGGCACCCGCCGCATGCGCCGGCGCGGCCGCCGCGACCGGGCGCTGCTTCATCGCCACCTCCATCTTGGCGATCAGATCGGCGTTGCGCCACGGCTTCATCAGGAAGTCGCGCGCGCCCGCCTGCATCGCCGCGACCGCGATGCGGATGCCGCTATGCGCGGTGATGACGATCACGCAGGCGGCGGGATCGTCGGCGACGATCCGGCGCAGGCAGGCCAGCCCCTCCTCCCCGTCCACCGCCCCGGCGCGAAAGTTGAGGTCGAGCAGGATCGCCGCATAGCGCCGCTGCGCGAGCCGCGACCACGCCTCCTCCGGCCCGCCCGCCGTATCGAACCGATAGCCGGCGATCCGCAGCGCGATGCCGATCGCGCGGGCGATGTCCGGATTGTCGTCGATCAGCAGGATTGACGCGTCCTGCGACCGTCCATTCGTGGACGGTGCGTCCGAAACCGGACGGTCACGCGCCGCTTGATCGTCAGAAAATCGTTCATTCATAGTGGGTTAGGCTTTCCGGCCATGATCGGCGACACTGGCGCCATGATGACCGATCAGCCGACACAAGCAACCGCTTTGCCCGGAGCCGCGATGGACCGCCGGGTGGTACGCCGCCCCGCCCGCTGGTGGCGGCGACGCGCGACGTGGATCGTGGTGGCGCTGGTCCTCGGCGCGCTCGCGCTGTGGCGCGTCCTGCCGGCGAGCGGATCGACCAACATCGCCGCCGCCGACATCGAGACCGACACGATCCGCCGCGCGCCGTTCGCCGATTACCTGCCGGTCCGCGCGACCGTCGCGCCGCGCGTCACCACGCTGGTCGGCGTCCTGTCGGGCGGGCAAGTCGAGAAGCTGCTGGTGCAGGACGGCGCGATGGTCGCCGACGGGCAGCCGCTCGCCAGCCTCGCCAACCCCTCGCTCAAGCTCGACGTGCTGACCCGCGAGGCGCAGATCGCCAGCCAGCTCGGCGGCGTGGCGGGCGAGAATCTCGGCATCGCGCGCAACCGGCTCGATCGCGCCGGACAGGTGGCGCAGGCGAATTACGACCTCATCAAGGCGCGCCGCGACCTGTCGATCCGCCAGCAGCTCCACGATCAGGGCTTCCTCTCGGACGAGGGGATCAAGGGCTATGCCGCCGAAGCCGAGTATCAGGCGAAACGGCTGGCGCAGCTGCGCTCGGGCAGCGCGGCGGAAGCGCGCATCACCGCCACGCAGGGGCAGCGGCTGGAGGATACGCGCGGCCGCCTGACCAGCAATCTGGCGGCGGTGCGCGCCGGCCTCGACGCGCTGGTCATCCGCGCGCCCGTCGCCGGCCGACTGACCAATTTCATCGTCCAGCCCGGCCAGACGCTCAAGCCCGGCGACCCCGCGGGTCAGGTCGACAGTGAGGGATCGTGGAAGCTCGAGGCCGATGTCGACGAATATTATCTCGGCCGCGTCCGCGTCGGCCAGACGGCGCGGGCCGATGCGATCCGGCTCACCGTCTCGAAGGTGCTGCCGAGCGTCAAGGACGGGCGGTTCCGCGTCGAACTGACCTTCGACGCCGCGCCTGCCGGGCTGAACCGCGGACAGACGCTCGACACCCGCATCACGTTGGGCAGCACCATTCCCGCGCTGGTCGCGCCGGTCGGCGGCTGGCTCGAATCGGGCGGCGGCGCGTCCGTCTTCGTCGTCGACGCCGATGGCGCGCATGCCCGCCGCCGCGCGATCCGCACCGGGCGGCGCAATCCCGAACAGGTCGAGATCCTCTCCGGACTCACCCCCGGCGACCGCATCGTCACCAGCAGCACCGCGTCCGTGAAGGGCGACATCCTCAACATCCGCTAGGCCGAAAGGGCAAATCCCGTGATCCGTCTCGAGAACATCCAGCGCCGCTACGTTTCCGACGACGTGGAGACCACCGCGCTCCACGACATCGACCTGCACGTCGAAGCCGGCGAATTCGTCGCCATCATGGGGCCGTCGGGCTGCGGCAAATCGACCCTGCTCAACACGCTCGGCACGGTCGACCGCCCCACCGGCGGCCGCTATCTGTTCGGCGATCGCGACCTTGCCGCGCTGGACGAAAAGGCGCTGGCGGCCTTCCGCGGGCAGACGCTCGGTTTCGTCTTCCAGAGCTTCAACCTGATCGACGAACTGACGATCGAGGAGAATGTCGCGCTCGGCCTCGCCTATCGCAGGGACGCCGGCGACCGCGCCGCGCGCGTCGCGGCGGCGATGGACAAGGTCGGCATCGCGCATCGCGCGCGCCATTACCCGCATCAATTGTCCGGCGGCCAGCAGCAGCGCGCCGCCATCGCCCGCGCGATCGTCGGCGATCCCAAACTGATCCTCGCCGACGAGCCGACCGGCAATCTCGATACCGCCAACGGCGAGCAGGTGATGAACATCCTGACCGGCCTCAACGCCGAGGGTGCGACGATCGTGATGGTCACCCATTCGCCCAGCCATGCCGACATGGCGAAGCGTCGCATCGACATGCTCGACGGCCGCATCGTCGCCTCCGCCATGCGCGCCATCTGACCTCCACCGAAAGGACCCCGACCATGCACAAATTCCTGCTGCCCGCCCTGATCGCCGGCCTCGCCACGTCGTTCGCCGGCCTCGCCACCTCGGCGATCGCCCAGTCCGGCGCCGCGCCGCGCCGCTTCGCCGTCACCGGCTTCGACGCGATCGACCTGTCCGGGTCCGATTCGATCCGCGTGCTCCCCGGCGCGACGCTATCGGTGGTCGCCGACGGCGATCCGCGCGCGGTCGCCGCGCTGGCCATCGACGTGCGCGACGGCACGCTGCGCGTCGGCCGCAAACCCGGCAATTGGCGCGACCAGGGCGCCCGGATCACCGTGACGCTGCCGCGATTGCGGGCAGCACGCATCTTGGGCTCGGGCGACATCCGCGTCGGCGCGGTCGCCGGTCGCGACTTCACCGGCAGCATCTCGGGATCGGGCACGCTGGCCGTCACCGATCTCGACGCCGAGACCGCGCGGTTCGCGCTGCCGGGATCGGGGACGATCACCGCCGCGGGGCGTGCGACGCAGGTCGCCATCGCACTCGACGGGTCGGGACGGATCGACACGCGCGCGCTCGCGACGCCCGCGGTGCGCGTGACGATGGGCGGCGCGGGCACGATCGCCGCCACCGCGACCCGCACCGCCGACATCGCCGCGAGCGGCTCGGGCAGCATCCGCGTTGCCGGCGGCGCGACGTGCGCGGTCCGCAACAGCGGCGCCGCCAGCGTCCGCTGCGGCTGACGCGACGCGCCGGATCGCCGCGATGCCCCGCGCCCCTTCGCATATCCGCGCCCGCGACCTCATCGCCGCCCTGCTGGCGGCGGGAGTCGCCATCGTGCTGCTCGCCGGCTTCCGCGTCGACGCGGCGCGGGTCGCGGTGCGCGGGTCGATCACCGCCTTCGGCCACGCCGGGCACCTCGCGATCGATATCGGCCGCGACGGTCATGCCCGCATCCTTGCCGGGATCGCGCCCGTCCGCCTGTCCCTGCCCCCTCTTGCTGTGACGGACCCTTCGTGATGAACCGTTTCGCCTTGCTGTCGCTGTACCGCTCGCTCACCCGTCACAAGCTCTATGCCGCGCTCAACATCGGCGGGCTGGCGGTCGGGATCGCCGTCTTCCTCGTCCTCGGCCTCTACGTGCGGTTCGAGACGAGCTACGAAAAGTGGCTGCCCGATCACGACAAGATCTATCTGGTCGAGACGGTGTGGAATCTCCCGGGCAATCCATACAATGGCCCGGCACCCGAGACGATGGGCGGCCTGCTCGACCAGTTGCGCGCGGATTTTCCAAACGTTGTCGGCACCCGGTTATCGGGCGGTCGGGGTGGCGGAAGCGTTCTGCGCGGCGGGATCGCGACGAGCGAGGACGTGGCACAGGTTGACCCAAGCTTCTTCGACGTCTTCGACCTGCCGATGATGCGTGGCAATGGCCGTGCAGGCCTGTCGACGCCGACCGGCACGCTCATCAGCGAAAGCCTGGCAAAGAAATATTTCGGCAGCAGCGATCCCGTCGGACAGTCGATGACGATCGTCGGCGAAGTGCCGGTGCAATATCGCGTCAACGGTGTGTTCCGCGATCTGCCGAAGAACAGCGAACAGCAGATATCGATCCTGATCCCGCTGCCCCGCACCGGGCATCCGTCGCAGTGGACGCATTGGGGCAGCACGTCGCTGGCGACCTTTCTGCGGTTCGACACGCCTGCGGCGGCGCGTGCGTTCGAGCAGAAGATGCCGACGTTCGTCAAGCGGCACGCCAGCAACGACATGGGGCCGAAGGCGTCCGATGCGATCGGCATCGGGCTGCTTCCGCTGACCGAGGCGCATCTGACCCAGGACATGGGGGAGGGATCGCGGCTGACGGTGGTGACGCTGGGTCTCGTGGGGCTACTGACGCTGCTGATCGCGGTGGTCAATTACGTCAATCTCGCCACCGCGCGGGCCGGCCTGCGCGCGCGGGAAGTCGCGATGCGCAAGGTGCTAGGCGCCGACCGCACGATGCTGATCCGCCAGTTCCTGGGCGAGGCGGTATTGACCGTCGCCATCGCCGCGCTGCTCGGGCTGATCCTTGCCGAGTTGGGATTGCCGCTGGTCAATGCGGCGGGCGGCCTGTCGCTGACCGTCCCCTATGCCGTCGTTGTGCCGGCGCTGGCGGCGCTGGTGCTGGTCACTGGCGTGGCGGCGGGTTTCTATCCGGCGGTGTTGCTGGCGCGCTTCCCCGCCGCAGCGGTGCTCGCCTCTGCGCGGTCGCCGGGCGGCGGCCGCGCGGGGACGCGGACGCGCGAGGCACTGGTCGTCTTCCAGTTCGGCCTCGCCATCGCGTTCATGATCGGCACCGCGGTGCTGGTCGCCCAGACCCGCTATGTACGGCAGGCGGACCTTGGGTTCCAACGACGTGGACTGCTCGTGGTCAGTGGTCTGTCCAGCGACCTGATCGGCCCGGCCCGCGCGCGCGCGATGCTCGCCGCGTTCCGTCGCCTGCCCGGCGTCGCCGCGGTCGGCATCTCGAACAGCGCGGTCGGCGGCAGCGGCAGTTCCAGCAGCGACAACGTGCCACTGCCCGGCGTCGCCGGCTCCGGCCCGATGCTGAACTGGGTTGACGTCGGGCGCGGGTTCTTCACCGCGCATGACGTCGTACCCGTCGCCGGGCGCCTGTTCGACGATGCGCATCGCGCCGACGATCACGGCAAGATCGCCAAGGGCGCAGCAGCGAACATCATCATCACGCGCAAGGCGGTGGACACCTTGGGGTTTCGCAGCCCGCAGGATGCGATCGGCAAGACCGTCGGTGGGAGCGTTCCGCGCACGATCATCGGCGTCGTCCCCGACCTGCGCTTCAAGTCGCCGCGCGATCCGATCATGGCGACCTATTATTTCTATACGCCCGATGCACCGTCGTTCGTTACCGTCGCGTCGCTGCGAGTGACCGGCGATCCGCGCGAGGTGCTCGCCCGGGTACGTGCGGTGTGGCAGCGGATGGCGCCGCAGGTGCCGTTCGCCGGCAAGACCGCCGACGAACGGCTCGGCCGCTTTTACGAAGCCGACGACCGTGCCACCCGCCTGTTCGGCATCGGCGCCGGGCTGGCCGTCCTGATCGGCTGCGTCGGGCTGTGGGGACTCGCCTCGTTCAACACGTCCCGCCGGGTGCGCGAGATCGGCATCCGCAAGACGCTCGGCGCCTCCTCGACCGACATCGTCAAGCTGCTCGTCGGGCAGTTCCTCCGGCCGGTCCTGATCGCCAATCTCGTCGCCTGGCCGCTCGCCTACGTCGCGATGCGGACCTGGCTGGCCGGGTTCGACGACCGCATCGCGCTCTCGCCGCTGTATTTCCTCGGCGCGAGCCTGCTCGCCACGGCCATCGCGGTGCTGACCGTCCTCGGCCAGTCGCTGCGCGCCAGCCGCGCCGCCCCCGCCTGGGCCTTGCGCCATGACTAGCAAGACGATCGCCGCGCTCGCGGCGCTGTGCCTCTCCGGCGCGGCGCCGGCCGAAACGCTGCGCGACGCCATCGTCGCGGCTTATGCCACCAACCCGCAGCTCGCCGCCGCGCAGGCGCGGCAGGACGCGCTGGCGGAGGCGCCGGAGCAGGCGCGCGCCGCCGGGCGGCTGACGGTGGCGGCGGACGGAGCGGCCGGCTACAGCCGCTTCGACTATGGCAGGGGCGGCAGCGGCAGCGTGACCGCCAGCCTGCCGATCTGGACCGGCGGCCGCGTGTCGTCCGCCGTCCGGGCCGCCTCGGGCGACGTCGCGGCGGGCGCCGAAGGCGTGCGCGATACGCAGGCGGCGGTGCTGGAGACGGTCGTCGGCGCCTATGCCGATCTGCTCTACGCGCAGGAGGCGGTGGGCGTCGCGCGAGCCGACATCGCGTTGCTCGACACGCAGGTCGCCGAGGCGCGGTCGCGCTTCGGGCTCGGGCAGGCGACCCGCACCGACGTCGCGCAGGTCGAGGCGCAGCGCGAATCCGCCGCCTCGACGCTCGCCGATGCGGAGGGGACGGCGGCGGCGATCGCCGCGACCTATCGCGCGACGGTCGGCCACGGCCCCGGCGTGCTCGATGCCGATCCGGCGGCGCCGGCGATGCTTCCGGCGACGCTCGACGTGGCGCGGCGTCGCGCCGCCGCGGCCAATCCGGTCGTCCGCCAGCAGCAACTGGCCGCCGGTGCGGATGCCGCGCGCATCGCGCAACAGCGGGCCGAGCGGAACCCCTATGTCGGGCTGGGCGGCACCTATGGCTATGCCGCCGGCGCGGGTCGCTCGGGCTATGCCGATGCCGCGGTCGCCGGCGTCACCTTGCGCGTGCCGCTGCTCACCGGCGGCCTGGTCGCGTCGCGCATCCGCCAGGCGGAGGCGATCTATCGCGCCGATCGCTTCGCGATCGATGCGGTGCAGCGCGATGCGGCGCGGCTGGCGGAAACGGCCTGGGCGACCCTCGCCGCCGCGCAGACCCGCGCCCAGGCCAACGCCCGCCGCGTCGCCGCGGCCGAATTGGCGCTGAAGGGCGTCAGGGCCGAGTATTCCTTCTCGCTCAGGACGACATTGGACATCCTCATAGCCGACGAAACCCTCCGCTCCGCCCAACTCGCGCTGGCGCGCAGCCGTAGCGACGTGCTGATCGGACAAGCGGCGTTGCTGCGCGCTACCGGCCAATTGGGGCGGGATAGTTATTGATCGGGCGATCTGCGTGGCTCGACGAGCCGATACGGCGGGAGCCCAATGCGATCGTGGCGGAGACGGAGGGATTCGAACCCTCGGTACGGTTTCCCGTACGACGCTTTAGCAAAGCGTTGGTTTCAGCCACTCACCCACGTCTCCGGATGCGGCAGAGTGGGCGCTATAGCGGCGGTGTGCGGGCGGATCAACCGCGCTTGGCCGCGCGATCGGACGTAATTTCGCGGCATCCCGCCATTCGTTCATTGCCCGGCAAGCGCGACGATGGTTAACCTCGCGCGCGTCGGGTTGTCCGAGGGGGTTGGCATGCGTGTGTTCGGATTTTCCATAGCGGCGGCAAGCCTGCTGGCGGCGAGTGCGCCGGCGCAGGTGACGACGATCGATCCCAATCGCGCGATCGACGGCGATCTCGCCACCTCCGCGCCAGCGCGCGCGCGCACCCCCGCCCAACCGGCCCCGCGCCGCGCCGATTCCCCGGTCGAGCAAGGCGACACGCCGCAGCCGGGCTTCGCACAGCCGGCTCCGCAGGCCGCGGCCGTGCCGGAGGAGGCGCGGGTCGAGGCGGTCAACCGCGCCGCCGACACCTATCAGCGGGACGACCTGCTCGCCGCGGGCGAGGGCGTGTTCGGCAAGGGCGCGGCGGGGCTCGCCGGCCTGCTGGAAAAGGTGCTCAAGGAACAGGGCCAGCCCAACGCCTATATCGCCGGGCGCGAGGCGGCCGGCGCGTTCATCGTCGGGCTGCGCTACGGTTCGGGGATCATGAGCCACAAGGTCGAGGGGCAGCAGCCGGTCTATTGGACCGGTCCGTCGATCGGTTTCGACGCCGGCGGCGACGCCAACAAGGTGTTCGTGCTGGTCTACAATCTCTACGACACCGCGGATCTGTTCCACCGTTTCCCGGCGGCCGAAGGGCGACTATATTTCGTCGGCGGCTTCGCCGCGACCTATCTACGCCGCGGCAATATCGTGCTGATCCCGATCCGGCTCGGCGTCGGTTATCGTGCCGGCGTCAACGTCGGTTATATGAAGATCACGCGCAAGGCGCGCTGGATGCCCTTCTGACGCGGCGCGGCGGCCAGCGGCTCAGACCTCCAGCCGCCAGCCGATCGTCTCGCCGGCCATGAACGGCACAACCGCGGTATCGCCCGCGCCGATCCGATCCGGGACGGTGACGGGCGCGCGGACCAGCGTCACCGTGCCGCTGTTGAGCGGCAGTCCGTAGAAGCGGGCGCCATGTTCCGAGGCGAAGCCCTCGAACCGGTCGAGCGCATCCTCTTCGTCGAAGACGCGGGCATAGGCCTCCAGCGCATAAGGCGCATTGAAGATGCCGGCGCAGCCGCAGCCCGATTCCTTCGCGCCGACGACATGCGGCGCGCTGTCGGTGCCGAGGAAGAAGCGCGGGCTGCCCGACACCGCCGCACGCCGCACCGCCAGCCGATGCGATTCGCGCTTGGCTACGGGGAGGCAATACGCGTGCGGGCGCAGGCCGCCGTCGAAGATCGCGTTGCGGTTGATCAGCAGATGTTGCGGCGTGATCGTCGCGGCGATCGGATGCGCCGCTTCGGCGACGAACGCCGCCGCCTCGGCGGTGGTGATATGTTCGAGCACGATCTTGAGCGCAGGATAGTCGCGCGTCAGCGGCGTCAGCACGCGCTCGACGAACACCGCCTCGCGATCGAAGATATCGATGCTGCGATCGGTGACCTCGCCGTGGATCAACAGCGGCATGCCGATCCGCTGCAACGTCTCGAGCACGGTCGTCAGCTGCCGGATGTCGGTGACGCCATGTGCCGAATTCGTCGTCGCATGCGCGGGATATAATTTGCACGCCGCGAACAGGCCGGCGGCATAGCCCTCCGCGATCATCCCGGCATCGGCATCGTCGGTGAGGTAGCAGGTCATCAGCGGCGTGAAGTCCGCCCCCTCGCCCAACGCCGCCATGATCCGCGCGCGATACGCCGCCGCCGCCGCCAGATCGGTCACCGGCGGCGTCAGATTGGGCATGATGATCGCACGCGCGAACTGCCGCGCGGTGTGCTGCGCGACCGCTGCGAGCATCGCGCCATCGCGCAGGTGGACGTGCCAGTCGTCGGGGCGGCGGATGGTCAGGCGATCGGTCATCCCCCCTCCCTATCGGCGGCGGACCGGGCCCGCCAGCTTGATGACGCCCGATCGGACACTAGGTAGGACGGATGAACACCACCCTCCCCGATCGCGCGCTCGTCCGGCTCGGCGGCGATGACGTCCGCGGCTTTCTCCAGGGGCTGGTCACCAACGACGTGATCGCAGCGCTTCCCGTGTGGACGGCGCTGCTCACGCCGCAGGGCAAGGCCTTGTTCGACTTCATCGTCTGGGCGGACGGCGACAATTTGCTGCTCGATGCCGAGGCAGCGCAGGCCGATGCGCTGATCCGCCGGCTCGGCCTCTACCGGCTACGCCGGGCGATCACCATCGCGCGCGACGACGGCCTTGCGGTCCATTGGTCGCGCGAACCGGGTCAGGGCGTGCCCGACCCGCGTCTCACGCAACTCGGCTGGCGCTGGATCGCGCCCGAGTCCGCCGCAGCCTCGGGCTGGCACGCCCATCGCCTGTCGCTCGGCGTGGTCGAAGGCGTCGGCGAGCTCGGCGAGACCTTGTGGCTCGAATGCAACGCCCGCGAACTCAACGGCGTCAGCTTCACCAAGGGCTGCTATATCGGCCAGGAGAATACCGCGCGGATGCACCATCGCGCCAAGGTCAACCGCCGCCTGGTCGTCGCACCCTTGGGCGAACCGGGGGATCGCACCCGCGCCACCTATCCCGACCTCGGCCTGATGGTCGAGCACCGCCGGGTCGAGGCGATCGGCGATGCGCTGCGCCCCGACTGGCTGGCCGCAGCGCTCGCCGAGGATCAGCGCCCGACCGCGGTATAAGCGAAGCCTGCCCCCTCGACGTCGTCGCGGCGATAGACGTTGCGCAGGTCGACCAGCACCGGCGCCGCCATGATCGACGCCAGCTTGGGCAGGTCGAGCGCACGGAACGCATCCCATTCCGTCACGATCACCACCGCATCGGCGCCGGTCGCCGCCTCATAGGCGTCCTTGCAATAATTCAGCTCCGGCATCATCCGCCGCGCCGGCTCGGTCCCCTCGGGATCATAGGCGCGTACCGTCACGCCGGCATCGTTCAGCGCCTGCGCGATCGCGATCGACGGTGCGTCGCGCATGTCGTCGGTATTGGGCTTGAAGGTCAGGCCGAGCAGCGCCACCGTCTTGCCCTTGGGACTGCCGCCCAGCGCGTGCAGCACCTTGCGGCCCATCGCACGCTTGCGGCTGTCGTTCACCTTCACCACCGCCTCGACGATATGGACCGGGCTTTCGAAATCCTCGGCGGTCTTGAGCAGCGCGAGCGTATCCTTGGGGAAGCACGATCCGCCATAACCCGGACCGGCATGGAGGAATTTGGCACCGATGCGATTGTCGAGGCCGATGCCGCGGCTGACGTCCTGGACGTTCGCGCCCACCGCCTCGCAGAGATCGGCGATCTCGTTGATGAAGGTGATCTTGGTCGCGAGAAAGGCGTTCGCCGCATATTTTATCAGCTCGGACGTGCGGCGCCCGGTGAACAGGATCGGCGATTCGTTGAGGTAGAGCGGCCGATAGACGCCGCGCATCACCTTGCGCGCCGCCTCGTCGTCGGTGCCGATGACGATCCGGTCGGGACGCTTGAAGTCGCCGATCGCCGCGCCCTCGCGCAGGAATTCGGGGTTGGAGACGACCGCCACCGCAATGTCGGGCCGCTTCTCGCGCAGGATCGCCTCGACCTTGTCGCCGGTGCCGACGGGCACGGTCGATTTGGTGACGACGACGGTCGGACCGGTTACCGCGGCGGCGATCTCTTCGGTCGCCGCGAAGACGTAGCTGAGGTCGGCATGGCCATCGCCGCGACGCGACGGCGTGCCCACCGCGATGAAGATCGCATCCGCCCCCGCGACCGACGCGGCGAGATCGGTGGTGAAGGTCAATCGCCCGGCCGCGACGTTGGTCGCCACCAGCGCGTCGAGCCCCGGCTCGTAGATCGGCATCCGCCCCGCCTCGAGCGCGGCGATCTTGCCTTCGTCCTTGTCGACGCAGATCACGTCATGGCCGAAATCGGCGAAACAGGCCCCCGATACCAGGCCGACATAGCCCGAACCGATCATCGTGATGCGCATCGATTACCCTCTTGGCGGATGGAGAACGCTCTCTAGCCGAACAGGACACGAATGCCAGCCTGTGCCGGTGGAGCGATCCGGGGGCGGCGCCGGGCCCGCACATACAAAAAGGGAGGCCGGCTTGCGCCGACCTCCCGATTTGCATTCCAACGGTAGGAGCTGGTCTTACTGACCGGCGCCCGGGCCGTAGGTGACTTCCACGCGACGGTTCTGCACTTCGCGAACACCATCGGCGGTGTCGACGCGCGGACGGCTCTCACCGAACGCTTCCGTCGAGATGACACCGGCGGGGATGGCGTGCGACGTGAGATACGCCTTCACCGAGTCCGCGCGGCGCTGCGACAGGCCGACGTTGTACTTGGCCGAACCCGACTTATCGGCGTGACCGGCCAGCATGACCTGCGCGTTACCGCAGCTCTGGTACTGGCTGACGGCGTTGTCGAGGATCGACGCGGCCTCAGGCGTAACGTCCGACTTGTCCCATTCGAAGAACACGATGAACGGACCAGGCGAGCAGACCGGAGCCTCTGCAACCGGCGCCGGGGGCGGCGGGGGCGGCGGGGGCGGGGGCGGCGGGGGCGGCGGCGGCGGCGGGGTCGGCGAACCGAAGTTGTACGTCACGCCACCGAGGATGCTGTGCGAACGATAACGACCTTCGAACTGACGGTTCGTCACGTCGACCAGCTTGACGTTGTCGGCGTTGAAGAAACGATACTTCAGCGTCGCGTCGATATGGTCGGTCAGCGGAGCGCGGACGCCGGCGAGACCCTGCCATGCGAACACGGTGTCGGAATCGTCGACGAAGTTGCCTCGGTTGTTGAGGCCGTAGTTCGCCTTGACGCGAGCCACACCGACACCGCCGCCGACGAAGCCCTGGATGCCGTCATCGTCGCCGAAGTCGAGCAGGCCGTTCAGCATGAAGCTGAGCGCCGAGGTCTTGCCACCGGCATAGTCATAGGTGCCCTGCGGAACCGAGCTCAATGCCCCGTTCGCGGCGTAAGCCGGAGTCCGAAGCGTCGAGCTGTAGCCGTCGACGGTCGCCGAACGGTAACCGACTTCGGTTTCGACGCGGAACCCGCCGAAATCGTAACCGATGACGCCATCGACGTCATAGCCGTAATTGTGGTCGACCGTGGCCGCCTTGGAGGTAGCACCGATGTCATAATCGATGTCTTCGACGATCATCGCGCCGCCTTCGACGCCAACGTACCACGACTTGTCGCGGGCGAGGGCGGGAGTGGCGAGCGCGGTGGATGCCAGTGCCAGTACGACGGCAAGCTTCCGCATAGGAGTCCCCTTTCTTGAGTGTCACTACGGACAGGGCAAACTCACTATCCGACGGTTGGTTTCCACGCAAGAATGCAAAAGCTCAGACCTGTTGCAAGGATGACACACCCGATTTCATCCCGCGATCAGACCATGTTGGCGCAAAGCATTGAGAATCCCCGTCAATGTTTTGCGCGCCACCGCATCCACGACGGTGCCGCCATCGGGATCGGCGATCGCGCCGCCGCGCGAACCGACGACGGCGACGCCGCCGATCACGATCCGTCCGGCGACCACGTCGCCGTCGTGCCAGCGGCCGTCACGATAGACAATCGGTTGACCGGACATCGAGTTCCACACGGCGAACCCGTCGACGGGAACGACGAACCGCCAGCCGCCACCCGTCCAGCCGGCGAGCGCATCCCGATGCCCCGCCCAGGCGTCGGTCGGTGCGGGGCCGACGATCCAGCATTGCCCCGGTTGCGGCGCAGTCGGCGGCGTGTTGCCGCCGATGCCCGCCACCGCCGGCTGCACCAGCATGTCGAGCCGCGTCAGCGCCTCGTTGTGCGTCACCTCCTTGCCGGTTTGCCCGGCGGCGAGCAACGGCAGCGCCAGCCGCGCGCTGATCTGATCGGTCATCGTCATCCTCCATCCGAAAGGGAAATACGTGCCGGCTGCGACGCCACCAGCGTACCCTGCTGGACGATCGCGATCGTCGTGCCGGCCGGCGGTCGCTCGCCGGCGGCAAAGCGCAGATACGGCGCCGCCGTCTCGACCACCCGCCGCGTGCCGTCCGCCGCAGTGACCGTCAGCCGATAGGCCTCCGCCTCCTCGACCAGCGGCGCGTCGACGCCGTCGGACCACGCCCAGCCGGCCCGGCTGCGTCGCGTCCAGCGGATCGCCAGCCCGCCATCCCCCTGCGTCTCAGCGACGGCATGGACCGGCGCGGGCGGCGCCACCGACGCGCCGGTGATCGCCACCGTGGTTTCCGCCGGCCCGTCGGCATCGCCCACCCCGCTGGCGAGCAGACGCAGCCGTCGTCCGATCGCCGCCACCGGCAGGTCGATCGTCGCGACCGCCCCCGGCTCGATCAGGACGAACCGGTCGCCGGCGGCTTGCGTGCCGATCGCCGCCTCGGTGCCGCGCAGCCCGCGATAGAGACCGGTCAACGCCCAGCGGCCCTCCCCCAGCGGCGCCGCGCGCTCGAACTGGATGAGCTCGTCGCCGAGCAGCGCCAGGTTGTCGCCACGCGCCAGGCTCGTCGCATCGGCGTCGCCCAGCGTCATGTCGCCCCGCCGCAGCACCACCACCATCCGGCTGCGTCGATCGGTGAGCAGCGCCGACGCCGCCGCCGGCGGGATTTCGATCCGGCCGATCGTCGCGGGCGCCGCGGTTGCCCCCGCCGCGGTCCAGCTCGCCCCGTCGTCGAGGCTGTAGAGCAGCGCCGCCTGCCGCCACCCCGCCCCCTCGCCGGTCGCGAACACGCTCACCCGCGGCGCGCTCAGCGGCACCTCGCCGAGCCCCGGCAGCTCCGCCGCGATCAGCCAAGTCCGGCCGATCGGCCGGTCGGGCGCCGCCGCCACCCGCCCGCTGCTCGCGCTCGCCACCGCCGGCATCGCGCCGAGCGGCACCAGGGTCAGCGTCGTCATCATCCCCGACACGCTGCTCGCCGCGACCCGCCAGCGTCCCGCCTCGTCGGCGAGTGCGACGATCGCGCCCGGCGCGATGCCGAGCCCCTCGACCCCCAGCACCACCTCCCGCCGCGTCCGCTCGACCTCGCCGCGCGCGACCAGCGCCGCCGCAACCCCCTTCGCGGTCGCCGCCGCGACCACCGCGGGCAGCTCGACCCGGTCGATCCGCTCGCCGGCGCCGGGGCGACGGACGCGCTGGACGCCGATCTGATAGTCGCGCGCCGGGTCGTGATGTGCCACCGCCACCTCGCGCGGGACGCTCGCCAGCGCCGCCACCGTCTGCCGCCGCCGTGCCGTCCGCCCGCTCGCCGCCATGCCCGCATCCGCGACCAACAGCGCGGTGCCGCTATCGCCCTGCCGCACCAGTTGCGCGCCCGCGGTCCGCCACCAGCCGCTGTCCAGCATCGCCAGCGTATCGAGCACCCCGCGCACGCTCGCCCCCGACGCCGCAAAGCCGTCGAGCGCCAGCCCGCCGCCCGCCACCACCTCGGGCGCGAGCGCCGCGGCGATCGCGCCGCATCCCACCGCCGCGGCATCCGCGACCAGCTCGAAGGTCAGCGACGGGATGCGATTGCCGAAAGCGCCGAGCTGCATCCCCTCGAACACCGCATAAGCGATCCCGCGATAGGCCGGCGTCGTCCCCATCGCCGAGGCGATCAGCGGATCGACCGGCTGATCCTCGCTCCCCAAGTGCAGGCGGAACCCGGTCTGGCTCTTCCAGTCGCCGGCCGCACCGCGCAGCAGCTTGCCCTCTGCCCAGATCCGCCGCACCGCCAGGATCGGCCGTGCCGACAGCGCCACCGCGAAGCTCGCCGAATAGGCGTAGCTGTTGGTCCCCGGCTGCCCCTTGCCGCCGCGCTGGCTGCTGCGCGTCTCGATCAGATCGGTCGACCAGATCACCGTGCCGGCGACCCGCATCGTCCCGAAGATCTTGGGCAGCGCCGTGCCGTAGCTCGACGTCTGCACCGCCAGTTCGGTCAGCCGCGGCCCCTCGCGCGCCGCGCCGCGGAACAGCCGCCCGTCGATCGCCTGCCCGAGGATCGCCCCGACCGCGCCGCCGATCGGCCCGCCGACCATCTGCCCGACCGTGCTCAGCACCAGCGTCGCCATCAGCCCCTCCCCTCGTATCGCCAGACCCCCAGCAGCGGCCAGTCCGGCACGCCGGGCCGCGCGACCACCCGCCGCAAGCCCGCATCGGCATGGACGATGCCCTCGGCCGTCCGCACCGCGCCATGCAGCTGCCCCGGCCCGACCCGGAACAGCAGCACGTCACCCGCCGCGCTGCCGTCGCCCCGTGCCAGCGCCGCATCGAACCGTGCGATCACCGCGGCGGGATCGCCGCCCCGCAACGCATATCCGCTCGGCACGTCGCCGGCCAAGCCCGCGCCGCGCAACGCCGCCGCGATCACCCCGATACAATCGAAGCCATGCGCCGCCTCGCGTCCGTGCAGCCGGAACGGCGCGCCCACCAAGGCCGAAGCGACCTGCGCGACGCGCTCACCCACCGGGATAGCGGGTCAGCAGGTCGACCCCCGGCAGATGCGGTTCGCCGCGGAAGTTCGCCGCATTGCCGAACCGCGCCGTGCAGGTCGCAAAGCTCTTGTCGCACCCCTCGACCAGTTCCACCAACGCCCCCGCCGCCACCGCAAAGGCCGGTGCGGCGCGCAGCGTCACGCTCGTCCCGGCGGACAGGTCGATCGCCTGCACCAGCCCGCCGTTCGCGCCGCCGAACCAGCGCAACACCCCGCCCGCATAGGCCCCGGCCACCGGCTCCGCGGCATCCAGCGTCACCACCCGGTCGGCGACCGCCACCACGCGCGCGAACCGCCGCCGCCCCGCCATCGCGACGCGGCAGCGCCGGTCGCCCAGCTCGGCGCGGCATTCCGCCGACGTCTCCTCCACCACCGGCCGGTCGAGCGCCGCGCTCGCCCCCGCCAGTTCGGCGGTGAAGCCGTCCTCGCCCAGCTCGACCGCACCGATCCGCCCCTCGCCCAGCTCGGCGACGAGCGCCCCCGTCTCCCAGTCGACCGCGAACAGCCGCACCCGCGCCCCGTCCCAGCGCCCGGCGAGCAGGTCCGCCTCGCCGATCGCCGCGCTGGTCAGGCTGCCGCGCACGTCCATCGTATCCGCCTCCAGCCCCGCCGAGCGTTCGATCGCCGACGGCACCATCCCCGGTGCGGCGCGGTGCACCAGCCCGTCGATGACGAGATCGCGGTCGTGCGTGGTCAGCCCGATCGCCACGCCGTCGCGCCGCTCGATCCGCCAGCAGAAGGCGACGCACGACAGCGCGCTCATGCCCGCACCTCGATGAGCGGGACCGACACCGCCTCGCCGGCGAGGAAGGTCGCGCGGCTCACCCGCAACCGGTCCTCGGCGAAGCGGACGACGACGTCGAAGGCAAAGCTCGCACGCACCACCGCCCCCGCCGCCGGCGCGGTATCGAGCAGCACCACGCCCCCCGCCTCAAGCACGAAGCCCTGCGTCGCGACGCCATCCACCGCGACGCGCACGCTGCCCGCCACCGGCCGCACGATCCGCCGCGTCGCCGCATCATAACGTTTGACCAGGGCGAACCGCCGCCGCACCCCGTCGCCGCTGCCGAGCGGCGCGTCGGTTGCGCCCGCATCGAACGGATCGCGCAACCGGAACGCACGCGCCGGCCCCATCCGCGCGCGGAAGAAGGCGAGCAGCGTCGCGATATCCGCCTCGCTGCGCACCCCCGGCCCGACATCGTAGCTCGTCCGCGCCTCGGCCCAGCCGGCGTTGCGCTGCTCGGCGCCGCCCGCCGCGGTCAGGATCGTCGTCGCAAAGCCCGGGATCACCGCCGCCTCGCGCCCCAGCGCGATTGGGAACAGCACGTCGTCATAATCCTGCACGTCATCCTCCCCCTCGAAATGGACGAAGCCGTCGCGCATCACCTGCGGCAGCGCCCACAGCACCGCCGCCGCGACGCCGCGCGTTCGCGCCGCCAGCGCCGCCGCCTCGATCAGCGGCCAATGCACCGCCGCCTGGTCGCCGCGCAGCACGAACCCGGCGAGATAATGCTGCCGCGCCGGCGGATAGCCGAGCCGCGCCTGCACCGTGGCAACGCCGCGCGCGGTCGCGGCGCCGTCCCCCGCAGTGACCCAGTCGTAATCCTCGAGCTGCAGCACATCGAACGCCGGCGCCGCCCAGCCGGGCGGCATGTTGGCGCGCTTCAGCTCGGGCGCCGCGGGGTCGAGCACCGTCGGCAGATAGGTGAGCAGATGGCTCCGGCACCCCGGAAACGCCGTCTTCACCGCCGCGACCAGCGCCGCGGTCGACGCCGCCAGCGCCGTCCCGGCGCGATCCAGCGTCGCGCGCTGCGCCGCATCCAGCGCCCCGCGGACCGAGGGAATCGCCACCGGCGCGAACGCCGCCACCGCCGCCGCGTCGTAAAGGCACGGCCGCCCGTCCGCCATCGTCCACCACCACGGCTCGCCGACCTGGAACATCGGCGCCAGCCCCGCGCCGACGCCGATCGCGACGAACGCCGCCGCGACCTGCCGCAGGTATCCCATCGCCCCGTCGTGCGACGGCGACAGCAGGGTCGACGGCGGCACCCAGCCGGTCTGCGCCGGTGCGCCGTCGGCGGCACGCTGCTTCCAGTCGTTCCAGCAATGCGCGTCGAGCAATTCGTAGCTCAGCGACCAGATGACATCGTAGCCGAACATCTCGGCGCGGGCGGCGAAATCGCGATGCCACGCGGCGCAGGCGACATTGAGCACCCCGCCGCTCAGCCCGACGTAGAAGCCGCCGTACAGCGCATCGAGCCGGAAATAATGGCTCATCCCGACGTAATGCGTGATCGTGCCGCGATACCCCAGATGCAGCGCATTGCGCAGCAACCGCGCCGGGGTGAGATTGTAGCTGTCGTCATAGCCGCTCGCGATGGCGAAGCCGTGCTCTGGCATGACCGCGTCGCCGATCGCCAGCACCGCCCCCGGCCCGTCGCAGGCGATGCCGGTCAGCTCGACCCAGCCCTCCCGCGCCGTGGGCAGCGCCGCGGCGCTGCCATCATACTCCGGCGCGACCAGCGACACGAACAGCCGGTCGACATCCCCCGCCCACACCGGCTGCGCCTCGTCGGGCAAGCGGAACCCGCCCGACAGCCGCGCGAAATCGAGTGTGACGACCGCATCCTCGCGCGTCCCCACCGCATAATTCCACAGCCTGACATACCAGGCCCGCGCCACCCCCGCGGCATCGCGCCCCTCGATCGTCAGCGTCGGCCCGTTGACCGCATCCAGCGCCTTGATCCCCGCCGAGCGCCAGCGGAACCGCAACCGGCAGCCGCGGAAATCGCGATCGGTCTCATAGCGCAGCAACGGATGATCGAACCGGTCCTCCGCCTCCCAGATCAGCCCGGCGAGATCGGCGCGCGTATGGAAGACCGCATCGACCCGCATCGCATCCGCCGCGGGATTGGTCACCGCCGCCATCATCGGCCGCGGGAAATTGACCGTCCAGAACCGCGGATCGAACCGCGAGACGACCCCCTCCGCCTGCTGCTCCCGCCGGGAGCACAGCCAATACGCCATATCGGATCTCCCCTGTGCCGGCGGTGGACAGCCCCCGCCCCTCCGTCATCCCGGCGCAGGCCGGGACCCATGGCCGCGCAACACCCACGACGGCGCGCCACACCCCATGTCCCCCAACCATAGGTCCCGGCTTCCGCCGGGATGACGAAAGAGGGGTGAAGGCAGCGCGCCGCAACGACCACCCTCTTCGCGCCTTCGCGTCTTCGCGCGAACAAACCCTATGCGCCTCCCCCCGAACGCGCCCGCGCCGCCTCACCCCTCCAGCGCCGCGCGCACCGCTCGCGCGACCTGCCGGCTCGACCGTTCCATCGCCGCCGGCGCTTCCCCCGCCCCGGCCTGCACGTGGATCGTCACCCGCACGTCGCGCGCGCCCGCCGCCGGTGCCGCCTCGACCCGGCCGCTCGCGGTCGGTACGAACAGCTCGGCAACATATCCTGACAGTCAAGTTTATCCCGAGTGCTCGTCCCAGTGACAAAGCGCTACTGCACTTTGTCACTGGGACGAGCGCAACCGCCGAAGGCGGACGTCGGAGAACTCGACGGTTGCCGATCTTTGCAGGCAGTGATTGCCCTCGGTGCCCGCCCGACCATCCGCCGTTCATTAGCTCAGAAACGGGCTTGCACTATCACGGAAGCTTTGTAACGCAGTCCGTGCGGCACGGTATATCCCGTCCGTGGGGCGTGGAAACCCCGCCAATCGCTAGGTCCGGTCGAGCATTTCGGCCGGGCGGCTGTCGCGCATGTCCAAGGCTTGCCCAAAGGCGGCAGCGCCTTGTCCTAGCGCGGGGTTTCCAACGCCCGGCTTACGCCGGGCCGTCTCTGAATTGCCGGAGGCGTGACGTCGATGAACATTGATGTTTCAAGTGATACCTTTAAAACGCAGCTCAATGATGCCGTCATCTTGCTTAAAAATTTCAGTCAATCAAATGACCTTACTATCAGTGCAGCCATTGCCATTATTATGGCAGCGGCTAGCCATGAGGGCGGCTTTGACGCCATTATCACCATGGATCAGGTATCCACGGCTATATCTTTGGATACTAAGAATAGTTTCCCAAAAAGCAGGCAGCAACGACGATGGGAAACAAAGCACGCGTCTAAGCGCGTGATTGGAAATATGCTCATAGAACAATTTCCGGAAATTTTTACGTTTGACCCGTTACTGTTTTCATATCCTGAAGATTGATTCTGTTTTTACACCCTGCTTTTCGTCATGGCGTAGATGGAGGCTGCCTCTTGGGAGAGTCGCTAGCCCCGACCGCCTTCCGTTCATATGGTCGAGCAGGATATTCGAACTCTTGCTAGTGGGTGGAAACCGGCCCGGCTGATTTCGGGCGGCAATCAGCGTAAGCAGCCGTTCGTTCAGCTAAATAGGCAGCGGGCTAGGCGGCCAGTAGTTGGAAGATTATGGCCCGACTACTTGCGGCGGCTCCGATGACGTGAGCCGACACTGGTTCATGTCGAACGGCGGGTGGCAGCCCACCCGCGGGTTGATCATCGATCCGCACAGCTTGCCGATACGGTAGCAGACATTCTTACACCGGCTTCCGACACCTGTGAGCCTGCAAAAAGTCGTGCATCGGCCTAGAGCGTCAAAACCGTCCGGTTGTGACACCAATTGACCCAATTGCGGTCGTTTAGCGACACATCTCGGCGCGCCGAGAGCAGACATTCGTTAATCGTCATCATTGGACGGAATTGGGATGTTAAGGGGCAGCGGGAGTATGTGGGTTACCCTTGCTAAGAGACGTGATAGGTAAGGCTAGATGCGTGTCCTGCTCACCATGTTTGCATGTCTAATGCTGGTCGTATCCGCATGGAGCGGTGCGGCGCAGGCTGCGGACTTTGAGTGCGCCGAAATGTCGGATCAGACAGCGCTGCACGTTGCAGGCAATTGTGACGAGGTGCCGGCAGACGCTGACCGAGGTTATCCGCATTGCCACACCGGTTGCCATGGACACCATGTCGCGACACCGTTTCTCGCGCAGGCACCCAGTCTGTCTAGCGCCACCGCGGTTGTTTTCGTCCCCGCCGGGTCGGTGGTGATCTCTGGACATCGCAGCGACCCGCATTTGAGACCCCCACAAGCCTGACGTCGCCGATCGGGCACTCGCGCCCGACTCATCCCCGTCAGGAGCATTTCGAATGAAACGCATCATTGCGGCCGTTCTGGCCGCAGGCGTCTGCGCACCGTCGGTGCAGGCGCAGACCGCCGCATCGTCGGCGACCGAACCCGGACTGACCCTCGACGATGCGCTTGCCGCAGCCGGCGCGAGTTCGCCGTTGATCGAGGCATCGCGATTGGGGGTCAGCGCCGCAGAAGCGCAGCGAACCGCGGCCGGACTGCGACCCAACCCCTCGTTCGACGCGATGGCCGAGAACGTCGCAGGCACCGGCCCCTACACCGGGCTGCGCTCGTCCGAGACGACGGTCGGTTTCTCGCTGCCGCTCGAACTGGGCGGGAAGCGTTCCGCTAGAGTGGCCGTCGCCGACGCGCAGCTCGGCCGCGCATCGCTGCAGGGTGCCATCGCGCAAGCCGATCTGCGACAGCGCGTCGTGCAGTCCTACAACGACGCGAGCGCGGCACGACACCGAGCCATGATCGCACGGGAGCAGGTCGGCATCGCCGCCGAAGTGCTGCGGGCAGCGCGGGTGCGCGTCCGGGCCGGTCGCGCCTCGCCGCTAGAGGAGCAGCGCGCCGACGTCGCGCGGCTCAATGCCGAGGGCACCGCCGAACGGGCGGACCGCTCGGCGGGAGTCACACTCGACAATCTCGGTCGGCTGATCGGACGACCCGTCACGGGGCTCGACGCAGCGTGGTTCGGCCGGGTCGAAGGCGTGGGCCCGGTCATTCCGATCCGTTCGGCCGGCACGTTGGCTATCGTCGCGGCGCAGGCCGATCTCACGACCGCCACGGCGCAGGTGCGGCTAGCCCGGAGCCAGCGCATTCCGGACGTCACCGTCAGCGCGGCGGCGCGAAGGCTCGAGGCGAGCAACGACATGGCAGGGGTGTTCAGCGTTTCGATCCCGCTGCCGCTTTTCAACAGCGGCCGCGCCTCCCTCGATTTAGCCACCGCGCAGCGCCAGCAGGCGGACGCCAACCGGCGGCAGGCTGTTCTCGATGCCGAACAGATGATCGCCTCGGCCGCCGTCGACGCCGCGAACGCGGCGACCACGGCCCGGAACGCCACGGGGCCCACGCTTGCCGCTGCGCAAGAAGCGGCCCGCATCGCGCGGATCGGCTACCGCGAGGGCAAGTTCGGCCAGCTTGACCTGCTCGAGGCCGAGCGCACGCTCACCGAGACCCGGACGGCGGCGATCGACGCGCTCGCCCAATATCATGACGCACAGGCCCGGCTGGAACGGCTCACCGCCCCGGCGCCAGCGCACGCGGAGTATCAACGATGAAGACGATGACCAGCAGCGTGCTCCTGTCGGCACTGATGCCGCTCGCACTCGCCGCATGCGGCGGCGGCGGCCCTGAGAACAAGACCGACGCCATGGCCGGCATGGGGGGCATGGAGAAGGGAGAGGCCGGCGCGAAGGCGGACACGGATACGGTGGTGCTGACTGCACGCCAGATCGCCGACGCCGGCATCGAGGTGTCGGCGCCGATGGTCGGCGGCGGGGCCGGCGCGA
This sequence comes from Sphingomonas sp. M6A6_1c, assembly GCF_053345135.1. Lineage (NCBI taxonomy): Bacteria > Pseudomonadati > Pseudomonadota > Alphaproteobacteria > Sphingomonadales > Sphingomonadaceae > Sphingomonas > Sphingomonas sp. M6A6_1c. Next base: position 94,823 of record NZ_JBKEZO010000005.1, on the reverse strand, counting down.
TCGAACTACCCGGGATCGTCCAAGGCGACCCGCAGGGCGTGCAGGTCGTGTCGGCCACGATCGGCGGGCGCCTCGTCTCGCTGACGCGGAACCTCGGCCAGAGCGTGGGACGCGGCGACGCGCTCGCGGTGATCGAGAGCCGCGAGGCCGCATCGCTGAAGGCCGAGGTCGAGGCCGCGCGCGCCCGCGCCGCGCTCGCGCAGTCCAACCTGCGGCGTGAGCAGCGGCTGTTCGCCGAGCGCGTCTCGCCCGAGCAGGATCTGATCGCCGCGCGGACCGTCGCGACGGAAGCGGGCATCGCGCTCCGACTTGCCCAGCAGCAGCTCGGTGCCACCGGTGGCGGCGGCGGTGCGTTGAACCGGATCGCGATGCGATCGCCCATTTCGGGCCAGGTGATCGCGCGACCCGCGGTGCTCGGTCAGACGGTCGACGCGAATGCGGAGCTCTACCGCGTCGCCGACCTCTCGAGAGTGACCGTGACGGCGTCGCTGTCGCCGACGGATGCCGGCCGCGTCCGACCCGGGACGCGCGTCGAGGTGACGGCGGCCGGTCGACGACAGGAGGGTCGCGTGAGCTTCGTCTCCCCGATCCTCGACGAGACCACGCGGCTCGTCCAGGTGATCGCCACGCTCGACAATTCGGGTGGAACGTGGCGCGTGGGCGAGCCGGTCACCGCCTCGCTGATCCTGCCGAGCAGCGGAGGCGCCAGCGTATCAGTGCCGTCGACCGCGATCCAGTCTGTTGAGAACAGGGCCGTCGTCTTCGTGCGCACGGTCACCGGCTTCCGCGCCGTCCCCGTGACGACCGGTCGGCCCGATGGCGACAGGGTGGTCGTCACGTCCGGCCTGTCCGGCAAGGAGCGGATCGCCACCACGAACTCGTTCACGCTCAAGGCCGAACTCGGCAAGGGCGGCGAGATGGAGATGTGATGTGATAGCCCGTCTCGTCACCTTCTCGGTCGAGCGCCGCTGGCTCGTCCTGCTGCTCACCGCCGCCGCCGCGTTGCTCGGGGTGTTCGCGCTCCAGCGCCTGCCCATCGACGCCGTTCCCGACATCACCAACAACCAGGTGCAGGTCAACGTGATGGCCCCGTCGCTGTCGCCGGACCAGATCGAGCGGCAGGTGTCTTTCACGATCGAAACGGCCCTCAAGGGAATACCGGGGCTCGAGTTCACCCGCTCGCTGAACCGCAACGGCTTCGCCCAGATCACCGCGGTCTTCTCGGACGGGACAGACATTTACTTCGCGCGCCAGCAGGTGGGCGAGCGTATCGGTGCCGCCCGAGAGCGGCTGCCGCAAGGCGTGATGCCCGAAATGGGCCCGATCGCCACCGGCTTGGGCGACATCTTCATGTGGACCGTCGAATACCGTGAACTGGACCGCGCACGGCACCGCGATGGCGAACCCGGGGTTCAGAAGGACGGCAGCTACATAACCCCGGAAGGCGAGCATCTCGTCGCCGAGCGCGACAAGGCGACGTACCTCCACACCGTCCAGGAATGGATCGTCGCACCTCAGCTTCGGGGAACCGACGGGGTCGCCGGCGTCGATTCGCTCGGCGGCTACGACAAGCAGTTCCTCGTCGTCCCCGACCTGCAGCGCCTCGCGGCTCTGCGCCTGACCATCGATGACCTCGCCCGTGCGCTCGAGCGGAGCAACACCAGCATCGGTGCCGGCACCGTCGACCGCAACGGCTCGGGCCTGTTCGTCCGATCCGACGCACGCGTCCGCACGGCCGATGAACTCGCGCGCAACGTCGTGGCGACGCGCGAGGGCGTGCCCATCCTCCTCAGCCAGGTCGCCACCGTCCGCGCGGGCCAGGGGATCCGCACGGGCTCGGCATCCGAGAACGGGCACGAGGTGGTGGTCGGGACCGCGGTGATGCGCATCGGCGAGAACAGCCGTACCGTATCGACTGCGGTGCGCGAACGCCTCGGTCAGATCGGTAGGTCGCTGCCGGCAGACATTGTCGTGAAGCCGGTCCTCGACCGCACCGATCTCGTCAACTCGACAATCTCTACGGTAGCGCGCAATCTCGCTGAAGGCGCGGTGCTCGTCATCGTCGTCCTGTTCCTGCTGCTCGGCAACTTCAGGGCGGCGCTGATCGCGGCGCTGGTGATCCCGATTACCATGCTGCTGACCGCCACGGGAATGCTGCAAGCCGGCGTATCGGCGAACCTGATGAGCCTCGGCGCGCTCGACTTCGGTCTGATCGTGGACGGGGCGGTAATCATCGTCGAGAACGCGCTGCGTCGCTTGGGCGAGCGCCAGCACGAGGTCGGCAAGCGCCTCCCGCTCCGGGAACGCGTCGACATCGTCGCCGCGTCGGCACGCGAGATGATCCGACCGTCGGTCTACGGGCAGGCCATCATCATCCTGGTCTATGCGCCGCTGCTCACCTTCTCGGGGGTCGAGGGCAAGATGTTCGAGCCGATGGCGCTAACGGTGATCATCGCCCTCGCCTTCGCCTTCGTGCTGTCCGTCACCTTCGTGCCCGCCGCGATCGCGGCGTTCCTGAGCGGTCGGGTCGAGGAGAAGGAGAGCCGCATCGTGTCGTGGCTCAAGGGCCGATACGAGCCCGGCCTGGACGCCGCGATGCGGCGGCCGACCGTCACGATGGGTGGTGCGGTGCTCGCGGTCGCCGCAGCCGTGCTGGCCTTCACGACGCTCGGCCAGGAATTCCTGCCCCAACTCGACGAGGGCAACATCCTCGTCCAGGCATGGCGGCCGCCCGGCACCTCGGTCGAGCAGAGCCAGCACATGCAGTTTGCCGTCGAGAAGGCGATCTCGCGCGAACCCGAAGTGCGCTACGCCTTCTCGCGAACGGGTACATCGGAGATCGCGTCCGACCCGATGCCGCCAAACGCCACCGACACCTTCGTGATCCTGAAACCGCGCGGCGAATGGCCGAACCCGAGCCTCACAAAGGAGTTGCTGATTGAACGGATCGAGGCGAAGGTCTCGACCATCCCCGGCAACAGCTACGAAATCACACAGCCGATCCAGATGCGCTTCAACGAGCTGATCGCCGGCGTCCGCGGCGATCTGGCGATCAAGGTGTTCGGCGACGACTTCGGCCAGATGAACGCAACCGCCAACCGCATCGCCGAGGTGCTGCGCAAGGTGCGTGGCGCCGCCGACGTGCGCGTCGAGCAGACCGAGGGGCTGCCGCTCCTCGACATCCGCCCGAACCGCGACGCGATGGCGCGCGTCGGCGTGACGGCCGGCGACGTGCAGGACGTGGTCGCGGCGACGGTCGGCGGGCGCGAGGCAGGCATGATCTTCGAAGGCGACCGACGCTTCCCGGTCGTCATCCGTCTGGCCGAGTCGTCGCGATCTGACCTGCAGGCGCTCGGACAGATACCGGTCCCGACCGCGAGTGGCTCGTTCGTGCCGCTCGCCAGCGTGGCGGAGATCGGCATCGGGGACGGACCGAACCAGATCAGCCGCGAAAACGGCAAGCGACGCGTCGTCGTTCAGGCGAACGTGCGCGGTCGCGACGTCGCGGGTGTGGTCGAGGAAGCGCAGGCGGAGATCGCCGCCAAGGTGGCGTTGCCGCCAGGCACGTATCTCGAATGGGGCGGGCAGTTCGAGAACCTCGCGTCGGCGCGCGCCCGTCTCGTCATCGTCGTGCCGATCTGTTTCGTGGCAATCATGCTGCTGCTGTTTGGCGCGCTGGGCAATGTGCGCGATGCTGCGCTCGTCTTCACCGGCGTGCCGCTGGCGCTTGTCGGCGGCATCCTGGCGCTGCTGCTTCGCGGACTGCCCTTCTCCATCTCGGCGGCGGTCGGGTTTATCGCGCTCTCGGGCGTCGCGGTTCTCAACGGCCTCGTTATGCTGAGCTCGATACGGGATCTCGTACGACAGGGCAGAACCAAGGTTGAGGCGGCCCACGAAGGTGCATTGTTGCGCTTCCGTCCTGTCGTGATGACGGCGCTAGTCGCAAGCCTCGGGTTCATTCCCATGGCGCTGGGGCACGGAGCGGGGGCGGAGGTGCAGAAGCCGCTGGCAACCGTCGTGATCGGCGGCTTGATCTCAGCGACTCTGCTCACGTTGTTCGTTCTACCCGTCTTATTTGCTCGGTTTGGTGCCGAACGCCGCGCGAAACGAGGCCAGGAGAACGCATGACGTGCCAATGCATTAAGACCCACATTCGGTCATTCCCGGCCTCTTTTCCGCTCCCCGCCTTCCGCCATTCATTCATGTGGGCGGCGGGGGAGGTTCTGAGCCTCGGCCTTGCCCGCCACCTCCCCAGCTTTCTCTAAAAGGATCGAACAACGGGAATGGCCCGATGTATTAGAACGCGGACGGTTTGCTTGCGGAACGCGGATGGCGATGCCGACATAGCGCGGCACCGCCTTTCGCGAAAACGACCTTTCGCGAAAACGACGAAAGTGTGAGCGAGCCCGCATCTCGGCGGCAGCCCGGAAGTGCCTCGTCAATGACCTCGCTGCCAGTGATGCCGAACCTAGCGGGCGCGCTTCCAATAAAGGAATGTCCTCCAGGCCTTTGGTGAAGACCGGATCGACAGTCGCGAAAGTCTGACGCCCGCTAACCGTCGTCGCGTGGGCGGCGCCAAACGGCGTAAAGCCGCCGCCCGGCGGCAAGGTGCCGAAAAGCAGCCTCTGCCGGGTCGCAGCAGTGCCGAGCCGAAAGCCGTCGCGCTGATCGGCGCTCAAAGAAAAGGAAAGCCGATCCATTCTACGCCTCACCGTTTTTCAAAAACTGCCGAGTGCATCCGCTCAGGCGCGATACGTCACGCTGACTTCGCCGACGCCGTCGCACCGGCCGCGCAGCCAATCGCCGGCCTGGACGCTGCCAACGCCGGCAGGCGTACCGGTCATTAGCAGATCTCCTGGCAGCAGCTCGATCGAGCGGGAAAGACACGCGATGCATTCCGCGACCGACCATATCATCTGGTCGATGTCGCCGTGCTGTCGCACCTCCCCGTTAACTGTCGCCTCGATACGGCCTCTCAAGGGATGTCCGATACGAGCGGCCGGGGCGATCGGCCCGATCGGGCACGATCGGTCGAACCCCTTAGACAGATCCCAAGGCCGTCCGGCTTTTTTCGCCAAGCCCTGCACGTCCCGCAGCGTCATGTCGAAGCCAACCGCATAGCCAAACACGAGGCCATGCGCCTGTTCCACGGTCACGTCGCTACCGCCGCCTGCTAATGCCACCACCAGCTCCACCTCATGATGAAGGTCTTTGGTTTGCGGGGGAAATGGCAGTTCGCTGCCGTCCAGCGCCACGGCACTGGCAGGCTTGGCGAAGAAGAAAGGTGGATCGCGATCGTCATGACCCATTTCTCTGGCGTGGTCGGCATAGTTGCGCCCGACGCACCAGGTCCGGCCCACAGGGAAGGAGTCGGCCGTGCCCACGACGGGGACGAGAGCGGGCTTTTGTGACTGGACAACGAGCGCCATGGTACACCTCACACCAAATGTTGTTGATACTGCGACTTGTAGGCTTGGCCGTCAGGCCGTCATCGTTGCAAAATTCGTGTAGCCCCGCTTGCCGCCGCTGTAGAAGCTTGGCGGACCGGCTCAGCCGAGCGAGGCAGCGATGTCGCGACCGCGCCGATCACGCAGCGCCGCACAGTTGATGATCTTCCCTTGCGTGACCCGCAAGACTAGCGCGGCATTCCCGTTGCCAGCGATGTGCGGACGAACGGCATTCGCCCACAGGCTAGCGTCGGTCGCCGAACAGGCTTTGTCCGCCAGCCCGATCACAGTGTTCCAGCCGACTCCGTTCAGCAGGTCGAGGTGGGCAGCGGTCCAGGGCAGAGCTGTCATGCGCGATCCCGGATCCTCGGTGAGACCGTACAGGACATGCCAGCGGTCGAGGGGCGACAGTCGGGGTTCGGAAAGGTGATCTAGCAGCCACGCGGTTCCTTTCTGGTCCCGTCCGGTGCCAAGCGCGTAGGCGACAATCTCGCGATCATTGCTATGGGATGCCATCGTCAAACGAGCAAATAGCGCCGGCACACGCGTTGCCGGTTCAACCATGAGATAGGCGGCGTATCCTGGTATCTCGAGGCCGGGTTCCAGCGCTTTAGGATCGCCTTCCAGCGCCTTCGCCGCGTATGCGGCCAAGGCCGAGCGCACTTCCGGGTCAGCGGCCTCGCTCACAAGCAGGCGTTCCACACCGATACGCAGCTGTTGCCGATCGGCCGTGTCCCGTGCCCCGCCGTTCGGGCGCATGCCGACGCGATCAAGTAGCGGTCTATAGATCGACATCAGCAGATGGCGGTAGCGTGGCCTATCCTCCGGCGGGATGAGACCCTGATGCCAAAGCCCGGCCAGGCGCTTACCGGCATCGATCGCGGCCGGGCCGAAGGGATTGGCGACCATGCGTCGCGCCGCATAGATTAGGAGATCGGGGCCGATCTCTCCTGCTGCGAAGCCGGCCCATAGACTGTCGGTCGTCATCAGCGCCTCGGCGGGAGCCATGCTCGCTGACGTAGCGATCAGCGAGCGCCAATCCGCCGGAGACAGCGCGAAGCGATAATAGCCCGTACCGCCTGCGTTGGGCATGACAACGGGCGCGTCCCGGACTGTTATATCGGCCTGCGGCTTGTCGAGCATCACGCAGGCGCGTTTTGTTTCGACACGATAACAGACCGGCACCGACCAACGCTCGGGCATCACCGTGTCGCCGAGCCGGGCATAGCGCGACTGGCTCAGGCGAAAGCCCGTGAGCGTCCGGTCGAGACGGATCACCGGCACCCCGGGCTGTTCGACGAAGCCGCGCAACGCGGCGAGGAGGCGAGGATCGTGCGTGGTGTCCGCCAGCGCGGCAAAGAAATCGTCCGTGTCAGCGTTCCGATCGGCGAAGCGGCCAAGATAGGCTTGCAGCCCGGCGCGGAACCGGTCCTCCCCCATATACGCTTCGAACATGCCAAGCACCTGGGCACCCTTGCCATAGGTGATGCTGTCGAAGAACGGTTCGCCGTCCTCGTCCGTGGGCTGGTGCACGGGATGGCTAGCGGCGAGCTCGTCTTGACCAAGCGCGTCGATCGCCTCTACGGCCAGCTGCGTGCCAATGTGCAGTTCGGGACGCCAGCGATCGCCAATGCGATAGCTCATCCAATTGGCGAAGCTCTCGTTCAGCCACAGGTCGCTCCAGCTCTTGGGCGTGACCAGATCGCCGAACCATTGGTGCGACAGCTCGTGCGACACCTCGCGGACGAACTCGGCCTGGCTCGCCGGATCGCGTGAATTGGCGGGCAGCAGCACCGATTGTTGGTAAACGATCGCGCCTGCATTCTCCATGCCACCAAACATCAGCGGCGAGGCGATTTGATCGAGCTTTGCGTACGGGTACGACCGGCCCATATAATGTTCAAGCTGCCGCAGGATCGGCCCGGTCTGGGTAAAAGCCAACGTCGCGCTGCCAGCACCTTGCGGTGCAAGGATGCGTAACGGCAGGGGTATCGGCCGCTCGCCGTCAGGCGCGATGCTGGTCGAGAAGACGGCGAAGGGTCCGACGGCGAACGCCAGCAGATAACTTGGCAGCGGCGCGGTGGTAGCGAAGTCGTGCCGCACGAGCGATCCGGTTGCAGTCGCCGAATGCTGCGCCGAGTTGCTGGCGACGGTCAGGCCGGGCGCGGTCACGATTGAGACGGTGAAGGGCGTCTTATAACCGGGCCGGTCGAAACACGGTAAGGCTCGACGCGCGGACCTGGTCTCCATCTGCGACGTGGCGTACCAGTTACCTCCGGATTTGTAATGGTAGAGCCCAGCAAGCTCGTTGCCAAAGGCAGCGTCATAGTCGAGCACCAGTGTCGCGCGTCCAGCCGCGGCAGGACGCGCGAGATCGAGACGCGCATGCCCTGCCGCATCTGTTTCGCGGTAGGCGGCCGCAGTCTCCCCACCGGACTGGAGAAGCGCCGCGTGAGTGACGTGGAGCGCCTGTCCGTCGATGGCGATGCTGGAAGATGCGCGGGGCAGATCGACGTCGATCTCGACATGGCCGGCGAAGCGTGGTCGGTCCGGCAGCACCGACAGGTCGAGGCGGTATGCGAGTGGCCGGGGCGTGACAGGTGGTGACTTAGCCGGTGCAGCAGTGACGCTGGTAGCTGCGGCGCTCACCAGCAGGGCGGCACGGAAAAGCGCAAAGGGCATCGGACAGGCTTCTTTATGTCGAGGTCGAAAAGCGCGCGTTGTCGTGCGCGACGGCGGCAGCGAAGATGCGGAGCTTGTCGAACGTCATGCGGGCAAGGTAGCGGGTTCCTCCGACGTGTCATGCTCCAGCGAAGGTGGTGGGTTGGTGGCAGGACCATGTCCGACCGTCATGCTCCTGAGCACCCCATCGCGCCGAACGAGCCCGTGCATCAGCGCGGCCGCGAGATGCGCCAGGATCAGCGCGAAGAACATTAGCGCCACCGCGGTGTGGGCCTCGCGCAGGAAGCCATAGAGTTGGATGTCGTGCGGTAGGATCGCCGGCAGCGTGATTTCTTTCGTCAGCCGCACTGGGTAGCGGCCTGCCGAGAGCATGCCCCAGCCGATCAGCGGCATGGCAAACAGCGTCAGGTAGAGTAAGATGTGCGAACCCCAAGCAATCCGCTTCTGCAGCGGTGACAGATCATCCGGCAGCGGCGGTGCGCCGGTTGCGAGGCGAAGCGGCAGTCGGATCAGCACCAAGGCCAAGATCGCGATGCCTAGCGGTCGATGAAGCGCCAGTAGGTCTAGGTACGCGGGACCGGCCGTTGAAACCATGCCGACGCCAATAAACAGCATCGTGAACACCATCGCCGCCATCAGCCAGTGGATGACGCGCAAGAGTGGATGGAAGTCGGGTGAGCGGCGGCTCATCGGGCGTGCTCCTTGGCGGTCTCCGCGCCGACCGCGCTGGGATGCGGACCTTCTAAGGCGCGACGGGTAAATGAGGACGAATATGCCTTCGAACGAGCCGCGAGTAGCGGGTCGTCCGACACGGCGATGCCCGGTGGCAGGATGGTCGGATCGAAATTTACGTCGCGGCAGGCGCCAGTCTCTTCCGGCTGCGCGGCGCTGATCGTCAGCGTGCCGGCGTCTATTATGTGGTGAGACCCGGTCCACGCCACCGTGGCCTTATTTGTTATGTCGCCAGGGTTGGCAACCGCCAGCTTGAGCTGCCAGCGTGACGGGCTTCTCGCGGTGCGGGCGATGAATTCCTTGAACAAGTAATCGCGCGGCAGCGAATCGAGCGACTTCTTGTCGAGCCCTGCCAGTGGTGCCTCGGGTTCAAACTGCCATCGTACCGCCCTTGTCGTGCCGCCCGCGTCGGTGAAGCGGAAGGCGTTGATGCTATAATAGGTCGCGTTGGCGAAGCTGTTCGGCAGCTCCGCCGCCTTCATATACGCCTGGAACGCTTTCACCTCGGGATGCGCGACAAGGAACGGCTCCATGACGGCGGGATCGGGCTTGCCCGTCCTCGGGTCTGGCTTAGTAGCGCGTTGGAGCGCGATGAACGAAGTAACGTCGGCGACGGGGAAGATGGGGGTGTGATCCATAGCAAGACGCCATTCCTGTCCGTCTGGCGTCTTTAATTGGACCGCCATCGAGTGGAACACGTTGCGCCCATCACCGGCCAGCGGATTGCCGCCGGCCAGTGCGAAGCGGCCGATGATCGGATAGCTACCCGGCTGAAACGCACTAGCGGTCGACAAAGCGGTTCCGCCGCCATTGGCGTCGAAGCGACCGCTAAAGCAGAGGCCCTTCGCGTGGGCGCGACGATAGCCAGACTCGGGTTTGCCGGTGTTGTCTTCCAGCGCGCGCATCACGTCGCCGCCATTAGTGCGACCGCTGCCGATCCACCCCGCCGCCCAGGCAAAGGTGCCGACGAGTGCAAGGACAATGGCGCCGATCAGCGCAAGGGCGCCGGTGGTGGCGCGATTTAAGTCTGGCATGGTCGCTCGGCATCCGATCGTGACTGTTGCTTGTCAGACGACGGCGAGCGGATTTTATTCCATATGCCAAAAAAGATTGCTGCTGGGATAATTCGGCTCGTTCGAACGCTCCGTCGAACATAGAGGAACCGGACTGGTGCAAGTTGGTGGAATGGCTGGTTGCGGGATGTCTTTGCTATCCATCGAACGGCAAAAGATGGGTCGGGAGTCGTCCGGCAGCTTCCGGCGGGTAGACCCCGAAGCAGACGTTCAGCGCCGGCTTGCCAGTTCTTAATCTCCGTCACTCATTCATGTCTTGAGACTGACCACTTTCTTGTGTCACGCGGCTAATTCGAGCGAAACGCTGGTTCATACGCAAACAGGCCGGGCAAGCCGCCAGTCATGACGAAGAGGATCGGTGCATCACCGCGCCAGACGCCTTCTCGAATGGCAGCGATAAGGCCGGCAAAGGCCTTGCCGCCGTAAACCGGATCAAGAATCAGTCCCTCCGTTTGAGCAACCATCCGAACCGCTTCGAACATCGCATCTGTAGGCACGCCGTAACCGTCTCCAAGCTGACCGCTCTGAACAGCGATGTCACCTTCTACGAACGCGCTTGCCCGATCGATGAGAGCCAGGGTTTGTGCGGCAAGCTCGGTGGTGACCGCACGCGCCTTTGCGATCGGGGCTAGGACGGTGAACGATACAATCCGCGAGGCCTCGTCTTGGGCTGCCTTCATGCCCGCAGCCAAGCCGGCATGGGTACCAGAGCTACCGTTCGGCACGATGATCCGGCTGAAGCGTAGCCTTAGGTCCCGCTCCTGAACGAGGATTTCTCCTGCGCACGCTGCATAGCCGAGGCAGCCGAGAGGCGAGGAACCACCAGCACCAACGACGTAGGCGCGGCGTCCCTCGGCAGATAAACTTTCGGCACGCTCGTTCGCAACGGCTAATGCATCAACGCCGCTCTGCTGTCGCAAAACGGTTGCGCCGAACAGATCGTCAAGCAGCACATTGCCATTACGCTGGTAGGCTTCGTCATTGCGCGCAACGGTATCGGTCAGGATCAACTCGCAGGAGAGCCCGGCGCGTGCCGCGGCAGCCGCGCTCAATCGCGCATGATTCGATTGCCGCGCTCCTGTCGTGATAAACGTGTCGCAGCCCTGCGCTAGCGCTTCGCCGATCAGAAATTCGAGCTTCCGAAGCTTGTTGCCGCCGCCGCCAATGCTCATCAGGTCGTCACGTTTGACGTAGATCGGCGGGCAGCCGTCAATGGCGAGCGCTTGCTCTAAGCGCTCCAGTCGTTGGACTGGCGTCGGCTGGTCGATCATCGCGAACCGAGGCCGGTTAAGATAACGCATCAAGTACTCCTGAGCCGCGATCGCTGGCGTCTTCCACCCCTCGAACGCGTTCCGGCGCGCTTTCGACCCAGCATCACCCACTCGCAAGCGCCTGGCGCGGAAAATGCTTCGCCAGGTGATCGATCAGTGCCCGCACTGCCGGCGCCAATCCGCGCCGGGTGGTGAAGACCAGGTGCACGATGCCTTGAAGACCGCGCCACTCCGGCAGAACATGCACCAGACTACCATCCGCTATGGCGTTGCGGCATATCCGATCAGGCAAGATCGCGACGCCCAAACCTGCGATAGCCGCGTGCCGCACGGCCGCCAGATCAGCGCAGCCAAGGCGTGGGAAAGCCCGCAGCGTGTGACGGCGGCCGTCTTCTGCCTCCAGATGCCACTCTACCTCATCGGCTTCGTCGTCGGTGGCCAGCAACGGAAGTGTGTTCATCTCCTCCAATCCGGTCACCTGGCTGGCGATCTGCGGGCTCGCGACCAGTATGCGCGTGGAGGTGCCGAGCGAGCGCATGGTGAGCGCTGCGTCGCTTGTCAGTGACGAGCGGACGCGCAGCGCCAGATCGATCCGTTCCTCGATCAGATCGACGGCGCGGTCGGTGGCGACGAGCTGGAGACGAACCTTCGGATAGCTGGCGAGGAACGAAGCAACAATTCCGGAGACCGGCTCGATCATACCGGTCGGACAGCTGAACCGGATGCGGCCGTGCGGCTCGGCCTGCGCCTGCATAACCAGGGCCTCGGCCTGTTCGGCCTCCGCCAACATCGCCCGGCATCGTTCGTAAAAGGCTTGCCCCGTCTCGGTCACGCGGAAGCGCCGGCTCGACCGTTCGATCAGTCGCAGGCCGAGACGGTCCTCCAGGCCAGAGATGCGACGGCTGAGCTTGGACTTGGGCTCGTGCAAGGCCCGCCCCGCGGCCGCGAACCCGCCGTGTGAAACCACCTCGGCAAAATAGGCCAGATCATTCAAGTCCGTTCGCATTAGCGTTCCTCCAGTGGAACGGTACGTGCTGATATTGCCAGCTACAAGCATGATCGTTTCAGTCGCATCTGGGCGGGGCAACGGCGCTGCGTCGTTACGATCAAGGAGGCAAACAATGACGGACCGGTTCGATAACAAGGTGGTGGTGGTCACCGGCGGGACGAGCGGCATCGGGCTGGCGGCTGCCAAAGCGTTTTCTGCCGAGGGTGCTCGCGTGTTCGTGACCGGCCGCCGCCAGGACGTGCTCGATGCCGCGGTGAAGCAGATTGGCGGGCGCGCAACTGGGGTGCGGGGCGACATGACGAACCTCGCCGACATCGATCGCCTCTACGACGCCGTCCAGCAGCACCATGCGCAGATTGACGTGATCTTCGCCAACGCTGGGGGTGGAACGATGCTCCCGCTCGGGTCGATCACGGAGGAGCAGTTCGACACGACCTTTGATACAAACGTGAAGGGCGTCCTTTTCACAGTGCAGAAGGCGTTGCCACTGCTCAGGGACGGGGCTTCGATCGTGCTGACGGGTTCGACCGCCGGCGCATCTGGCACTCCGGCCTTTAGCGTGTACGGCGCGAGCAAGGCTGCCGTGCGCAACTTCGCCCGGAACTGGATCCTCGATCTTAAGGACCGGCGTATCCGCGTGAACGTGGTCAGCCCGGGGCCGACGGAAACCGCCGGCCTGAATGAGGTCTTCGGCAACGGCGATCAAGCGCAAGGCATCAAGGATTTTCTGGCCACCCAAATACCTGCTGGTCGTGTCGGTCAGCCAGACGAGATCGCCAAGGCGGTGCTGTTCCTCGCATCGGATGACGCGAGCTTCGTCAACGGCGTGGAGCTCTTCGTCGATGGCGGTCACACCCAAATCTGACACCGCATTGCCGTTGCCCGGCTGCTTCAGTTGAAGATGGCCGGGCAGCGTCTTCCGACATCACCGTCAGGGAACCGCCCCCCGGACCGGTCGCTCATGCGGTGAGAGCTTGCCTTTGGATCGTATCGGCCAGAGGTTGCAGCTCGGCAGGCGAGCGAGGCGCCACAACACTGTAGCCGATACCACGATCGGCCCAGGTTATCCGGTTGATATTCCCTTCCATAGTCGGGGTCATCTTTGCCGCCTTGTCGATCTCCATCGGTCGGCTAAGTACCGCGAGACGGGTGCTCGATGGTCCTTCATAGAGAAACATGACGGCAGGCCCGTGAGGCGTGGCGACGAGACGCCCGCCGGCGAAACTGTAACCCGCCGATGCCAGGTCAGGTATGGCGACACGGCTGCCGATCCGCCGTGACGCCCAACTGATCAGCTGCCGCCGGTCGTCAGGTCCAATTTCGGCGCTACGCTGGAAGTCAGAGGCATACACCCGATAATTGTACGTCGCCTCCTGAGCCAGCGCTCCGATGCCCGCCTGTGGCGGCAAAGTGGTGGTACGCAATCCCCATCCGCCACCAAAGCCCACGGCCAGCAGCAGAGCCGCAGCCGCCGCATGCCACCACTGCGGCCCGGCACGACGACGTGCCGCGATGGTGTCCACTCGCATTGCAGAGGGGATCGGCGCCGATGTAACGGCAAGGAAAGCCGCCGAAAGCGCGAGCCGCTGGTCTTTTTGCAGGCGAAGTCGGCTGGCTAGATCGGGATTTTCGGCAAGGTAGGTGTCGATGAGCAGACCGCGCTCGGGCGGCAGGCGGCCATCGACCCATGCCATGAGATCATCCTCTCCGATCGGGGCCGTCATTTCACCCTCCGCAGCTTCGGCCGCTCACCGGCGCCGATCAGCCCCGCAAGGCGGTCGCGGCCGCGCGACAATCGCGACATCAGCGTGCCCATGGGCACATCCAGAACGGCGGCCGCATCCGCATAGGACAGGTCCTCGACCGACACGAGCAGGATTGCGGCGCGCTGATCAGGAGGTAAGGCATCGAGGCTGCGCATCAGATCACTATATTCCATACCAGCCGCCTGCTCGGGCGCAATCGACAGCGCAGGCCCCTCCGCGGCGTCGATGGGGACGAGCGCTCCGCGCCGCGCAAGTCGTCGGCCATGATCGACCAGCAGATTGTGCAGGATCGCATAGAGCCACGGACGCACTGCGTCCCCGTGTCTCCGGCGCCAGGAGGTGACGGCGCGCTCTAGGCAATCCTGAACGAGGTCGTCTGCCAAGCTCTCGTCGCGTAGCCATGCGCGCGCATAGCGGCGCAGGCCGGGGATCAACGGTTCGATCAGAACGGCCCGTTGGTCCATGTCAGTCCTGCTGCACCTGGAGGACATTGCCCGGCATATCTCCAATGGCCTCCGCAACGACGAGCCACCGCCGCCCGGCCGGCGTTCCGCCCGCGACGATCTGGCGGATGGGACCTGACACGTTGACGATGGCCGACCCTGCGGGATTGGTCATGAACTTGGCAAGCGGTTCCAGAGCGCCCGAGCCGTCGGCATGGCCGGACAGGGCCAGGACGTAACCATGTCCGGGGGCAAGGCCGGTCACGGAGCCTTGCAGGATCTGGATCAACCCCTGGTCGAACAGGGTGACGCTCGTGGGGCTCATGGTCGCGACACCGCGAGGCGCGAGGATCAGATGCGTCGCGTTGCCAGCTTTTCCGAGGGGCTGAAGGTTTGCCGTGCCCGGGCCATCCGGCACGGCATTCGGCACATAGGCGATCGCCTGCGGTGCCTGACCGATCGGCACCATATTCGTGAGCCGGTTCCTTGCGGTGTCGATCACCGCGAGTTTGTCGTCGTTCTCCAGGCCGACGTAGATCCGCGAGCCGTCGCCGGACGGCCAGACGCCATGCGGCAACTTGCCGACGGGCACGGTCGCGACTTGTGCAAAGTCCTTGGTACGGAAGACCTTCACCACGTTGAGGCCACCGACGGTGACATAGGCGAATTGCCCCTTCGGCGTGACCGCGAAATTGACGTGGTTGGTGATCGGCCCCGTGTCGATCACCTTGCGTACGGCAAAGGGAGGTTTGGCATCGAATGCGACGGTCTTACCGACGTCCTTCAGCGTGAACCAGACCTGCTTGCCATCGGGACTTGCGGCGATGTTCGGGCAGAACGGGCTGGGCTGCCGAACGCGACCCGCTTCCTTATGGGTTGCCACGTCGAACACGACGAGGTCTGGGTTGAAGGAAGAGCACACGTATCCGTATTTACCGTCCGGCGAAAAGATCGTCATGCCCGGCCCGCCGGGCGTCTTGATGCGACCTGTTTCCTCGTAGGTGCCGGGGTCGAGTACGGAAATATAATCCTCGCCGCGTACCGTAACCCAAACCTCCTTGCCGTCCGGCGTGAAGAAGGCTTCGTGCGGGCTACGGCCGATATACGTGGTATGTTTGACCATGTTTGTCGCCGTGTCGATCCAGGTCACGGAATTGGAGCCGATCGACACGACGGCCAGCGTTCTCGCATCGGGCGAGAAGCCGAGCCCGTGAACAAGGACTTGCCCCTTGTAGAGTGGGCTGAAGTTGGCGGGCTGCGCATCCCCCAGCTTGATGACACCAACGAGGGTATTGGTTGCCGGATCGGTAACGGACACCGTATTAGAGAATTGCTCAGCCGCATAGATCCGATCATGCCCGCTCACCGGAACGCCCTTGCGGCTCCATGGCGCTTGCGTGCGTCGAGGGTCTGCCGCACCGGCGGACGCCGGCGCCTGAGCCTGATCGTCGACAAGGGGAGCTTCGATGGCAGCGGGTGCTGCCCAAAGAGCGGTCTGCGCACCGGCCGAGCTGGCGAGCAGTGCCGCCACGAGGATGAAACGGTTCATTTCAAGACTCCTTATGGGCGTGGGGCGCAGCGCCTTGCTGGGTCGGCGCGGCCTGCGAGGGAGGCAACGACTGACCGAGCGCGAGACGCATGGCCGCAATCTCCTGCTGCTGATCGACGATGATTTCCTGCGCTATGCGCTTGAGTTGGTCGTTCTTGCCGTAGCGAAGTTCCGCAACGGCCATGTCGATGGCGCCTTGATGATGCGGCTCCATCATCGCCACGAAGTCGGCATCGACGTTGCCTGTTGGGCTGACCATCATGGCCTTCATCATCCGGTCCATGGCGGCATTCACCTCGCCGAGGTATGGCTGCTCTGTGCCATCGATTGCGGCAAGGGCGGCGCCAGCGCTGAAGGCTAATGCTGGTGCAAGAAGTAGGCGCAACAGGCGGCTGGTGGCTGGCATTGATGCCTCCGATGAAACGATCGATGCCAAGACGCTGCCAGGTCAGGCTTTATTCCAGCCTGATGTGAATATTTTTGAAGCGCCTGAAAGATGGTCATGTTGATCGGCATCACCTGCCTACACCAACTTCACTTATGAACCGGAGAATTGGACGACAAAGGTGATCGTACTGCTGGGTTTCGTGTGACATGCCACCGTCCATGCCTGGGTGGACGAAGGCCTGCCGAACGCAGTGCTTGGGGCCTGAAAGACCCACATCCCGACATTCCGGCCGTCCGCTTGGCATCCTGAAAGCGGACGCCCGTTCATCTGACGTCCCTACTAAGCGTAAGCACGCCTTTCGGCCTTTAGATCGCATTCGCCGATGGCAAACGGGAGAGCACTGAGCTTGCCTCCTTAACTCTACATATGTATGGTTTGTCCATGAGTCGCTCCCGACGCCCATCTCCGCAGATGATCGCGCTGCTCGCCTCGCTGTTCGAGAAGGCGCCGGGCTGGATCCACGGATATGACCTGATGAAGGACACGGGTCTGAAGTCTGGTACGCTCTACCCGTTGCTGATGCGCATGACCGACCAGCGTCTGGTCGAGGCCGAATGGCGCGAACCAACCGGGCCAGGACGCCCGCCGCGTCATGCCTATCGATTGACCGCACAGGGCCTGGCGCTCGCGCGTGAAGCGAAGATGGCAGCCCTGCCCTCCGCTTTGGCGGGAGCGCCGGCATGAGCGCGTCGCTCGCCCGCATCGTGATGGCGATAGCGATGACGAGCCTCGGTCCACATCGTCACAGCTGGAAGCTGGCGATGGAAGCTGAGTTCGACGCGGCAGTTGCGGGAGGCGACGGACTGCCCTTCGCCACCGGTTGCCTGACGACCGCGTGGCGCGAGCTGCCGGCCCACATCGAAGGGCGGCTGACTTTGACGAGCTACACTATCATCGTGGGACTTATCCTGCCCGCGGCGGCGCTGCTGCTAGTCGGCATTCTCGTCGGCTATCGGCATTCGTTCGTCACGCCCTCAAACTGTCACGCACGGCAAGTAAGCGGCTCGCAAGGGGGGCGTCTTGGCCTGGCTTCGCGATATAGACCGATGGCTGATCGACGCCGTGCTGCCCGGCGCGGTGCGCTATCGTGCGCTGGCGACACGGCTGGTCGGCGCCGCCGATGCGGAGGATCTGGTGCAGGAGGCGTATGCCAAGCTGCTCTGCGCCCCCGACTGGAGGGGAATCGGCAACCCGGTCGGGTTTACGATGCGCGTCGTCCACAACCTCGCGCTCGACCGATTGCGCCGCGCGCGCATCATTCGGATCGACCAGATCGCCGCGGCGGACCTGATGGAGATCCGCGATGACAGTCCCGACGCGCTGGCCGTGCTGTCGGGCAAGACCGAGCTCGCCGCGCTGGTCGCGGCTGTGGATCGTCTGCCCTCGCAATGCCGCAAGGTGGTACGGATGCGAAAATTCGACGGCCTCGCGCCGCAAGCGATAGCGGACTCGCTCGGGCTGTCCGTCTCTACGGTAGAGAAGCATCTCGCCAAGGGGCTTGCCATGCTCGTGGCCGGGCGAACCGCCGACTTGGCGGCCCCGTACCAGGAAGATAAGGTCGGTCCATGGAAAGGACGCAAACGCCAAGTCTGACCGAGCAGGCCGCAGCCTGGCTCGTCGCGCTTGACGGCGGCAAGGCGGACCTTCCCGCGTTCGAGGCCTGGCGTGATCGCGATCCGCGCAACGCAGCGACCTTTGCGCAGGTCGCCGCGATGTGGACGAACCTGTCCGATGCGCGGGCGCTGGCATCGACCGATCCGATCGCCCCGGCGACACATCCAGCGCCGCGTCTGTCTCGTCGTCATCTCCTGCAGGCGGCGTCGCTCTTGGGGATGGTCGGCGTCGGCCTGACCGGTACGCGGCTTTGGGCGCGGTCGTCGGCGACGACGGCGGTGGGCGAACGGCGGACCATCCTGCTGCGCGACGGAACGCGGCTGGATCTCAACACCGACACCGCGGTGGAATGGGCCGACCATGCCGACGGCGCGCGGGTCTGGCTGGGCCGCGGCGAGATTGCGCTCGATATTGCGCGTGGCGACGTCGCGTTGACCACTGCCAGCGTGCAGGCCGGTCTGGCGCCGGGCCGCTACAACGCGCGCGTGCAGGGCGCGGCGAGCACCGTGCTGGTTCTGGCCGGCACTCTAAGCGCGGAAGGCTCACCCCGTGTCGGTGCGGGGCAGCAATTGACCGCGGGTGTCGGCAAGGCGACGGTCACGCCTGATGTCGGAGATACCGCACGCGACCGCGCCGCCGGCTGGCGTCGTGGTGAAATCGTCCTCTCCGGCGAGCCGCTGGACGCGGTCCTCGCCGACTATAACCGCTATTTGACCCGCAAGCTCGCGATCGGCGACCCGAGCCTTCGCGCGATCCGGATGGGCGGCCGCTTCACCTCGAACGACCCCGACGATTTCCTGGCGGCGCTGCACGCATCGTTCGGGATCGCGGTGCGCCAGCAAGGGTCGCTGACCGTTCTCTATTCGCAACCGCACAAGATAGTTCCCGCCTGACTGGCGGTTTCTCGGGCCTCCCGCGTCAGCAGGGTACAGGCACTGGGGGATCGACATGCGGAACTTGATGATGGCGGGCGCAAGCCTGGTGGTGTGCGCTGCACAACCGGTGCTGGCGCAGGATGCGCGGCCGACGAGCTTCGACATTCCCGCGCAGGATGCGACGCAGGCCCTCAACAGCTGGAGCAAGCAGGCGGGGGTCCAGCTGCTGTTCCCCTATGAAGGACTGCAGGGCCGCCGCACCGTCGCGGTCCGCGGGCGCTACACATCACGCGCCGCGCTGCTGCGGCTCCTCGAAGGACTGCCGCTGCAGATCGCGACCGAAAGCTCGTCCACGATCGCGTTGCGCACGGCCGACAAGACCGTCGCGCAAAACCCGGAGTCGACCGCTGATGGCCCGCTGGACGACATCGTCGTGACCGGCACGAACACCCGGCTGACGCAGTTCCGCGCGCCCTATTCGATCAGCACCATGCGCCGCGAGGACATCGACCAGCAGAGCCCGCTCAGCACCGCCGACCTGATCGGTTCGCTGCCCGGCTTTTACGCCGAAGCCACCTCGGGCGAAGTCTCGGCGACGGTGTACACCCGCGGCCTGCCGCTCGGCGGCTACCGATTCGTCCAGTTGCTCGAGGACGGCCTGCCGATCTTCAACGAGAACCAGGAGGGCACGATCCTGCCCGACGTGTTCGTCCGCGACGACCTGATGACCGAACGGGTCGAGGCGGTTCGGCTCGGTACCTCGCCGATCCTGTACAACAACGCGCCCGGCGGCGTGATTAACTTCATCACCCGCAAGGGCACCGATCGCTTCAAGGGTGCTATCCGGCTGACCGCGCAAGACAACGACGCGCAGCGAATCGACGGCTATGTCAGCGGCCCGATCGCCGACAGACTGACGTTTGCGACAGGCGGATTCTACCGGATCGGCGACGGCCTGCGCAAGACCGGCTTCACCGCCGACAAGGGCGGACAGCTGCGCGCCAACGTCACCTATCGCGACGATCGCGGCGAGCTCACGGTCTATGCGAAATACCAGAACGACCGAAACATCTTCTATCTGCCGATCCCGCTTAACGATCCACGCGATCCCAGCAGCAGCCTGAAGGACCTGATCGATCCGCTGCGCGGCACGCTGGCGTCTACCAACGTCCAGTTTCCACGGCTGCGGATGGTCGACGGTACGCCAACCGGCACGACGATGACGCGCGATCTGTCCGACGGCCGTCACCCCGACGTCTTCACCGCAGGCGCCGACGCCACGGTCACGCTCGGCGGCTTCACCTTCCGCAACCTGTTCCGCGTCACTGACGGCACGCTCAGCGGGGACTCGCTGTTCTCGACCACCGCGGTGCAGGACGCGACCACCTATCGCAACGCCGCGCTGA
The DNA here is from genome assembly GCF_053345135.1 of Sphingomonas sp. M6A6_1c. NCBI lineage: Bacteria > Pseudomonadati > Pseudomonadota > Alphaproteobacteria > Sphingomonadales > Sphingomonadaceae > Sphingomonas > Sphingomonas sp. M6A6_1c. The sequence goes on along the minus strand of NZ_JBKEZO010000005.1, from coordinate 74,508 downwards.
CCCGCGCGCGTGCCGCATTCGGCACTAGCGTCGTCGGAATTCGCTATGCCTATGCCGACAGCGCCACGCCCGGCCAGCAGAGCTTCGACCCGGCGACGACACGGAACCTGGTCGTCCAGGCGCAGTATCAAACCGCCGATACCAAGTTCAACAACGTGTTCGACAGCCTGTCCGCCAGGCGTTCGCTCGAGACCGGGTTCGGGTCCCACGAAGTCTCGATCGGCGGCTATTTCTCGCGCTACCATTTCGACCAGACCCAGTACGCCGCGGACATGCTGTTCGAGGTGCGCAACCGTCCGCGGCTGCTCGACCTGGTCGCGGTCGACGCCGCTGGCAATACCGTGGGCATGGTCACTGACCACGGGGTCGTCCGCTACGGCGCGTCGACGTTCGTCGGCGGCGGCGTCGACAGTACCGCACTTGCCTTCTACGTCGCCGACACCTGGCGCCTAGGCAAGCTCCAGATCGACGGCGGCTTCCGCCACCAGTCCACCCGGCAGTCCGGCTATGGCGTCAACACCGTCACGCAGAATCTGGGCACGCGGGAAACGTTGGCGGACGATGCGGTGATCGGCTCGGCGGGCACGCGCACCAAGCGCCGGGAACGGTTCGGCGGCAACTCCTACACGATCGGTGGCCTCTACGAATTCGCCGACAATTTCGTGATGTTCGCGCGTTACACCCGCGGCCTGCTGACCCCCGCCTTGTCGAATATCACGCGCGGCACGGTCGTCACCAACAGCTATGTCGACCAGAAGGAGATCGGCGCGCGCTATCGTAACAAATTCCTGTCGGCGAGCGTGACCGCGTTCACCAACAGCTTCGATAATCTCTCGGTCACGACCGCGGTGGTCGATCCGAAAACCAATCTGGTCCGCAACTTCGTCCTGGTCGGCAAGAGCGACACGCCGGGGTTCGAGGGCGAGTTGACGCTGAACCCCACCTCGTTCTTCTCGCTGACCGGCAACCTGACCTACCAGGAGCCCAAGCAGGTGAACCTGCGCGAACAGGGCAGCACGCAGCCCTTCGCGTTCCGGGTCGGACGCAACGTCGCGCGGATCCCCAAGCTGATCTTCAACGTGACCCCGGCGGTTAATTTCGACATCGCGGGCAGCGCCACCCGGCTTTACCTTAACGCCGCGCATGTCGGCCGCCGGTTCGTCGATGCCGCCAACACCACTCTCCTGCCCGCCTATACCGAGCTGCAGGCCGGGCTGATCGTCGATCGTGGACCGGTTCGTGCGCAGCTAAACGTCTCCAACCTGACCAACGCGTTCGGCCTGTCGGAGGGTAATCCGCGACAGGACACGCTGACCGGCCAGGGCACCCCGGAGGCGATCTACGGCCGGCCGCTGTTCGGCCGGCTGGTCAAGCTGAGCCTGCAATACAGCCTGTAGCCGACCGCGACCGTCATCACGGTGTCGCCCATCCACGACATGCAACGGCAGACCGGCAGCGATACGCGCCGGTCGCTGTCCAAAGGGAGTGAAGTCTGATGCTCACCCGGCGTACGATCATCGGCGCGGCCGCTGCCGCCCCTGCCCTGCTCGGCTTCGGACGCGCCGGTGCGCTGACGCCCGAGCGACTGTTCAGCTTCGGCGTCGCCTCGGGCGATCCGACGCCCGACGGCGTCGTGCTATGGACCCGGCTCGCCACGCGACCGCTCACCGGCGACGGTGGCATGGGAAGCGTACGCGTGCCAGTGCGGTGGGAAATCTATGACGACGACGGCGCGCGCCATCTCGTACGCGCGGGCGATGCAGTCGCCGAACCTGCATGGGGTCATTCGGTGCATGTAGAGGTGAGCGGGCTCCAATCGGGCCGCCCTTATTGGTACCGGTTCATCGCCGGTGGCGAGGCAAGCGCGATCGGCCGGACGCGCACCGCCCCTGCCCGCCACGCGGTACCCGAGCGGCTGCGCTTCTGCTTCGGGTCGTGCCAGAAATACGAGGACGCACAGTTCGGCGCCTGGGCCAACACCGTCGCCGAAGATCCCGATCTGATCGTCTTCCTCGGCGATTACATCTACGAAGAAGACCCTTCGATCGGCACGCCGCGGGTCCATCTCAATCCTGCGCCGGTCGACCTCGACGGCTACCGCGTGCGCTACGCGACCTATCGGCTTGATCCGCTGCTGCAGGCGGCGCACGCAGTCGCGCCGTGGATCGTGACGTGGGACGATCACGAGGTCATAAACGACTATGCCGACTTGGCCGACCAGCATAACAGCGATCCCGCGATCATGGCGCGGCGGCGCGCGGCGGCGTACCACGCCTATTACGAGTTCATGCCGCTGCGCGCCTATTCGCGCCCGCACGGCCCCGACATGCGGCTGTACCGGACGCTCGACTGGGGCCGGCTGGCGCAGTTCCAGGTGCTCGACGACCGGCAATACCGCTCGCCACGTGGCTGCCAGTCGCATGTCCGCGGCGAGATGTCGGTGTCAGTCGTCAAGGATTGCCCCGACCTCCACGATCCGAAGGCGTCGATCCTCGGCATGCCGCAGGAGAAGTGGCTGCTGGATACCTTGTCGGCAACCAAGGCGCGCTGGAATATCCTGACGCAACAGACGCAGATCACGCCCTATCCGCGCCGCGACCCCGCGCATCCGGACGCTCACGCCGACATGCAGACGGTCGATACGTGGCAAGGCTATCAGGCATCGCGCAACCGCCTGTTCGCGCGATGGCAGGACGCCAATGTGTCGAACCCGCTGGTGATCGGCGGGGACATCCACGCCTTCGTCGCCAGCGACATCAGCTACCGCGGCAAGGCGCTGGCGCCCTGCTTTGTGGGCGGGTCGATCGCCACGCAGGCGGGGGACAAGCTGCTGGTGCAGAACACCGCCGACCTGCCGGCCTATCGCTTCGCACGCAACGACGTGCGCGGTTATGGCCGCATCGACGTGACGCCGACGCAGTGCGACGTCGCGTTCCGCGCACTCCGCAACCCGCTCGATGCGCGGACCGAGGCGTACGACCTGACCAGATACGTCGTCGAAGACCGCAGGCCGAGGCTGCAGGCGGCCTGAAACCGGCGCGCCACCGCGGCGACGCCTCAGCATCACGAACATCTGACCGGCAGCCGAAAGCGAGCGCCGTTCCAAAGGGGACCATTATGAACCGCCTCCGTACCGCCATATCGCTCACCGCCTCGCTGCTCGCGCTCACCACCGCCACGACGCTCGCAGCGCAGACCGTACCGCCAACCGACGATGCACCCGAAGCCGACATCGTCATCACCGGCCAGCGCGCCAGCCAGGCCCGCGCGCTCGCCGCCAAGCGCGACGCGATCGGCGTGATCGACGTCGCAGCCGCGGACGATATCGGCCGCCTGCCCGACCGCAACGTCGCCGAGGTGATCGAGCATCTGCCCGGCGTCGGCGTCACCTACGACCAGGGCGAAGGGCGCTACGCCTCGGTTCGCGGCGTGCCCTCGACGCTCAACGGCTACACGCTCAACGGGCTCGAGATCGGCAACCCCGACGGCACCACCCGCGCACTGCCGCTCGACATCGTCTCTGGCCAACTGGTCAACCGCGTCGAGGTCGCCAAGGTCAAGACCGCGGACATGGACGGCCAGGGTATCGGCGGCACGATCAACCTCGTCACCGAGACCGCATTCGACTTCGAGGAACCCTTCGCGCTCGCCGCCACCGCCAAGGCTGGGTACCAGGAGCTCAACGGCAAGGTCCCGTACCAGGCCGACGCCAGCATCGCGAAGCGCTTCGGCGCCAACGAACAGTTCGGCATCGTGCTCGGCGGCAGCTATTCAAAGCGCGATTTCACCAGCGACGGCTTCTACCCCGACGACTGGCGCCCGGTCGCAGGTGCGGCACGCGGCGGCGTCCCGACCAACATCAAATACACCGAATACAACCTCACCCGCACCCGCATCGGTGGCGCCGGCTCGCTCGACTGGCACCCGAGCGATCATCAGACCTTCTACGTCCGCGGGGTCTATTCAAAGTTCATCGAGGACGAGGTCCGCGGCCGCTACCGGCTCGATTTCACCAGCACGCCGTTTACGTTCGACGCCAACGGCCTGACCGGATCGGCGCCCGGCACGCCCAGTTCGCAGACCGGCGTGGCAGGCACCGGCACCGAACGCCGCCAGGACCTGCGGCTCGACTACAAGGTGAAGACGATCGCGACCGCGATGGTTGGCGGTTCGACCGAGATCGACAAACTGAAGCTCGAATATGCCGGCTCGCGCAGCCGCAACACCGTGCTCGACCGCTTCAGCACGTGGCAGTTCCGCTGCAATCCCGGCCCGGTCAGGTTCGACTTCACCGACACCATCTACACCGCCGCGCCGGTCGCCGACTGCACCGCCAACCAGCTGCAGTTCCGCCAGTACAACCAGCAGACGCAGCGCGGCGTCGAGAAGATCTGGCAGGGCAAGCTCGACGCGACCTACGACCTGGGCGGCGAGAGCTTCTTCAAGGTCGGCGCGAAATACCGCATCTCCGACCGCGACTTCGACCAGAGTAACCCGGTCTATGATCGCGGCGCCAATGCCGCCACCCGCTTCACGCTCGGCCAGTACGACCTCCAGGGCGGATCGGTCACGGTGCATCCCGACGACAGCGATACCGACAAGGGCTATGTGAACACCCCGCTGATCGATCCGGCCGCGATCAAGGCGTTCACCGCCGCGCAGCTCGCCGGCAATCTGTTCGTGCTCAACCGCGCAACCTCGCTGACCAACAATACGATCAGCGACTTCCAGCTGAAGGAGGATGTCGGTTCGGGCTATGTGATGGCCAACCTCGCGTTCGGCGCGCTCACGGTCACGCCTGGGCTGCGTTTCGAACATACCCGGCTGACCGTCACAGGCTACCAGTTGCAGAACACCGCGACCGTCGTGCCACTGACCCGCAAGACCGATTACAACGACTGGCTGCCGTCGCTGATCGTGCGGATCAAGCCGAACGAACAGACCGTCCTGCGCGCCTCCTACTCACGCAGTCTTGGTCGTCCGGAATACAACAGCCTGTCTCCGGGCGGCTCGATCGACACCGGCAACGGCATCGTCGCGCTCGGCAATCCCGATCTGAAACCGTATCGCGCGGACAATCTCGACGTCTCGGGCGAATGGTATTTCGCACGCGGCGGGCTGTTCAGCGTCGGCGTGTTCGCCAAGCTGATCAAGAACCCGATCTTCACGCAGACCACCACGCTCACCAACACCGTCTACAACGGCGTCGAATATGCGACGCTGGCGATCGCGCAGCCGTTCAACGCCGACAAGGGCGACATCGTCGGCATCGAAGCCCAGTTCCAGCAGCAGTTCACCTTCCTGCCGGGCGTGCTGTCCGGGCTCGGCATCCAGCTGACCGGCACGCTGACGGATTCGACGCTGCGGCTGCCAACCGGACGCACCTCGACCTTCCCCAGCCAGTCGGAATATCTCTATGGAGCCGAGCTGTTCTACCAGCGGGGCCCGGTCGAGGCCTCGGTCGCCTATCACAATACCGGCCACGCGCTGCTCGCGGTCGGTGCGCTCGACTATCAGGACCAGTCGAACGATGACCTCAAGCGGCTCGATGCCAAGGCAAGCGTAGCCCTCCTCGATAACGTCACGGTCTTCGCCGAGGCGCAGAACCTGACCGACGCGCCGACCCGGCAGTATCAGGGCAACCGCAAGGACTGGATTATCCAGAACGAACGCTATGGCCGGACCTTCTACGGCGGCGTATCGGTGAAGTTCTGATGCGCACCGCGTTCGCCCTGATCTCGACCGCGCTACTGGCCTCCGCCAGCAGCGCGCAGGACACCGTCCCGACGCTCGCCCCGGCGACCGTCGTGTCACGCTTCGTTGCCGAGGAAGCCAGGCAAGGCGTCGCGGTAGATGCGCGATACTTCTACCCGCTGAGCAACAACCGCATCGGCAAATACGACAGAGCGACCGGCAAGCGCGTCGCGCAATGGGAGGGGCCGCGCGCGCTCTACCCGCACATGAACTCGTGCGTGGTCGACGGCGCCGAACTGGTCTGCGCCGCGTCCAATTATCCTGCGGTGCCGATGTCGAGCGTGGTCGAGATATTCGACACGCGAACACTGCGTCACATCCGCAGCATCAGCCTGCCGCCGATGCCGGGATCGCTGACCTGGATCGAACGGCGCGGCGATGCCTGGTTCGCGGGTTATGCCAATTACCCCGAGGCGCGCGGCGGCGAACCCGGCCACGATCACCGCTGGACGCTGCTGGTGCGGTTCGACGTGCAGTTCCGCAGCACCGGATCGTGGCATTTCCCAGACAGCGTGCTGGCCCGCTTTGCGCCGATGAGCTGTTCGGGCGGATCCTGGGGCAACGACGGGCTGCTCTACGTCACCGGCCACGATCGCCCGGAACTCTATGCGCTGCGCCTTCCGGAAGCCGGCAGCGTCCTTAAGCACGTCGCGACGATTTCACTGTCCACTGGCGGTCAGGCAATCGCTTGGGATCGCTCGACACCGCGTACGCTATGGTCGCTTGACCGCGAGACGAAGAACGTCGTGGCGAGCAAGATCCCCATGATCAGGCCCTAGGATAGCAGTCGGGGAAGACCCACATCCGGTCATTTGCGGCCTCTTTTCAGCTCTCAACCTTCTGCCATTCATTCATGTTGGCAGCGGAGGAGGTGCCGAGCCTCAGCACTGCCCGCTGCCCCGCCAGCTTTCCCAAAAAGGATCGTGTTTCGAGAAGCGCCTAAGCTGACACCTTGCCGATATTATGACACCCGCTTGCAGTTTGGCGTGTCGATGCTCGTCGCGCCCTTCGCGTCGAACCACACCGTTCCGTTCGACACCATCGCCAATCCGTCATGAACGAACATCTCATGCGGAACGGCCAGCTTCAAACGTGACAGGAGGCATGGGGTAAATATCTCATCCCAGCGTCGGAACAGCTCTTGCCTGGTGCGGACGAGACCCCGGCGGCTACCGATGTTCAAGGGAAATGAAGTCGCCGATGCCGCTTCAGTTTTGTTGCCGGAAAGCGCGCCGTCTATGAATTGTCGCGCTCTTGCCTCGAACACGTTCGCCGATTCCTTAGTCACATCCTCGTACCGGCTGGCCCCTTGCGGCCCACCAATGAGATTCATTCCGAGCGTTACCGGCAGCGTCGTTGTGCCCTTCGTCCATGTTCCCACAAGCGACGTAGAATTATAGAATGTCAGAGGCGGTTTTGATGCCGGGCTGACGGTCTCGAAGTGTAGATTGAACGTTGATCCGTCATCACCATGCAGGACAAGATGATCCCCATCCATCCCGCCGGTGAGTCCTATGTCGATGGGGTTCCGTGCGTAGAAGTAGTGGCCGGCGACGAACTCGGTGTGGTTCCTCACCGTCATGTGCGCGCCGACGCCATACGGGCCAATGGACCCGTCCAGGCCCTCCTCATCGACACCGGGGACCGCCGCGCCATGCTTGATCGCCGTGCTGGAAGTGTCGGTCATCTGACCGGCATCCTCCCCTATGATCTGTTTCCCGGCGATAGCTTGCAGCCTCACAGCCGGTGAAACAGTCGGATTATTCGGGTAGCCATGCCCGTCATAGCGCAAGCGCGCCTCATATCCGCGAACGATGCCTCCACCAGCGACCATTACTCCCAGATCACGCCACCCATGCGTAGTTGTCGGCAGAACGCGCACGGGGGGTCGGGCGACGGAGATATCGGTGATTTCCCGGTAGCCGGTCGGCGTCATGGCCAGCACGTAAAGGTCGCATCCCCCGCTGCCACAAAGGTCGGCTTGGCCGCCACCTTCGGACGTGGCCATTGCGTAGATCAGCGCCTCCAGATTCTTGTCCCTGTCCAGGTCCGCCAACGCGACGGTGTAGCGCGTCAGCTTGTGATCCCGGATGAAGGCCGCGACCCCGGAAGGCGCTGTTGGAGCGGCCATCCCTGCGGCCGTAATCAGGCCGACGATTGTAGCTGCGGAATAAACGGCCAGACGCTTCAAGACAGCCTCCACTACGAAATGTCGCGACGCGTTCGTGCGCCAATCGTTTTACCCTGCCTCTGCGTTCCCGTAAACGAACGGCAAGCGAGACGGCTCGGGCGTTCTCAATTAGCAGCCTTTGCGAGAACGCATGGATCCGAACGCAGAACCGCAAGATCGGTCGAGCGCCTCCAATCCAAGTACGTCTAACTGGCGCCGCCACGGAGGACAGGACGATGAAGGCGGCGGTTCACAACTACCATGCCCGGATGCAGCGGGTGCTGGATCACATTGACCGGCATCTGGTCGACGATCTAGACCTGGATGCGGTGAGCGGCGTCGCCGCCTTCTCGAAATATCACTTCCACCGGCAGTTCACGGCGACCTTCGGGCTTTCCGTGCATCGCTACGTCCAGCTCGCCCGCATGAAGCGGGCATCCTACCGGCTGGCCTACAGGGACGCGCAGAGCGTCACCGACATAGCGATAGATGCCGGCTACGACGCCCCGGATGCCTTCGCCCGTGCCTTTCGGCAACGGGTCGGGCAGTCGCCCTCGTCGTTCAGGAAGGCTCCTGATTGGGAGCCGTGGCTTGCGGCCTTCGGGCCTCTCGACAACGCGAGGAGCAAGCTCATGCAGACCACTTACACTACCAACGACGTAATGATCCGCGACGAAGCGCCGACATCCGTCGCGATCATGGAGCATCGCGGCGACCCGGCGACGATCGGCGCGACCATCCAGCGGTTCATCGCTTGGCGCAAAGCGACTGGGCTGTCACCCAGGGTCAGCCCGACCTTCAACGTCTTCCACTCCGATCCGCGCACGACGCCTCCAGCAGAATACCGCATGGACCTGTGCGTCGGCACCGATCGCCCCATCGAGGCGAACGGCGAGCGGATCGAGGCCGGCACCATCCCGGGCGGACGCTGTGCGGTGCTGCGCGTCGTTGGCAATACCGACAATCTGGAGCCTGCCGCCCTGTATCTCTATCGCGATTGGCTACCCGTAAGCGGTGAGGAGGCACGCGACTTTCCGCTCTACTGCCAGCGCATCGCCTTCTTCCCGGAGGTACCGGAGCATGATGCGGTCGCGGAGCTGTTCCTGCCGCTCAAATAGCCTGCCGGAGGGCGGCTCGCATCCTTGTCCTGGAGTCGAAGAGTCGCCCCTCTAACGTAGGATGCACCCATGCTGATCGGTTACGCCCGTGTTTCGACGACCGACCAAGATTTGTCGCTGCAACTCGACGCATTGGCAAAGGCCGGTTGTGAGAGACTGTTCACCGACAAAGCGAGCGGCGTGAAAGTCGATCGACCGAGCTTGGCGGAAGCGCTCCATTTCGCACGCGCAGGAGACACCCTCGTGATTTGGAAGCTCGATCGGCTTGGCCGCTCGATCCGAGGTCTCATCGAGCTAGCGGCGGGCCTGTCCGCTCGCAACGTGGACTTCCGATCTCTCACCGATGGGTTCGACACGGCCACTCCTTCTGGGCGACTCCTTTTCCACATATTGGCTTCAGTCGCAGAGATGGAACGTGAGCTGGTGAAGGAGCGTACGATCGCGGGCTTGGCGGCAGCTCGCGCGAAGGGCGGCACCGGTGGTGGCCGAAAAGCAGCAATGACACCCGACAAGATCGACACTGCGCGCAAGCTCCTAGCAGCCGGGGACAAGCCTACCAAAATAGCGAATCTGCTCCAAGTTGGCCTATCCACCTTCTATCGCCATTGCCCGGCCAGCGCCGGCCTTCCCGATTGAGGATGCTTTTTTGGGATTGGGCGGGTTTACCGAAATACGCGTAGAACCTGCTCTGCGACCAGCTCCAGATCGACGGTAACGCGGGTATCTACCCGGATAACATTTCCAATCCCGACTGGCCTATTATACTCCGCCAGCATCTCGGGCGGCATCTCCTTGAGCGGGTGAGCGGCATGATGGCCGGCGATGGCAGCCCGATCCCGGAAACGCCTGGCGGCCTCGATCGGGCCACAATCGCAATAAACCTCAGCGATAGTCGCCTCCAACGCGCTAAGTTGGGCGCGCTCATAGTCGCTTCGCGGACGGAAATTGGCTTCGAGCACCGCCTGTGTCGTATGACGCGCCAGCATCCACAGTAATTCCATAGCGGCACCCCCGATCCGGCGTGATGTCGCAAGGTCGCCTGCACCAGCTCCCAGCGCGTCGGTAAGCGTCTCCTTTACAAGATCTTTGGAAAATAGCGCGAAGCCGAGCTGCTGCGCGAGCGGGACCGCCAACGTCGTCTTGCCGGCACCCGGAGCGCCCGAGACAATGACGATCCGACGCCGCAGGGTCATTCTTCCCGCCCTGCAAAGGCTATGAGATTGCCGCCGGGATCGCGGAGGATGAACGTCCGTGCGCCCCATGCCTCGCGCTTGAGGCGTTGGTGTTATTCGACACCGGCGACATCGAAAGACTGCGCTAGCGCCTCTATGCCCTGGACGGTTACGGTAGCCGAAAGCGCATCGGCTTCCCGATCGCGGAAGCCGTCTGCAAACACGTTGCCGTTTGTATGCCGCAGGTTGAGGCAGGCCCCACCACGCCCGACCTGTACGTAGAAAGGCGGATCGCCGTACATGAACATGAGCGTGAACCCGAGGCGATCGGTGTAAAAGGCAGTGGCGGCGATCAAATTCGGCACGAAAAGCTGGGGCTCGGCCGCGATCAGATTTGGCTCTTCACTCATGGTCGTCCTCCTGCGTCTCGCCGGCAAGCCGGAGCATCACGTCGGACGCGGCGAGCAGCGTCCGACGGTCGGCGTCATTCAGTTGGCTGGACATGGCATCTGCCAGCCATTGCCGGCGTCGAGCTATCGCCCGGTGCAAAGCCGTGGCACCGCCATCGGTCAGCGCAATTAGCTGACGACGGCGATCGGCAGGATCGGTCGGGCGCTCGATCAGCGCGGCATCCTCCAACCGGACCAGCAAGCGGCTCAGGGATTGAGGCTGCAAGCCTTCACCTCGCGCGAGCGTTACCGCACTCATCGGGCCTTGCCGGTGCAGCGACGCGAGCAGCGCCAAGCCGCTGCCGGTAACTTCCCCGTCCGACGCGGGCCGGCGCAACCGGCGCGCCATTCGAAGTACCGCTCGCACGATCCTGGCCTCATCGCTCTCTCGATCGTCTACGCTTGTCATTTCATACGCATTGCGTATTATCGGGAAGCAGTCAACCCGATGATCCGCGACGGCAGCACAGTGGAGACAGACCAATGCAGCAGCGTATGACAGCGATCCTCCCGTGCAACGATCTCGACGCGGCTCAGGGCTTTTTCGAGCGTCTGGGCTTTACGCGCGACAGCGGAAGTCCCGGCGAGTACCGGATGCTGAGTGACGGGCATGGAGGAGATATTCACCTCAATCCTGCCGTTGCCGGCTGGCTGACGCCGGGGCGCAACCCATTCGGACTATACCTCTACCGCGAGGACGTAGACGCCTTAGCCGCCGCCTTTGCAGGCGAGATCATTGAGCCGGGCGGGGTCAGCGATAAGCCTTGGGGAATGTACGAGTTCGCGCTGAACGGCCCTGACGAAACGCTCGTGCGTGTAGGTTGGCCCAGCCGACTTCGTTAGGCACGCCGCTGCCGCGAGTGCCTTCCCACGCAGGAACTTGTGAAGAGAATCCGGCTGCGCCTATCGCGCTGACGGACGCCTGCGAGTTGCAGTTACCCGAAATCTGTTCCTGAATGCGCTTTCCCGAGACGGACAGTTGGAGACGGAGAACCGGGAAGCCGGGAGCCTCCCAAAGCAATGAGTTTCGGGAAAGCCCCTGGCACCGGTGAGCGGGCAAGATTGGTCATGCGGCGGTCGACCGCTCAGCGGCTGCGGAGACCCACAACCGGCCGTTCAGCGGTAAATTGACGGGTCCCGCTTTCGGACTCTCGTTCATCGCTCAGCGACATTAGTGCCAGCGGGGGCGGCGGGACTACCATCCGACACTTCCCGATCGACAAACTCAATAGATCCAGCGCCAGATGCCGGCCGGCCATCCGGCGAGCGGGATGTGTGCCCATGTCGCCAGGAGCCATGTGACAAGGCCGCCGCCTAAGGCATGTCCCCCGAAGCCGCCCCATTTGGTACGTCCGGCAGCGATGGCGGCGAACGGCAGATAGCTTGTCCGAGCCTGCCATGCTGGCCAGCCTTCCGGATCCAGTGTGGCCTTCTTGCGATCCTGCAAAGCCGCCCCGACCAAAGCCAGTACGATCATCGATCCCGACAGGATGACGTTCTTGGCGATCGGATAGATCAGGATATGCGACGTGCCCCAGATCGCGAACGCCCACATCATCGGGTGGCGGGTGACGCTATATACGCCCCGTGCCTCGGCCGTGGCGGCATTCGCAGCGGCGCCGGCGAGCGCGGGATTGCGGACGAGCGACCCTAGCAGCAGGATCGAGGCGACGAGCATCAGGGCCGTTGAGGCCGCCCACAGGCCAGCGCCGACGTTCCACCAAGGCGGCGTAATCGCAGCGGCGCGATACGCCCAGATCGTCGCGCCGAGCGTGCCGAACGCCACGACGGAATAGACGCTCAGGAATGCCTTCTCGCCGATCGCGGCGACCAGGGGCGGGCGCAACGGGTGCGACAGTAGGAAATGGGTACCGACAAATATCGCGGCAGCCGCAAGAACGGTCATGGTTCCTGTCACCATCTCATCTCCCTCGTATCGATCCTATCATCATTCACCGCGACGCCTGTGGGGGTGACGATCATGCGCGTGAACTGTTGCGCAGGCACGATGCGTCGTTCGGGTGCCGCAATGCCTGTTGCGTTGCAGAGCATCACAAAATGACTTGGTCACGGTCAGGCGTTTCCCGTCTTATCGGGAGGAAGGCGGTTGATTTTAGGCAGTAGCAATAGTTTCGGCCCAGTCCCCGATCTGGGATTGCGACATATCGGTCGTGTTGAAGATCACGATGGTTTCGCTTTGACTCAGGCGGTGCGCGATCAGGGCTCGATACCCCTCGACCTTGCCTGTCTCCCACGCCCATGGCTCGTTACCGATGGTGTGGACACGGCCCCCGAGGGCATATTCCTGATCCGGCCAGTGAAGGCTTGTGAGTTCCCGCCGCGATCCCGCGCTCAGAAGGGCGGTATGAAAAATGCCGTGCGCGGCGCGGACGGCATCCCGCACCGTGCTGGCCGTATTCCCGCTGCCCGCCAGGAAAGCGGGGACAGCCGTCATCTTGCGGACTGGCGGGACGACGCTGCCGTACGCGGCCGCTAATCCCGGCATCGGAGGTTGCCCCATCTGGGCATAACCGGTCTCGGTCATGTGCAGCGGTTGAAGGACCATCTGCCCAACCAGTTCGGCTAGCGGCTTGCCGGTGATCCGCTCCAGCACCGCCGCGACGATCACCCAGTTGAGGGGGGTGTAATCCCATCCCGCACCAGGGGTGAACTTCAAGTCGCCCCTCCCGTATTTGGCTAGTATCGTCGCCGGCCTCTCCGTCGAGTTAAGGAGCGATCGATCAGCCTTGATCGCCGGAACCAGAAGGTCGGTGATACCGCTGGTGTTGGACAGCAGATGCTTGATCAACACGCGGTCGCCCGTGTTTCGGCGAAAGTCCGGCAGGTAGGTCGCGATCGGCGCATCCAGCGATAACATGTCGCGCTCGACTAGGCGGAGGGCAGTCGCGCTGGCCACCCATTTTGATGCGGACCCCCATTTGAACTGCGTGTGCGGCGTGACGGGACGTTTATCCTCCACATCGGCCAGACCGACGCAGCGGATGTGCTCGAGCTTGCCCTGTCGTCCGTAGGCAAGCGCGCCATTGAAATCCGGAGGCAGGATTATCCCTTCGATGGCCTGACGCTTGGTTGTATTTGGGACCTTGGCGGATGCTGCGGTCGCTACCCCCAAAGCAAGGCCGCCGACGATAAGCTTGCGTCTGTCGATCATTCCCGTGCCCCCGTTGTTGCATCGAGGCATATGTCCGCTTGGTCATCAGGACCAGCCTAAAGAAATTGGAGAGGCCGCCGGATGAGCCGTATATACGCAACGATCGCGTACCGAGGGCGACTTCTTCGATAGTGCGGGCAGCGGCGTTGAACTGCCCCCCGCCCCCTGCCCCTTGCCGCAGTGACCCACAAGCAGACATTCAGACAGCCCTGCCCGCTTCCCGACTTCAGACATTCGTTCATGTCGAACTTTGCAGCGAGCGACAGCCTGGATCGGCAGAGCGAATGGCGCTTAAGGGGCGGAAAGCCGTCGATCACGCGGCGGCAGGATCAGCGGGCAAAGCGATCACATTTTCCGCACCGAACAAGTCATTGACCTTTGCCAGCGCTGCTTGACTGAGCACCTGCGTAAACAGGAGTGCCAGCCTCCGCTTCGGACGCGAGCAGGCCACGTAGAAAAGGTTACGATTACTTTCGAAGGAGGCCGTCTTGTCTGGGGGAGGTCCAGGATCAAGCCATTCTAGCATCTGAGCGAAGTTATACCTGTTCCAACCGCGACCGACGATAACGAGGACGTTCTCGAACTCAGCTCCCTTAACCCCGTGCTTTGTCGCGAACGGCGTGTGGCCATCAATGAAGGCATCCACCGCCATCAGCTCCGCATAGGAAACATCACGGAGCCTCCGTAGCTGGCTTACCCTGCGCGGCTCGTTTTCGATAGGGGCCTCTCCCACTGCAGCGAGCCGATTTTCGCGATCGATGACCGCGTCGGGAACGCGCATAAGCTCCTGCGCCCGCATGAAGTCGATCACCTGTCCGATGGTCCCGGTATGCCTGAGCTCGACGAGCTCCTGGAACGACTGGGACCAAGCCACCTTGTCTTGATGACGGCGGATGCTGGGGCGACCGGCGTCAAGGCATTCGAACATCTCGCCGTAGCGCTGCGCCTGGAACGCGGCGCATGCCCGGCCGCCGTCTCGTCAGTCTTTCGGATCATGGACGGAAGCAAGAGCCGCTCCGACGTGCCCTCAATCAGGATCGCCTTATCGGCGAAGAACAGGTCACATCGCGAGAGCGTGAGATACTGGTGGAGAAATTCGCGCACCGCCGGCTCGGCGCCCGCCATGCCCTGACGCAAATCCTTGACGAGCGAACGGCGCACTCCCTCGCCATCGGCGACGGAGAGGAAGTAGCGGAGACTCTCGAACCTTGCTTCGTTCGCCATGTGTGGGGAGTGCGTCGTCACGACGAACTGCACCGGCCACGGTTGGTCGGCGTTCAGCTGCGCCACGAACGCGGCCGTGACCCGTTCAAGCTGACGGATGAAGACCTCCTGCATCTGAGGGTGGAGGTGCGCCTCCGGCTCCTCGATGAAGATGAGGTGGACGCCGGCTGAGGTTGGCATTGCCTGATATTCTCGAAAGAAGCTCAACAGCTGCAGGAGCATGTAGACGAGGTTCCTGGTCCCAAGACCGCTGTAGGTCTCAGGGAGCGTCATACCGTTGACGCCCCGATACCTGACCTTCGTGTGGTCTTTGAGAAGCTTGTTCACGTCGAAGCTCGTCTCAGTCACGAGTCCGGGATCCGACAACCCGGGGTATCCGAACAGGTCGAACGTCGGCAGCAGCGAGGTCAGCCCCGAGTTAAAGCTATCGTGGACGTCGCCTTGGATCGCCTCCACCACTTCCTTGAGCCGCTCTGCGGTCGTCCGTCTTTCTGGATTGATGTCATCAGTCAGGGCCGACTGGAACAGAACCTCGACGACCTTACCCAAGACATCCCGCTCACGAATGGTGTCGTCGTCGAGACCGCGTTGGGCGTTGATAAAGCCGACCCCAACCAGCGTCGTAAGCAACTTGGTCTCGAGCGACTTGCGGTTGGTGGCATCGTTGGGATCAACGGCCTCCAGCGTTCCCACATAGGCGGCGGGGAGTCGTTGGCTGAGATTCCGGAAGAAACGGGAGCGGTCGTTCGCCGCATCCTCAAGTGGGACCAAATGGTCCGCAAAAAGCGTCTCGGGTGCCGTAGCCTTTGGGCCGAACCGAAACTCCAGGCGAGCCTCGTGGCAGTCGTCGTTAAGGTCGATGATGCAGTTGCCCAGCGGCCCGAGATCCAGAGCGTCCGTGTCGTATTCGATGTCGAGGACCAGCCGGATCGATGGCAGCTGCTCCCAAGCGTCGGCGGACTGCGGGTCGGCGCGGTAGGCCTGCAGCGCCCGCCAAAAGCTCTCGTGGCACCCCAGCGAGAAGTCCTCAAGCCGTAGTGCCAGACTGCCGCCAGACAGGATTCGCCGGAACAGCTCTGCGATTGACGTCTTCCCGCTATTGTTCCGCCCGACGATCAGCGTCGTGCGTGCCTCAAACCCAAATTCGACATTACGGAGAAGTCGAAAGTTCTCGATCCGGGCCCGCACTATCCGCATTCTCGTCCTCCAAGCGTTCTGCCGTCCAAGCACTGATTGGACTTGCCGGTGCATTCGGCATAGCTCTGTTCACGGTCGAGGAAATCCTCGACATGTCAAAAAACTAAGCTGAGTTGCCCGAGTGTCCATTCATCTAAGGAATAACATTCGCTCGCGTGTCGTGATCGGACCCATACCGAGACGTTCAGGTGCCCTTCCCCGCCTCCCAACATCAGACGTTCGTTCATTTCCGTCCGGCGTCTCGATGAGCGGCCGTGGAATGAGACGAAGTGGGACAAACCCGTCGTTCGCATGACCTAGGCTAAACGTCAGCTCTTGTCGGAAGCTGACGTTTGGCGCTTGCCCAAGCCATGAAGGATTGGCCAGAACCTTGAGGAAATCCGCCTGCGGCCCTTGACCGACGGGAGAGTTGGCCGCGTCGTTCAGGGCAATGGTCAGGCCTTCGTCGATCAGGTTGCAAGCCCGCACGGCCTCACAGGGTGACGGTCATCTCGAGTTGGCTCGACTGCTTCTCGTCAACTTGTTGAAAGTAGGCGCTGCGATGTGCCCGCACGGCGTCGCGAACGTCTTCGTGCGGATGGCCGTAGCCGTTTCGCCCGGCCGCGGCGAATCCGACCCAAAGGGCCGGCATCGCATCGAGCACCTCCCGGCTGTGATTGTGGATCGAGCCATGATGCGGGAGCATCAGCACGTTAACGAATGGCGTGTAATCCTCGTAGTATTTGAGGAAGCGGCGGCGGCGGTAGAGACCGTCGAGATGGGCATCGCCCGTCAGCATCCAGCCTCCGACCTCCTTCTCCCAATGCTTCCAGTGCCGGTTGTGCAAGAACCGCTGCGACCGCCAATTGATGTCGACCGAGCTTGGTATCACCGGTCCGGTGTAGAGCGTCATCGATATGAGATTGTGATCGAGCCAGAGCGCGTCGTAGCATGCTCGCAGCTTATCGCGTACAATCGGATCCTTGGCACGCCGCACAATGTCCTGCTTGTCGAGCGGCGTGCCGAACTCAGCTTCAAGCGCATCCTCGAAGGCCTTCATCAGTCTTGCCGGCGGGACATGGACGTAGGGGATGAGCGCCCAATTCAGCTTGCGATTGCTAGCTGTCGTTGCGACTGCAGCGCCGGGAGCGACCTGCTGCATATGCGCGCCAGCATCCTGGCGCGGTGCCGCCGACGTGATAAGCTCCGAGACCGCCTCGGGATCGAGCGTCCATTCGGCCGAGCAGTCTCCGCCACGTTCGCCGCCTTCTGGCACTTCCGGAACGATCGGGCCGTCGCCCTCCTCATCGTCATCCCGACCGCCCACCAAGGTCACCGTCTCGACACCGCGGCTTCCGAACCAACCCGGCAGGTCGCTCACCGCCTCCGCGAAAACCCCGCCGAGCCTACCGCGCCCAGCTTCGCGCGCTAGCGTCGCCACGAGCGTCAGTTCGTTCAGATAGGGCAGGACGACCTCGCGCACCTTTACCCGTGAGAGAAGGTCGTCGATGCCGCGTACATGATCATTGTCGAGATGTGACAGGAACAGCAGATCGATATCGCCGCCACCCGCCACGATCTCAATCTCACGCGCCAAGGCATCGAGTTGGTTGGATCCACAATCATATACCCAGCGCAGCGGCTTGCCGCCGGCCTCGAGCGTGCCGCACGTCAAGCCGCCCTGACCCACGGCATGCTGCACCATCCTGACCTTCATCCAGCCTCCCCTCGCAAATATCTGATCCTATCATAGAGACGGGGACGGTCATTGGCGAAGACGTCTCTTCGACGCTTGACTACCTCTGCCAGCCCCAGAAAGATTTTCGGCTTTATACTGGTTGAAGCAGCCGACAATTTCGAGGACTGATAAAGCGATGGCGCGGCTTATCAAGAATGACGAGATCATGTCCCAGAACATGTCCCGAGATCTCCCGGCACATGTGACGAATCTCTTTCTTGGTCGTAAGGCCGAAGTTGACTGGCTCTCAGAGCATGTCCTGCGTCGCCGTTCGGCAGGGCCGATCGTCGTCAGCGGCTTGGGAGGCATCGGCAAGACGACGCTCCTACAGTTCTTCTTCTCCGAAGTGGCGGGAGGTGTAGAGCCGGCATGGCTAAGTCTCGATCGTTCGCCCGACGCCATGAATGAGGCCTCTTCGTTCGTAGAAGCGCTGTACGCTGATAGGAACAGCCCCGTTCATGTCGTGATCGACGACGCCGACGCGCTGACCGATGTGCAGATGCTGAAGATCAGCCATCGGGTCTTCAATATCAAACGCGTCCGCTCGCTCGTCTTCTCGATGCGGCGCGGGACGAGCCTCCCACGCGGCGAAACGCTCGTCATCGCACCGCTCGACAAGGCAACAGTCCTCGAAATGATGCTGAGGCGCGATGTCGGGTTGCCCGAGAACGACCTGGCGCATGCGGTCGAGGCGGCCGGCGGCATCCCGCTCGCGGTCGAGATCCTTAGCCGCCTTGGCGAAACCCATCCCGAGCTGTCGATCCGCGACCTGCTGGACGGTAGGCTTTACGAACTGGCTGCCAGCTTTCGCGAGCCGTCCACCCGGCTCATCACGGAGATCAGGCCTAGGCTTGTGATCGCGAAGGAAACGGTTCTCGACGAACTGAAACGCCAGCCCGAATCGCTCTTCGAGCTGCCGCCGCGCAAGTTCGAAGAAGTTGTCGCCGAATTGCTGGCCGGGATGGGCTATGAGGTTCAGCTGACGCCGGCCACGCGCGATGGCGGCAAGGACATCCTCGCCTACCTTACGACCCCCGCAGAAAAGCTTCTGTGCCTGGTCGAGGTCAAAAAATTCCGCCGCGACCGGACGGTCGGCGTCGAGCTCGTCCGCACGCTCTACGGCACTTTCTGCGATCATCAGGCGAACAGCGCGATGCTCGTGACGACCTCATCTTTCTCCCAAGACGCGCATACCTTCCAGCGGCGCCACGCATTCCAGCTCTCGCTCCATGACTATGGAAATGTCGCGAGCTGGATCCAGCGCCACAAAGCGCACTGATTCGCGGCTCCCGCCGATTCAAGTCGGTTCGCAGGAGCTCGTCGCGCCCAAGACAGGCGAGTGAGCGTACGCGCGAACATCCGTCAAGCAGCAGGCAGGTCCGGTGGCCGAGCGGAGATGCTGCTTGCCAAGATGGAGACCGTGATCGTCGTGTGGCGGGCGCGGTTTGCTAGTAAAAAGGGGTTCAACATCGCAGGTTATGACCTGCTCGGCAGGACCGGTTCGATCTTGCCGAGCGCGGTGCCGGTGGCACCTGTCAGCTGATAGACCTGCCATCCCAAGCCCTTGATGTCCTCGGTCACAGTGAACTGCGTGACGATGGTTTGAAAGCGGCACTCGCTGCTCGAAAAATAGTCGAGATAGACAGCGAACCCGGCTTCATCGATCCCGAGATTAGGCCGCTCGACGATGAGCAACGCCGGGGCGACCGAAGCGACACTCGCCATGTGCGTGATCGCAAACTCCATAATGACGCGCCCCTGTTCGCCACCCGACAACGTGCCGAAAGCCACCTCCACGCCGCTTTGAAGGGTGCAGCGCAGGACGTTCTGCACCTCGCCATCGTCGTCGGCATCGCGCTCGAACCGCGCTGCGCGCAGGTAGAAGGTCGTGCTGTTGATCATTGTAGCGAGCGAACGGACGCTGATCTCGTCCAGATGAAAGAGACCCATCATATTGGTGAGATCGTCTTCCGCGCGATGATCGCGGCGCTTGGTCAGGGCGGTCATAGCGATGCGATGATGGTTGAAGGCCACTCGGCGGCTATCAAGGTCAAATCGGACCGCGCCATTGCCCGTCTCGATCTCCAGACGATGTTCGCCGGGTGCATCGAACAGCAGCGCATAGTGCAGCGGATGGGGTTTCATCCACCGCCACAGGCGGCGTGGGCTATCAAGCACCGACAGCCAGTCGAGCAGCGCGGTCTTGCCGCTCTCATTTGCACCGATGAGGAACGTCGTCTTGCCGAACTCAATCGTCGCGGGTTCAAAACGTGGCGATGCTAGCAACGTCAACGAGCGCACGAATCCGAAAGCGGTCGCGCGCCCGCTATGCTCATAGGCGGTGCGATACTCGTGAAGCGCCTTCCAGCTCTTGAGCACCGCGACCAGGTACCGCTCGCCGCTATTCTTGTCGATCAGATCGGCGTGATGGCCGCACATCCAGATACCGTTGGTGATCGCCTTGAGTTGTTCCGAAGTTAGTAACCCCTGCCCGCGTGGGCCATATTCGGATGCGGCATAGATGTGCGCGGCCTTGCCGCTGTTTTCGATCTGGTCGTCTTGCTCGCCGGGACCGATGGTCAATCGGTTGCAGCCCGGAAAGGCGCAGCGATAGGCAGCGCGCTGCGCGAGCTTGAGACGGATCGGTGCCGTGAATGCTTCGCGTGCCATGCTTCCCCCTGACGGCCCGCTAAAACACCGATCCCGACTACGCCAGCGTCGTTGCATTGACAACCGGCACCCGCCACCTCCGCGTGAGTAGGCAGCAGGTGCCGCGAATTTCCCCCAGACAACATGGCGGCGTTTCCGCGCCGCCTTTGCCTTATGCCGCGAGCGGTAGCGACTCGCCTTCGCCGGGCCAGTCTTTATTTGGCCCCGGCTTGCAGTTCGCTTCCGCGGCGATGACACTCAAAACTGCAACGCCCCGCGGGCAGACCCCGAAGCTACGAGTCACTTCTTGCCCAGCGCAACCTTTCCCAGCGAAGCACCACGCATGCGAGAAGTCCGCTGCGCCTTCCGTTCTGCGTCGGTTAGCGTGATCGCCGGCTCACGGTTGGAAGGATTGCCAGCAAGAGCGGCCACATCGCCAATCCACCCCATCTGATCGGCAAGGCATTCCGCGAATGCTCGCGCTAATGGTGGCGGCACAGCGTTTCCGACCTGGCGATACTGCTGCAGGCGCGGGATACGATCGGGCCAGAGGAACTCGTCCGAAAACCCCTGCAACCGTGCACTTTCGCGTACGGTGATGACCCGATGGTGCTTGTAGTGAACCGGGCGAAGTGGACTGAAATTTCCCGATCCTGCCCGTAAGGTATACGACGGGCGTTCAGGATGAAGCCGGTCATGAAACGAGCCGCGTTCGCGTTTTCCTGGTTGCAACGTGCTGAGGCGTGCAATCATGTCCTCTGAATGCGCCGTCGGTTCGTGATTGAAGATTCCAGTTTCACCGAACTCGCCTGCATCCGGCAAGTCATCAATCGCAACTGACGACGACACGAAGGGCTGTTCTTCCGTTCCGTGTGTTGCCGCGGGAAAGCGAACATTCTTTCTCCCCCGCGCGCCGATCACGACGAGGCGCTTACGATTTTGCGGAACGCCAAAATCTGCCGCCGACACAACCGCGTGATCTACGGCATAGCCCAACGCGCGCAGTTCGGCTTTGATGTCGTCGAGGAACGCGCCGTTGTCAATCGATGCAAGATTTGGGACGTTCTCCAGCATGAAAGCAGACGGTTTGAGCTCGTCCACGATGCGAATGAAATGTCCGATAAGGTCGGAGCGGATGTCTCGCTTGCCCTGGCGCTTGCCGGCGATCGAAAATGGCTGGCATGGCGGTCCGCCGATTACGAAATCGGCTCGCTCGATCCCGGCAAGCTTTAGGAGTTCCGCTCCGGAGGCGAGATTGAGGTCTGTGATGAAGCCGCGGCTTCCGCGGTATGCGTGGTTGTAATTGTAGGCATCGACGGCACGAGCGTCGAGCTCGAAGCCAGCGGCGACATTGAGGCCTGCATCAAGGAAGCCAGTCGACAGCCCACCGCAGCCGGCAAAAAGTTCAATTCCGGTCGGCATCTTCTTCGTCATTGCTTGGGTACATTCGTTGCGCGGATCATGGCCAACTGAGCCTCCGAGGTGTTGATAGCGTAACTCGCAGAACGAATGATCCGAAGATCGCCCGGGCGCGCAGCAATATTGAATTCCATGAGATGAACGGCCGATTGGTAATCGACCTTCAAGGCAAGCGGCCGGACCTTCAGTCCTGGGAAATAGTGCGCCGCGTATTGGATCATGTTGAATATCTGGACCCGGTTCAGCTCGTCCGAAACGGCCTTTGCCTCGATTGGAAAAATGACCGGCACGTCATCGTCGCCAGAGGCGATTCCAACGTCAATAGCGTCAAGCTCCGCCTGCCCGATCCCTGGAACGCTCTTGCGGACATGCGAGCGAAGCCGATAAATTTTCATGCCAGTGAAGTGGTCGAGAAGCTGGCAGTAGCCGACGACCGACAGCAGCGCCTGCTCGTCCATTTCAGCCACCGTTTCCGGTAACAGCCGTCGCACTGGCATCGGCGTTTGGTCGATCGCTGGAGTTAGTTCGCAAACCGGAACTTCCAAAATGCCGCTCGAAGCCTTCTCGAACTGATAAAGCCCTCGCCCGATCGCGCGCAAGACGTGGAAGCCCTTGGAAAGGATTTCCTCGGGCAGCACAGTTCGTGATCGCATACGATAGACGACATCGGCGGCGTTGCGTGCGGAAATGCTATCAGGATTCTCTGAGACGGCCCGCACTGCCTCGACAGCGGTGCGGACATCGTCGAGCGAGAACACGACCGTTGCAGCGCCGGGCCGCCAACGATCCTGAAAAAGCTTCAATACGACCGGAACATACACCTTCGAGTTTCTGCCGTGGCTTTGAAGGCTTCTACCCTTTGGTGCTGCCACGACGGGCGTAACTGCGTCCTTCTTTGTCGCAAGACGGCGCTTGGGCGCGGTCGCGTCAAGGTCGGTTTCGTCAGTCATGGATCCCCGCTAGCACATCTGGAACGTAATGAGAACATTCGATCCAGTTTCCGTCGTACCCGAGCGATGCCGTTGCGTCATCATCTGACCTTGGCTCGTGGAAAATATCGGTCCTGCCTGACTGGCGATGACGGCGCACCGTTGGTCGATCCGGTAACCTGACGGACTCAGATACCCTGCGCATAACACCATCAATTGACGATGGGCGCGCCGGAACGCGCCTGATTCTACGCGTGGGCATTTTGAGCGATGCCCGCTCCCCTGGTACGCGGGACGCTGGCAAGTCAGACTACTCATGGTAGTGAAGGTGATGAGCCAGCGCCTCTTCATCGGTATTCGACCCCCCACTGTGGTCCGACAAGCGCTTATGGATACGATGAAGGGGCTCGAAGGCGCGCGCTGGCAGGGCGATGAGCAACTGCATCTGACCTTGCGCTTCATCGGTGAAGCCGATCATGACGTCGCAAATGATCTCGCGGCGGCCTTGGCGTGCATAGTAATGCCGTCATTCAAGTTGGAGCTGGACGGCGTATCGCATTTTGATCGCAAAGGCATACCCACCGCTATCTGGGCACGGGTCCCGCCCACTCCCGATCTTCAGCGGCTACGGACAAGAGTCGAGCATGCGTGTGAACTGGTGGGATTGGGCTGCGAAGCT
The DNA here is from genome assembly GCF_053345135.1 of Sphingomonas sp. M6A6_1c. Taxonomy (NCBI): domain Bacteria; kingdom Pseudomonadati; phylum Pseudomonadota; class Alphaproteobacteria; order Sphingomonadales; family Sphingomonadaceae; genus Sphingomonas; species Sphingomonas sp. M6A6_1c. The sequence goes on along the minus strand of NZ_JBKEZO010000005.1, from coordinate 50,859 downwards.
CGCCACTTCACGCCACATATTACGATTGCACGGCTGCCGCGTTATGCTGGGCCGATTGCCGATTGGCTGGCCCAAAACATCGGCTTAAGTTTCTCCTGGCAAGCAGAAGGATTTACTTTGTTTGAAAGTCACCTTCTGGAGTCCGGGGCGCAATACGAAGTTATCAAGCATTATCGCTCGGTGGACTGACCCAAGCTCACCGTTCAGGAAAGTATACAAATCTCCTCCGATAATGTGCCTTTAGACTATGCTTCCGATTTGAGCTCCTCGTTACATTGGGCGCATGGCGTGATTGTATCACCGCGCTTCCCCGAAAATAATAAGAAATCTGACTTTGGGTCGGGGCGACACTGCCGTTACGAACCCGTATAGCGGCTGTGACAGGGGAAATTCTGATGGCTGAGCCTATTGACGATATCGTGACATGGTCGACGAAGCTGTCGCCATGGCGTCGTGACTGTTTGAGGCGGCTCGCGCTGGCAGATGAGCTCCTCCAACAGGATCTGACCGACCTGTTGGGTATGGTGAAAGCCACCGCAGGCATCCCGATCGAGACATCACCGCCTGTAGCCAACCCGTTTGAAAAAGCCCATTTCGGCGGAGGTGCTAAGCAGGCCGTCGTTCTTAAAAGGATGGCCAATGTCGAGAATATCAATCGCCTGATCCCACAGGCAGGCCTGTCATTCTGTCCGAATAATCTCACCGTCATCTACGGCCGCAATGGAAGCGGAAAGAGCGGGTTTGTGCGCATTCTGCGTACTGCGTGTCGGACCCGCATCGAAAACGCGGCCAAACTGCGTGTACTCGCTGACGTCTAGCCGCGGGATCGATCTCCGCCAGCAAGCGACCGCATTCGCTGTCGAACGCCGCGCAATCATTGACCAGCCAGTCGCGGCGAAGCCATTGGAACCGCCCCGTGCGCAGCGGAGTGACCTCGGGATCGCGCCCGTCGGCAAGATTCACGAGAAGGGCATGGCCTGGTTCGTCGCGCTGGAAGCGATCCGTCTCGGGGCTGCCGGCATACCATGTGCGCGCGTCCACCCTCAAAACGCCGTGCCAATCTCCGAGCGCCAGATAATCCAGATTGGACCGGCGCGCTCGATCGGGTGCGATTTGGTTCTTGGTTTCGCCCTGGCTCCCAAAATCGTGGATCGAACCATGGGCGAGGCCAATGCGCAAGGTCGCGCCTGGTGTCTCCATCCCGTCGAATTGCGCGGTCGGATCCTCCAGGTTGTGACGATGAGTCAGCGGCGCAGGCAGCACCCATACCCCCGGCTCCAGTTCTTGCGGCCGCGCCTTCGACAGGATGCCAATTCCCTGGCCTGCGCGCTGACGCACGCGGTCCCACAAACCGCCGTTTCGCGCGAAATCATGATTGCCGGGTAGCAGCCACCATTTTACATCATAGCGACCCATGCGCGAAACCGCTTGGACGATCGTGCGGTCCTCCGGCCCCTCCGTGTCGAAGATATCGCCAGCCACCAAAATATGTCCAACGCCGAACTCCGCCGCGGCTTTTCCGATCGTGTCGATAGCGTCAAACCGGGCATCGCTCAGTGCTGCGCGTACATCCAGTTCAAAGCGCCCAAAGGGTTTGCCGAGCTGCCAGTCGGCCGAATGTAGAAACTTCATTGCGTCACCATAGACCAGCCGTCTCGCGCAGCGAGACGGAAGTTTCAAAGCGGTCAAATCAGGTGTGCGAGCCCAACGCTTCGTAGATCCGTTGAGCGATCGCATAGTCGATTTTCGTCGCTCCGCTATGCGGTGAAACCGAGATAAACGCACTAATTTCCGCAGGCGTAAAGGACCACGTTGCCGGCAAACCGAGCTTGCGCTTGGCGGCACCATCGGCGGAGTTGCAATCGCCACAGATCAACGTCTTGGGAAAGCGACCGGCACCATGACAATGATGGCCGGTGAGGGTGACCGTGAACCCCATGCCATACTCGTCCGCGTGGCGTGCGCGCCACGATGGCCCCCGGATTTCGGTCCACCGCACTAGCTCCTGCGCGGATCTTTGACATGATGGGCACCGCCATTGGGTCTGAACGGCTTCCAGGTATAGGTTCCGGCAGTGCATGCCTGTGAAGGCAGCAAGCTCATTCTCGTTTGGCACTCGGGAGAATTTGGCGGTCTTTGGCATAATGAGGCTACCTCTGACCATCATACAGAAACCGCCGCCGGCAACCGCGCCAAGATAGCAGCGGGAAGTAATCACAACGAAGACGGTGTCGGCAGCCGACCGAGCAATCGAGCCTGCGGGTCTCGCTCTGCAAAATAGCCTCCTAGCTGTCGTCGCACCTTCTAAGACCAACTGTCGACTTACGCCATCTTAGTGCCCGAAAGCGGTCGGGATGCTATCCACCACCGGCGATCGTCGCTGTCTATGGCCTCGCGGTATGAACGAACGGCGCATTACCGCGATCACCGCCCGAAAACGGACAGGCCGCTTTCCACCCAAAATGATCAATATGCTGGTGTCAAAACCGAGCGGTTCTGACACACCAGGAAGCCGCACCAACGCGAGATGAGCGAACGGCAGACACTATGCCTGCAAAAAAAGGGGCCGCCAACGTCTGCATCTGTGTCGCCCGGACAGAATGGAAGAGCGGCAGCTCCCGACCAGATGTCGTCGTTCGCTGGCTCTATCGGGAACGTCTCGTTCTGACAGGACCGGTCATCCGCGGGTTGCGAAGTTGCCAGTCGGGAGCCGCCCAATCGGGAACGGAATTCAGGAACGCGCATAGCTCGGGTGGCTGGTAGCGCGACCTAAGGGGGCGGCTGTCCCGCTATGGTTCCGAATTGGGAAAGTCAGCCGCAGCGCCGCGCAGGACGTTCGTCAGGGCAGACGATAGGAAGTCCGCCACGCGTCGAATCCGGGCATTGCTGCGGACCTCTTCACTCATCACCAGCCAGACCGGTAAAGCGCCCAGCGTGATGCCGGCATCTATCTGTTCGAGATCGGGGTGGCGGTTCGCCAAGACAACCTGCGCAATCGCGATACCAGCCCCCGCCAGCAGCAGGTTCCAGGACAGCATCGCGTCATCGGTGCGAAGCGCGAAGTCTTCGCGCGCCCGGGGAATGATGTGCCCGGCAAAAGCCCGGATCAGGAAGTCGCCGCGATCGAGACCGATGAGATCATGATGGCGAAGGTCCTCGCGCGCGGCGACGCGACCTTTGCGATCGAAATAGGCACGCGTCGCGAACAGACCCAGTGGCGTATCCCCCAATTTGCGGGCGATGAGTGCGTTCTGCGTCGGATCGGCCATGCGGATGGCGATGTCCGCGTCGCGGCGAAGCAGGTTCTGGTTGGTGTCCGAGGCGACGATCTCGATCTGGATGGTCGGCTCCGCCTGCCGCAACGCACCGAGAATCGGCGGCAACATCAGGTTGGCAACTATGACCGAAGCCGTGATCCTTACGGTCCCGAATAGCTGTTGAGAGCGGCCCCGCGCCTTAAGGTTCAACGCCTCGGCCGCGGCGCCCATAACGCGGGCATCGTCGATCAAGCGTAATGCCGCATCGGTTGGGTCGAGGCCTTGGGCCGAACGGGTGAACAGGATGACGCCCAGCACCGTCTCCAGTTCGCGAACGTGTCGGCTCAATGTGGGCTGGGTCGTACCGATGCGCTTCGCCGCCGTGGACAGCGAGCCACCTTCGATAACTGCGAGGAAAGAGCGCAGAAGCGTCCAGTCGAGGCTATTCAATTTTGAAACGACCTTATCCCATATTCGACAATAACGATGCAAAAATAGAACCGCTAAATGGAGGACGTCAACAACGGGGTCGCGGCCGAGGCGGTGATCCAAAATAGCGAACAAAGAGAAGATCATGAACATCGCCCCCCCGCAAACCCAGTTCATCACAACCGAAGGCGGCCGCGTTGCCTTCGAAGACACGAGCGGCACCGGCCCCGTCATCCTTGCCATCCCCGGCATGGGCGACCTGCGCTCCGAATATCGCCTAATCCGCCCCTTCCTGCAGCAAGCAGGCTACCGCGTGATCACGATCGACGTGCGCGGCTTCGGTGAAACCTCGGCGAAGTGGAGCGACTATTCCGCGCGTGCTGTTGGCCGTGACGCGGTTGCGCTCCTCAAACATCTCAATGCTGGTCCGGCGACCATTCTCGGAAACTCGTTTGCCGCCGGCTCGGCGCTCTGGGCGGCGCAAGATGCGCCGGAGCAGGTCAACGGCATCGTCATGCTGGGGCCGATCGTCCGCGATCTCGAAGCGTCGTTCGTCCAGAAACTATCGTTGAAAATCGGTTTTGCCGGACCTTGGAAAGTCGGCTTCTGGACGATGTACTGGAACAGCCTCTTCCCAACCAGCAAGCCCGCCGATCAAGCCGAGGTCAAGGAGGCGATCAGGCAAAATCTTCGCGAGCCAGGTCGGATGGACGCCCTGCTGGCGATGCTGACATTGTCGAAGGCCGATACTGCGGCGATCCTCGAAGAGACCAAGGTGCCGACGCTCGTCGTGATGGGCACCAAGGACCCCGATTTCGCCGACGCGGTCGAAGAAGCGCGCATGCTCGCGGGCCAGTTGAAAGCGGAGACGATGATCGTCGATGGCGCGGGTCACTATCCACATACCGAGATGGCGGATCTCGTTGCACCACGAATCTTGGCCTTCATCGATGGCCTGCCGCGCAATGGTATCAAAGCTGCGAGCACGGCTGCAACGCGCTAAGGGGCTTATTACAGAACGCGCCCGTTCCCATTTCTTGATCCTTTTTTGGTAAAGGAGGCGGCACTGCGCAACTTGGGGGATTGTTGCCCGCCTTCTCGAAGGCGGACTTTCGCTCAACCTAACTACAGACCCGATCATCCAAAGCGAAGATAGGTCCAGCCAGCAAACGTCTTCTTCCGTTGAAAGCTGTCGTGCGGAGCTCGATCCGGCTACGGCCGCTAAGTCCCATTTACCGCCCATTGAACGTGCGGCAGCAGCCGACCAGATATTGCCGTTCACCTGTGTTGGTCCGAACGTCCGGATCTGTCGGAAGCCGCCGATCGAGCGACACTAACTGCCGGACAGTAAACGCCGCAGGCATTGTCGTTCAATCGATCACCCGCGCTTTCCAAACCTGCGGGAAGCGCGACTGTCCCGTTTCTCCATCTCCGATGCGCCATTTCGGGAAAACACGATCGGGAACAGGTTCGAGAAAGCCAAGCCTTCCATCCGGGTGCCCGCGCATGCAGTCACGGGCTGCCCCGCATCGGGTTCCTGTGCGGGAACGCTTGCAGATTGCACGAGCTAGGTGGCAAGGGCCGATCGGTGGCTATATTGGCGAGGCGTGCACCCCATCTCTCGTCGAAACGCGAACACAAACGCGCTTTCAGACTCGTAGCCGAGCCGGCCGCCAATCGTCCCGACTGAATCTGTGGAAGCCACCAAGCGATCTGCCGCAAGCAACATTCGCCAGCGGATCAAATACTCCATCACCGACACGCCGACCTTTTCCTTAAAGCGCAGGGCGAAGGCCGAGCGCGACATGCCGGCGCGCTCCGCCAGCTGCTGGACGGTCCATCGCTGTCCCGGCTGCTCGTGCATCGCCGTCACGGCTCGGCTCAACTGATCGTCCGAGAGCGCGGACAACCAGCCCATGCCTCTGCCCGCATCTTGGGTGAGGTGCAGCCGAAGGATTTCGACTAGGATCGTCTCGGCAAGGTGTGCGGTCACGAGTACGCTTCCAGGCCGCGGCCGCCGCAGCAACGCCATCATTCGATCGAGATAGAACCTTAGGACGGCACGGTCCTCGCCGTCGCTGACATGCAGCACCTTGGGAAGGGCGTCTGTCAGATAGGTCGCGAAGCCTGGTCTGAATGTGAAGATAGCGCCGAACAGGCAGGCCGCGCCGCCACCCCGAAGCGAGAGGATGCGGCCGTTCAGGGGACCATCCATCTCGGTGTAGATGTCGCGGGGCGCGATCGCGGGATCGCTTGCCAACAAAAACGTGCGGCCGTGCGGAAGGGCGAAGAAGTCGCCCTCGCTAACTTCCAACGGCTCCGATCCGTCGCCAAGGGATAGCCAGCAGCGACCCGAAACCATGGCGAAGCAACGGAACGCGCCGTCGGCTTCAAAGGCATAAGACCACTCCCCGCCGATATCGAGCCCACCGGACATGAACCCGCTCGTTTTCACCAGCGACAGGACATCAGACAGCGGATCAGTGCCGAGAATGGACGATCGCGATATAAACGTGGAGTGCATGATATAGAATGTATGCCGCTGCTAGTCCAAATCCAACGGAGAGATTGGAAGGATCGGGAATGCGCATATTCGTGACCGGAGCGACCGGCTTCATCGGTTCGGAGCTTGTGAACCAGCTGGTTCAAGCCGGACACCAGGTTCGCGGCCTTACGCGCAGCGATACGGGTGCGGAGCAGTTGCAAGCCGCCGGCGCTGAGGCGCATCGCGGAAGTCTGGAGGATGCAGCGAGCCTGCGGAACGGTGCCAGCGGCATGGATGCCGTGGCGCACCTTGCCTTTGGCCTCGACATGGCGAAGTTCGCCGAGAGTGCTGCGACGGAGATCAAGGCGATCGAGACGTTGGGATCATCGCTGGAAGCAGGCAAGCTGTTGATCGTGACGTCCGGCCTCGCCGCCGTCGTCAGCGAGCCAGGGCGACTGCCGATCGAGACGGACCCGCCCGGCACGCCGCCCTCGATCCCGCGCCGGCCGGATCAGACCGTGCAGTTGCAGGCCGCGAAGGGTCTTAACGTCGGGATCGTGCGGATGTCCCAGATTCACGACACCCGTAAACAGGGGATCGTCCAGTTTCTGACCCAGATCGCGCGGGCGACGGGCATCTCCGCCTATGTCGGGGATGGCACGAGCGGCTGGGCGGCTTGCTCGCTTGCGGACACGGCGCGCTTGTACCGGCTCGCGCTGGAGAAGAACGCAACCAACGCGACCTACCATGCCGTTGCCGAAGAGGGCGTGTCGTTGAAGGAGATTGCGACGGCTATCGGCAAGGGGTTGGGTATTCCGGTAGTATCGCTCGCCCCACAAGAGGCGGAAGCGCATTTCGGACCGATCGCGCAGTTTGTCAGCATGGACCTCCAGGGTTCGAGCGAACTGACCCGGCAAGCCTTGGGCTGGATGCCGGACGGCCCAGGGCTGATCGAAGACCTCTCCAGGATGAACTACGCAGTCTGACCGGCGACGGCCGACGGGTCGACGGCGTTGGCCCATACTCATTCGTCAAGCAGAACAGGATTTCAGAATGGCTCGGCAATCGACGTTCTTGGTGCTTGGCGCGACCGGCGGAACGGGCAAGCACTTCGTCACTAAGGCGCTGGCAGACGGTCACAGGGTACGGGCGCTGGTCCGATCGCCGGAGAAGCTGCCGGCGCGACCCGCGAACCTTGAGGTGCTGCACGGTTCGATCACGGATGTGATCGACACCGACGCGCTGGTGGCGGGCATCGACTTCGTCGTCTCGATGCTCGGAGACAAAAACCTCCAGAAAGACGCCAAGATCAACACGGCGTTCGTGAAGCGGCTCGTGCCGTCGATGCGACGGCACGGCGTGAAGCGCTTCCTCTACCAGGCCGGAGGCCTTAGTCGCCCCCATGGCGGGCATCTTCCGCCGCTCTTCTGGGCAATCCGGCATACCCTTGCCCGTGGCTTCCTTGGCCAGCACCAGGATAATGAAGCGGTGATGGCGTATCTGGCGACCGAGGCGCGTGACATCGAGTGGATCATCCATCGTGCTGGCATCGGTTCGGACGGGCCATCCAAGGGTGTACTGGAACGATCGCAGACGAAGTTCAGCGTCGCGACACATGCGGACTGCGCTGAGTACAATTACCGCACGATCGCCGACGCATCGGCCGTGCATACAGCTGACCTCAGCCATTACACCTCAAGCTAGTTGGCGGTCGTCCCCGTCATCGCTCGCCAGCAGCCGGAGCGGATAGCCATCTCACCGAACTCAGTTTCTTGAAGGCCGCTTTTCCCGAAACTCGATCCTTTTCGGGACGCTCGCGACCGGCAGCTATTGGTCGAGCCTGCCGTTTGCCGAAATTTTGCAAACGGCGGGTTTGTCCCACTCTCAGCCCATCGCTGCCGGCCTCGGCGGGCGCTAAACGGCGCACTTTGCCGAGATGAACAGATGTCTGAAGTTAGGAACTGGGAAAGCACCGCTGAATGTCGTGTTGTGGGTCTGCTCAGCCTTACTGATCGTGGTGCTCGCGCATCCTCGCGCTCGCTCATGATGGTGGACGTCGACCACGCCGACATCTACCAAGTTATGGCCTACGCGCGGATCTACGGGTGCGAGAGGACGGTGTTGCTGTACCCTGGGCACGACGGACTGGTCTCGCCCATGCCGATCCACCACCGGGTAGGACAGATAGGTGGTCCGGTACGGATCACGATAGCGAAAGTGGATGTCTCGAGCCACGATGCCGCGCTTGCCGAATTGAGTGCTCTTGTGGCGCAGGTGCTGAACTGAGGCACTCAGGCAGATAACTGAAGTAATTTGACCTACGGTTTCAGCGGATCGATTGCTGCAATAACGGCGCTCAGACGTTCAAGCTCGCTCTGAAGAGCGTGTCGCTGAATTTTAGAGATGTGCCGCTCGTGTAAATGCGTGCTGGCATCAACGGCCGCGCGTTCCCAGGCGGGGCGATGACGGGCAGTGATGCAGGCGTTCGGACAGCGGGTCGGCTCGCACAAGGTGGTGAGTGGCTGCGTGGGCTCGAGGGTCGTCACGCGCTTAAGACATAGCGCGGTCGCGGGATCGAAAAAGCAATCAGCTAGCACACCGACGTGGAGAGTGCGCGCAACGCTGGCGAGCATGACGCGCAGCCGTGGGCGGTCCGCGATCATGGCAGGCAACGGGCCTAGCCTGTCAGCCGCATCATCGAGCGTCCGAGCGATGCGCGGTCCCGCTGGCCCTGACATGGAGGCCCCGCCGTGCCGCTGGTCGAAATAGTCGAGTATATCGTCAATCTGACCAAGTCGACGCTGCGTCTCTACCTCGGCGCGAAACCCCGATGCGCTGGTCCCGGCATAGCCCTCGAAAGCGGCGACCGAGGCGTGCTTGTACTGGATCATGCCAGCGATCGTGCCGAACGGACGGTTGGCGATATGCCATGCGATCGTGCGTCGGAACTGCCGCGTCGTAATGCGCCACGGCTTGCTATCAGGCCCGGGCGGGATGCCCGGCGCATCGACACTGCCGAAGGCGGTGTTGATGTGGTCGCGAAAGGCGTTGAGCTGGCGCACGACCTCACTTGATAAATACGTCTGGCTGGCTGCGCGTGGGTGAAGCACCGGCCAGAGCGTGTCATTACCAGTCTTTCGTGCCGCGTGTTCCGACAATCGTTCGAGCACCGCGATCGCCTCGGCTACTGGTTCGATCGTCACCCAACTCGCCGATTGACCGGTGTTCGATTTGCCCTTGTAGACGGTTGATCGGACCCGTTGACGCTCTACGAGACCGTCCTCGCTGCGCGTGATCGAAAGACAACCGCGCCGCATGGCCTGCACCTCGGAATCGCGCATGCCTGTTAAATAGGCGCACACAACATACGCGGCCGTCTGCAGCATCTTCTCCTCGATCGCCAAAGTCTTCGTGTCGAAGCGGGCGCGCCAGGGCTGACCACTTTTGAGATCAATTGAGATCGGTGTGTCCATGCCGCCGACCTCGGTACCGAGCGATTCAACCGCTTTCCGAATGACATCCGTCGTGCCGGTAGTGAGCGTCAGATGCATGGCTGGTTCGGCCACGGCGTCGATACCTGCATGCAAGTTTAGGAGATGAAAATTGATCGACGGGATAGCTTTTCCGGTATGGGCATCAACGCGCAGGGCGCCAAAGTGCGGATTCGTCCAGATCGGCACGCCACGTCTTTGCTGAGCCCGACGCACGAGATAACGCTCGAGGCGCGAGCGCTGCCGAAGGCGGCGCATCGCATCAGGCAGCCCCCGTTCGGCGGCAAGCAGCCGAGCCCGGCGCGCCTCAAGCCGATCAATCTCTGCCCTAGCGGCAAGAATATCGGTTGCGAAAACGGAGATATAGCGCATCGACCAAGCCAGCAACGGCGTGATGATCTCTTCCGGCATGCGTGGTGTCCGATTCTCGCGCACGTGCCGATATCCCGCAACGCGCGCAGCCGCACGCCCGGCCCAGGGCTCGAATCCGAGACCAGTTCCAGACAAATGGTCCCTGAGATGGTAGAGGTCAGTGACAACCTGCAAGAGTTGAGCGACGATGATGGGGCGCCGTACAGGATCATTCCGCAGGTCGCGCGCATACGCATCAATCAGCGCCTGATCGATGTGGCCGAAGTCGAGCCTCCCAATACGCACCCGCACGAAGTCGTAGAATCGGCGAGCCTGGTTAAATGCCTGTCGAATGCTGGCGGGTGCCAGCTTCGGACGGCAGCCAGGGAGATCGATGTTGAGGCGGGCATAGAGATAGGCGCGCATCGCCGTAATTACATCAGCATGTTCGAGGACATCGAAATGCACGGTGACGTGGCAGCGCCGAGCGTTCTCTCGAAAGACAGCGGGTCCGAGATCCCAGCTCGGGTCGCCGACGCGCGACAGCTTTTCACGGACGTAGCCCGCCTTTAGGGGCGCGCTTGCCAGCACGGGGCGATCATCGAATGCGAGCACGTGGGCATGGACGGGCGCTCTCATGCACGTGCCTCCGGCGGCAGATAAAGCTGCTCGCTCTCCATCTGCCGGCGCGCATCAAGGATAACGGCATCGGAGAAGGCTGGCAGAACCTGCTCACTGATGCGAGCATGGATGCGGCCGAACTTGGCCGTCCAGTCGTTCGCCGGCAGGCTCCGCCGCTGTTCTTCAATGAACGAGAGGAAAGCGATGATAGCGGGAAGCTTGCGCACGGTGATGACAGCGTTGGAACAATCGAGGCAGCCCCAAAAGGGTTGCGGACAGGGCGAACCCGATGCAGCGAAGGGACTGCTATGGAAGCCAGCGCAGGCGGCGAGCCAAACATCCTGTTCGCCGTCGAGTAACGGACCCACACTATCGGGCGGCATCAGCGACGCGGCCTGTTCGGGCGCTTGGCGCAGCGCCTGCTCGACAATGGGCGGAAGCACCGTCGGGCTGGCTGCGGCGACCACTTCACGAAAGGCATCGGCGACGGCCACCTCGTGGAGGGGGCGGAGCGTCGGCAGATCGGCATAGTGACGCGCTGCGACCTCGCGGGAGTGGCCTACGGCAAAGCGTGCCATATGCCCCTCAGTCTTGGTATACCACAGTGCCTTATGAGTTTTGCGGAGGCGGGCCAGTACTAGGTGGAGTGGCTTACTATCATCATCGACAATATTATGCTGTGCTACCCAAGCATTGATCCAATGTGTCGGATAACCAACACCAGCCCGCAAGCCGCCAGCGCTGTGATAAATCCAAAGACGATCATCGGCCAGATGCCTGCGGCTAGTCGCCGTAACGTCGATCAGGCGACGGATCAGCCCTCCAGGCGTACCGCTGCCGCCGTCGCGGATGCGCATGCTCTTATACTCGGCGCCGTGAGCGCGGCGCTTCAGATAGCGCAGCTCTACCGTGCCGGCATGAGAGTTCGTGAGACAATCCACCGTTAGTGCTTTTAGGCACTCGGGCTCAAGGCCAGTATCGAGCGCGAGCAACACGAGCAGCGCTGGCAGATCGCGCGCGAGCAGATAATGTCGAGAATGAAGGTTTTCGATAAGCCTCGTGGTTGGCAAGTTGCGTTGCCTGCGCATGTCATAAAGACGCTTCATCGCGGGATTGTCTGCGCATATAAGTCCCTGCTGCCCGATAATTGCTTCGACATCGGCGTACGCGGAGGTGATGACTGGATCACCTTCGTTCGTCCGATCATCTGAATTAAGACGGCGGAACATCGCTTCGACATCGGTCCTCGCTGCGTCGCGCAGTGCACGAGCAACCAACGGACTGTAGGCATCGCGGGGGATTGAGCAGCCTGCCGATGTGGCCAGTGTATAGCGAAGCCTCGCATGGAGGTCGGGCACAATCTGATTAGGCCGGTCTGCCTCAATTGCGCGTAGTGTGTTGATGATCTTTCCGGTCAGTACATGCCTGAATATTGCGCTCATCCCTCTTTGTTCGAGAACAGACGTGAAGCCATCAATATGGATTGCGCGCAGATCGCTAATCCCGGCCACCTCCGGCGCCCCTTTGCCAAGCCAAGCAAAAAAGCGACGGTAGACCTGAACATACTGTTTGATGACGCTGGCAGCTCCGATCGGTCCTCCTAGCTTGGCCGACCGCCTAAGCGCACCGGCAAAGGCGATGGCCAGCGGGCGAGGATGGAGCCCAGTCATATCTACCATTACCGTCCCGCCATGCCGCGCCTCGATAGTGAATTTGAGCCCAAGTACCGTATCTGGTTGCGGATGCTCCGGCGTGATCGGCGCGAAAGCGACGGGCCTACCCTTGCGAGGACGCTCGCTCATGCGCCTTGCGGTCCCGGCAGCAACGCCAGCAGCTCCTCGACGGCTGCGTCCACCGTATCGGCACGGGTCGCGATATGGTCGAGGTAGATATAAGTGGTGGTAAGGGATGCATGCCCAAGCAGGCGTTGCACCTGTTGTAGCGGGTCACCCAAGATCAGCCGATAACTCTCCGCCGCCCCCGCCGGCGAGGCCGCTTCGCACAGCCGCTGCTGGATAAGCAATGCGAGCATATGGACTGCGAAGGTGTGGCGAAGCTGGTGCGGGCTGATTGACAGCGGGAAGCCGTCCGCAGCGCACCGGTTGCAAGCACGAGCGAAGATCACTTCCCACGAGTTAGGACGGACAGGCTGCCCGACCTCGGTCAGCCATAGCGCTGCCGGCTCGAGGGGCTGTCCATCTTCGTCGCAAAGGATCAGGCGACATCGTTCCTCTGGGGTACAGACATCGCGCATGCGGTCGAGATTGCCTCGGGTGACATGGATCGGCCGTTCGAGCTTGGCCGCGCCGTCGCGTGTCGCGAACTTGACCACGCCAGCAGCACGCTCGACGGCAGCATAAGCTCCGATCTGACGAAGCAACCGACGCGGGACCAGAACGCTGCGTCCTCGGTTACCTTTGGTGAGCGGTGGCGGGAGATGTAGCCAAAGCTGCGCCGTCGGGTCGCCGTTGCGCTCGATCGAAGTAATTTCGGCGGCGAGTAGGCCCGACGCCTCCTCGAGGCGCAGACCCGTGGTGACGAGTAGATCCGCGAACAGCGCGTTGCGTAGCCCGTTCCGATCGCGAGCGCCCGGGCGCTCCGCGCCGTCTGTGGTGAGGCTTCGCAGGCCGACTTCGCGGAAAATGCGGTAGTCGTCCATTGTGACGAACCGCACATTCGATCGTTTGGTGACACGTTCATAGGCATCATTACGTGCCGCGATCATGCCGCGACGACCACCGTGCGCCGGTCGCCATAAGGCGCGGCGACTGAACGGAACGTCGGCGATCAGCCCTTGCTGCTCGCCCCATCGATAAAGGCGATCAAGGCTGGCGACGGCCCGATTCCAGCTTGCCGCCGTGATCCGCTGATCGGCCTCGTCGCGGCGTCGCTCACGATGATAGGCGGTCACATCGTGTCGAGTCGCGGTCCAGACGGTCTTGCCGCAGGCATCGAGAAACCGAAGCCAGACCACAACGTCGTAAGCATACGCGCGAAGCGAGTGCCGCGAACAGACACCCGACAGCGGCAGGTCGAGAAAGAAGCGGTCGAGATCGGCATCATAGAGAGCGTTGCCGCGCAGGATAAGCGGTACGTGCGCATCGAGGCCTTTGGCCGCTCGGCGTTCACAAACGGTAACGGTTAACATCCCTGCGAAGCCCCCCCTCAGACGCTCAACTCCCACCAACGCACCTTTTGGTTCGAAGGTCATCATTTGATCCCCGCCGGCTTCTGGTCCAGCGCTAGGGCCAGTCCGATAACTGCCTACCTAAGGCGTCCCAAGCAGACCGCTATACGATGTCCCGGATGGCGCAGACTGTCCAGATAACGGCCCGCGCTCGCCGACGACATAGCCGCGCCCCGGTGCCACCGGTCCGCCCGTCGCCCGGCCGGGCAGCCCCAGCCCGAGCAACAGGTCGGACAACGACGTCGGCACCCCGGTCCCGAAACAGCCCCCGCCGGACGGCCACGGCCCGTCGCGCGGTCCGCCTCCGCCGGCCCGCGATCCCCCCAGCACCGCCCCGACGCCGGCGTGCAGCGCCGCCTTGGCGATCTGCGCCATCGCCGCCAGTGCGACGCCCTTCAGCTCCTCGAAACCGAACGTGCCGCTGCGCACCGCGTGCAGCAGCGCGGCCTCGATCGACCGCCCCGCCCGCTCCGCCCCGGCGCCGAGCGAGCCTTCCAGCGTCCCGCGCATCGCCTCCACCTCGCGCGCGAACCCCGCCGTGTCGGCGTGCACGCCGACCATCATCCGCTCCACCTCATCCATCCGGAAACGCCTCCCGCATCGCCGCCAGCGTCGCCGCGTCGGGCGGTGTCACCACCGCGCCGCCGCCGCTCGCCGCCGCCACCACCGCCGCCAGTTCGGCCGGCGTCGCGCGCCAGAAGGCGTCGGGGCTCCACCCTAGCATCGCCCCGGCAGACCCAGCCAGCCGCACCGCACATGCCGCGAAGTCGCTCACCGCCCCGCCAATATCTGGTGGAGCAGGTCGCGCAGCACCGGCGTCAGCTTCGCCAGACCGACCCCGATCAGCGCCTCGCCCAGCGTCTCGCGTGTCATCCCCTCGGGCGGCTCGCGCAGGCAGTGCCAGAACAACGCCACCAGCTCGCCGATGCGCAGCTTGCCGTCGGTCGCCCGCACGACGAGGTCGAACAGCGAGCCCAGCTCCTGCTCCGCCGCGACCAGCGCCTGGAACGACGGCCGCAGCACCATCTCGCAGCCGTCGACCCGCAGCGTGCATTCGCCGCGCGCCGGGTTCGCGCCCGCGCCGCTCACGACGCCACCACCGGCCCGGAACTCTCCAGGCTCACCGTATAGGATCGCTCGCCGTTGAAATCGCCGGCATAATCCAGCTTGGTGACCAGGAAGCGCCCGGTCATCGCATCGCCGCTCTCGAAGCTCAGCCGGTAATCGTCGATCGTGCCCGCGAGCGCGCTCGCCTTGATCCGCGCCTCGGCGGCGGAGCCGGTGAACACCCCCGCGCCCGACACGCTGACGCTGCGCACCCCGGCGCCCGACAGCAATTGCCGCCAGCCGCCCGAATCCTTGCTGGTCACCACCACCGCTTCGCCGTTGACGCTCAATTGCGTCGTGCGCAGCCCCGCCACCGTCGCGAACGCCGGCACCGCCGCGCCGTCGCCGACCTTGAGCAGGAACGCACTGCCCCGTTCCACCGCCATCGCCCGTCTCCTTCAGTTGATCCGAAACATCCGCACCGCGAACGTGCTGGTGCCGATCCAATGCTCGGTCTTGCCGCGCACCAGCCGGCTGCGCGCCAGCCGCAGCCCGCCGAGCCGCCACCCCTCCGCGCCGAGGTCGGCGGGCATCGCCTCCATCGCCGCCTCGACCGCGACGATCAGCGCGCGCAGCCGGTCGGGCTGTTCGCCGACATCGGTATAGGTCACCGCGATCGTCCCGACCCGGCCGCTGACGCCGCTCGCATCCGCCGCACCCAGCACCGGATCGTCCAGCGTCACCCGCGGCATCGCCGCGCGCAGCGGCGGCGCGGCGAACACCCGCGTCCGCCGCCGCAGATGCGCGAGCGTCGCCGCGTACAGCACCGCCCCCGCGCTCACGACCGCGCCTCCGCCGTCAGCCGCATCCGCCGATACGGTCGCCACAGCGCCGCCACCGCGGCGGGCGGCTCGACCCGCCCGTCGCGATGCTCGGACAGATGCGCGGCGAGCAGCACGACGCCCTGTTGCAACGGCGCGGCGAGCAGGTCCCAGCTCGCCGCCAGCCCCGCGGAATAAGCGACCGTCACCGCCGCCCCGCTCCGCACCCATCCGCAAAGGCCCCCGCGCGCATCACGTCGCCCGCGCGGTCGGCACGGTCGAACAGCGCCGCATAGCCCGCGAAGCGCACCGGCGCGGTCACTCCAGCCATGCGCGGAACCCCAGCTTCACCGCCAGCCCCGTCAGCAGCAGCGCCCCCGCGATCCGCAGCAGCCACCCCGCCGCCGCCTTCCACACCGAGCGCTTGGCGTCGCGCCACGCGCCGAGCAGCTCGCGCAGCGCGGCCAGGTCGCCCTGCGCCTCCTCGTCGCCCAGCCCGAGCCGCTTGAGCGCGCGCATCGCCGACAGCTCGCCCGCCTCCTCGGCGATCGCGCGCATCGTCGCGATGTTGCTGCCCTCGCGCGCCGCCTGCGCCATCAATTGCGCCAGAACCTCGCTCATCGTCCTACTCCCACCATCATGCGTTTCTCCTCGTCCGACAGGAAGCCGGCCGCCGCGACGCTCGCCCACAACCGCTCGCGATCCTCGCTCAGCGCCGCGACGCGATCGAGGTCGACCGCAAGGCTCGCATCCTCGAACCAGCCGTCCAGCCCCTGCGCCAGCGCGGCGAGGATCGTCTCCGCCAGCGGCAGCACGGTCAGCCGCCACAGCGCCCGGTTGGCCTCGCGATAATTGGCGTAGGTCGCATCGCCGGGCAGCCCGAGCAGCATCGGCGGCACGCCGAAGGCGAGCGCGATCTCGCGCGCCGCCGCCGCCTTCAGCCCGACGAAATCCATGTCGGCGGGGCTCAGCGACAGCGGTTGCCAGCGCAGCCCCCCCTCCAGCAGCATCGGCCGCCCGGCATTGCCGGCGCCGGCGAAGCCCGCCTCCATCTCCGCCTTCAGCCGTTCGAACTGGTCGGGCGCCAGCGCGCCGCCGTCGCCGGGATCGTAGACCAGCGCGCCCGACGGCCGCGCCGCATTGTCGAGCAGCGCCTTGTTCCAGCGCGCCGCCGCATTGTGCACCGCGACCGCCCCCGCCGCCGCGCCCAGGCAGCCCATGCCGTAATGATCGTCGACCGGGTTGAAGCTGCGGATATGCACCACGTCGGGCCGCGGCCCCTCGGCATCCAGCCGCGTCCGCCGCTCGCCGACCCGATAGACATAGGCGGTCGGCCAGCCGCTCGCATCCAGCTCGACGGTCACCCGCTCGGGCCGCAGCGCATAGAGCGCCGCCACCCCGCCGCCGCCGTCGCGCAGCAATTGCACATAGGCGTTGCCGTGCAGCAGCACCTGCGCCGCCGCGTTTTCCAGCAGCGCCTGCCCGCCCGAGCGTGCCGCGACCAGCGCCGCCAGCGCCGGCACGCTCGCCGCGATCGGCGCCGCCGCGACGCTCTCCGCCACCAGCTTCACCGCGCGCTGCGCGATCGCATTGCCCGCGAAGGCCTCGCGCACCTGCGCCTCATACGACCGCGGCCACTCGCCGAGCGCCACCCCCGTCCCCGTACGCGACAAGGCCGGCCGCCCGCCCTCGCGCGCACCCCTGCGTCCGAACAACCGCATGATGATCTCCCGTGATGTAAAGGATGGCCCAGTTCCTCCCTCGCAGCGGAGAGCGACAGGAAGGCCGGCATCCCCCAATTCCTCCCTCGCTTTAGCGGGGGAGGGGGACCGCCGGCCGCAGGCCGGTGGTGGAGGGGGCGTTTCCGCAAACGCTGAGCTCACCGTATCCTCCCCCTCCGTCACGGCTTCGCCGCGCCACCTCCCCCTGGCGGGGGAGGACTTAGGGACCCTCCCCAAAGCGCCGCTTCGCGTCTTCGCGCGAACACCCTCCCTCAGCCCCCTTACAACCCCCGCACCCCCGCCCGCGCGCGCCGACCGAGCATCAGCTCGCTCATCGCCCACACCAGGGCATCCGCCCGGTCCGGCGACCGCCCCGGCCCGTGATAGCCGCCGCCCGCGACCAGCCCGCACATCTCGTCCTCCAGCGCGGCGAACCGGCCGCAATGCCGCACCCGGTCGCGTTCGTAGAGCGTCGCCACCGGTTCGGCGCGCGCGACCTTGCCGCGGCTCGCGCGCACCAAAGTCACCGGCAGCGCGACGTCGGCGGCGAGCAGCACCGATCGCACCATCTGCCCGCCCTGATTGGCCTCCGCCACCACCCGGTCGGCACGATGCCGCGCCGCGCAATCCGCCACCGCGCGCGCCCAGCCCTCCGGCGACGCCGCCGCCACGCTCGCATCCTCCAGCACATAGGCGAGGCCGTCGCCGTCGCGCCCGACCGCGACGATCCCGCAGGCGTCGCCCGCGCCGGCATCGCTGCCCGCCGGCGGATCGACGCCGATCACCACGCGCACCAGCTCCGCGGGCGCGACGCCGCGGCTCGCCTCGATCCGCGCCCGCGACCACAAGGCACCGGCGAGATCCTCGATCATCTCGCCGTCCAGCTCCTGCCGGCCCAACAGCGTGCCGCCATAGGCGTCCTCGACATGATCGACGAAGGCCGCCGGCAGGAACGGATTGTCGCGCGTCGCCCCGCGCGTCTCGACCAGCCCGCGGGCGCGCAGCACCCGCTTCATCAGCGCGGTCGGCCGCGGCGTCGTCGTCACCACCACCCGCGGTTGCACGCCGCGCCGCAGCCCCATCAGCAGATTGTCCCAGGCGGCATCGCCGCGCCGCCATTTGGCCAGCTCGTCGCACCAGGCGGCGCTGTGTTCGGGGCCGCGCAACTGATCCGGCACATCCGCCGAATAGATCCGCGCCACCGCGCCGTTGGGCCAGCGGACCTCGCCCCGCGACACCGTATAGCGTGGCGTCTGCCCGGTCTTGGCGACGGCGCGCACGCCGCTCGGCCCCTCGATCATCACCCGGCGCACGTCCGCCGCGGTTGCGCCGACCAGCGCGATCTCGGCGCCGTCGTCGGCACCGGCGACCGCGGTCACCCATTCCGCCCCGGCACGCGTCTTGCCGAAGCCGCGCCCGGCGCGGATCAGCCAGATCCGCCAGTCGCCCGCCACCGGCGGCGCCTGCCCGTGCTGCGCCCAGCCGCCCACCCAGCGCTCCGCAAGCTCGCGTTGCATCGGCCCCGGCAGCGACCGGACCAGCCATGTGCGGTCCGCCTCGGACAGCCCGGCGAGCGACGCGAAGATATCGGTCGTCGCGTCGCTCATGCCGCCGTCTCGTTCTGCTTGCGCTTGGCGAGCGTGGCGAGCCGCCGGAGGATCAGCGCATCGCTCTCCTCGCGCGTCGTCACCTGCCGCGGCGGTTTGCCGCGCTGTTCGCGCCCGGCCCGCCGCTGGTCGTGCCAGATGAGCAGCCGCAGCCCATGGTCCCAGTCGAAGCGGCCCGTGCCGGTGTCCGCCGCCGCCGCATCGCCGCCCGACAGGACATAGGCCATCGCCTGCGTCTCGATCGTCAGATAGCCCGCGTCGAGCGCCGCCCGCCAGGCTTCGCGGAAGGCGGCGTTGGTCCGCTGCCGGTAATAGGCCTGCGCCGGATCGATCCCGATTCGCCGTGCCGCCGCGCTGATGTTCCCGGTGCGCGACAGATGATCCATGAATGCGTCGGTCAGCGCCGCCGTCCACCGCACGCGTCGGCCGCGCTCGGGCAGCACGATCGTGATCGTCTCGCGTTGGTCGGGCGTGGCCCCGTCTTGGTCTGCCGCGATACCTACCGCCATCTTTCGCCCCCCGTTCGCCAAAACGCGATCGGGCCGGCAGCGGCGGGGCTTCCACCCCGACCGCTCCGGCCCGACCCGCAATTCCTCATCGTTCCTGTTATGTACCCGAACAGCGTGACGATGTCAAGCGTTTTGTACCAAATAGGATAGTACGGTTTTCATCCGTGCTGTTGCTATTCCACTGGTTGAAGGAGAGTTTGTAGCTTGCGATAATCACACGCATTCGCGCATCGACCTGTCCAACAAATTGTGTCACAAACGGGTCCATCGCAGCATAGGATGTGACTCCCGGCCGCCGTCTCGCGCAATTCTGCGGCGGCCATGGCTCGGGTGACATCGATCAGGACGGGCCGTTCGGCAATGACCAGAAAACGTACATCGCTGAACGGAAAAGGCTTTTTATGAGGATGGCATTGGGTCCGGCCGCGCATGGCCTGATCGCCGGCGACCTTACCGTGGCCGAAGTCGATTCGGCCTATGAGGCGATTCTCGGTCTGCCCCGCGACGCGGTGATCGGCCGCAATGTGTTGGACACGCTGGCCGAGGCCGACCGCACCGCCGCCGAACGCCATTTGCGGCGCATCCTCGACACCGGCGAACCGCGATTCTTCTCGCAGCGCCACGTTCGCCCCGACGGCAGCGCGCTCTGGGTCAATCTGCACGTCTCCCGCATGGGGGTGGGCGACGACCACAAGCTCGCGGTGACCTGCCAGCCGCTGCGCGAACAGACCACTTCGCCTTCGACGGTCGAATCGCAATGGCGGATGGCGCGGCTGCTGCTCACCGCGATCCGCAGCGGCAAGCAATCCTTCGGCCAATCGCTCATCGGCAATCCCGCGACCGAGATCCTGCTCAGCGCCTATGTCGCCGAGGCGGAGGCGAAGGCGATCCAGGGCGGCGAGATCGCGACGCGGATCGCGGTGGACTGGCTGCTCGCACGGCGCTGGCTGCTCGCGCTCGGCAACGCCGGCTTCATCGAACTCGAACGCCCCGGCCCGATCATGGAGGATACGCCGATCCGTTTGAGCCCGCAGGCGCTGACGATGCTGGAGGCGATCTTCGGCTCGCTCCTCGCCGTCGCCCAGGGCGCACCGGTCGAGGCCTAGATAGGTTCGACGTTCCATAGATTCCTCCCCCGCCAGGGAGTGCCGAGTTGAACGGCCCCCGGCCGTTCAAGGTCATGCCGGGGGCATGACCGACCCGGCACTGTGGCATGCCGAAGGCATGACGGAGGGGGAGGTAAGCGATATCGTCGGTTGCCGAGTCCTTCCCCCTCCGTCACGGCTTTGCCACCCACTTCTCCCGTGCGGAGGAGGAATTTACGAGAGGTCGATCGGTCCTGACCGGTCAGCGCGATCGCGTCGCCGCGCGCGACCGCAACGCCAGCCGTGCCCTTGCGAGCCATCCGCGCGGTATGGGGGGTCGCAACGAGTCGCCCAGCAGCGGCTGGAACTCATGCGGCTCGAACGGCACGTGCGCCAGATCGAGCATCAGACCGGTGACGTCCTTCGACAGGCTGGCGTGATTGTCGGCATCGTACGTCGCGCGCAACGCCTGCCCCAGCGGCTGCAGCTTGGCGTCCTGCCCGCGCAATCGTTCGGTATCTTCGTCGTCGCCGGTACCGCTGCCGTCCATGATTGCCGCCCTCGTCCATCCGCTCAACGAACGGCGCGGCCAGTGGTTCAGTCCGGACGCCCCGGCTTGTCCGCAGGTCCACCGGCGCCATCGCCGCCCGGCGGGTCGCTGTCGGCCACCGCCGTCTCGCCGCCGCCGTAGCAGCGATCGAGATAATGGTTGGCGATGATGTAATGGGCACGCACCGCCTCGGGGTGGGTGGCGCGCTGCGCCAGCTCCAGCTCGGTCTCCGCCCGTGCGTAGAAATAAGTCGTGTCGTCGCGCATGTCCGTTGCTTTCCGGCGATACGTAGATCGCAAATCCTATAGGGTGGCGGTGGCCGCGCCGATCAATGGGGGCGCCGCTGCGGCGGCGGCGATCCGCCCGACCGCGTCAACGGCTCGCCGCATCGGCGAGTCCCGCCCAGGCGGCGATCTCGGCATCGCAATGGCCGTGGACGATCAGGTCCCCCGCGCGCTCCGCCGCCAGATCGACCGTCACCGTCCCGCGCCATTCCCAGGTCGCATTGCCCGACAGGCTGACCATCGCGTCGCGCGCGACCTCGGCACGTACCAGCCCGCCCTTGTTGAAGACGGTGATCGGCGCATCATAGGCCAGCCGTCCGGTCAGGCACGCGGCGAAGGCGGAGGCCGCCATCGCGCTGCCGCAACTGTCGGTCAGCCCGACGCCGCGCTCGAACGTCCGCACGAACAGGTCGCCCCCCCGCATTTCGACGAACGACACGTTGGCGCGATTGGGCAGCCAGTCCGGCGCCGCCTCGCACGCGCTGCCCAGCGCGACCAGCTCCGCCTCGTCGACGCGATCGACGAAGCTCACCAGATGCGGATTGGGCATCGCGACCGCGGTGAACAGCCGCGCGCTGCCCAGCGGCGGCACGACCGCCTCGACGATCCGGGCTCCCGCGCCGTGCAGCGGCCAGGCTGCGGCATCGAGCCCCGCCGGCCCCGCCGTCTCGCGCACCGTATAGACCCCCGGCTCCAGCTCGGCATCGCGCACCACCGCGGCGCTCGACGTCTTGAGCCTCACCTGGCCTGCGTCGATCCCAAGCGCCTCGAACCCCAGCCGCGCCACACACCGCAGCCCGTTGAGGCACGTCTCCGCCTCGCTCCCGTCCGAATTGTACATGACCATGGAAAACTGATGTTCTTCATCGCCTTGGCCGAGCAGGAGCAGGCCGTCGCCGCCCACCGGCCCGCGCCGGTCGGCGAGCGCCCGCGCCACCGCCGCCCATTCCGCCGCGGCCAGATCGATGGCGCGCGCATCGATCAACGGAAAATCGTTGCCTGAGCCATGGCATTTCACGAAATCGAACTTCACCACACCCGTCCCGTTGCGGCCCTATGGACCGCTTATGTTCTCGTCTCGCCGCGCCGATACACCCGCGGTGGCGGTCACGGCAAACGATAATGATCGGCCAGCCGGTCGAGCGCGAGCGTCAGCACCAGCCGCCCGGCGCGCGCCGGCCAGCCCAACGCCTTCTCCGCCACGGGCAGCCCCTCGCCCGCGCAGATCACCCGCCACGCGACATCGGCGAGCCCCTTGCCCGCCGCGGCCAGCGCCGCGTCGAACCGGCGTTTGGCGGCGATCTGCGCCGTCGTCGGGTCGAGCCCCGCGCCGCCGCCGCCGTCGACCCGCGCCACCCAGCGCATCGTCACCCGCGGCCCCAACGCCGCCGTCTCGTAATCGCCGCGCAGCCGCTCCCCCGCCTCGAACTGCCGCGCATCGACCAGTCCGCGCGCGCGCAGCCAGCCAAGCGGCGATTCGGCGACGTTCACCGTCACGCTGCGCCCCTTGCCTACCGTCCGTTCGACCAGCT
The DNA here is from genome assembly GCF_053345135.1 of Sphingomonas sp. M6A6_1c. NCBI lineage: Bacteria > Pseudomonadati > Pseudomonadota > Alphaproteobacteria > Sphingomonadales > Sphingomonadaceae > Sphingomonas > Sphingomonas sp. M6A6_1c. The sequence goes on along the minus strand of NZ_JBKEZO010000005.1, from coordinate 27,882 downwards.
CCCGCATCACCGCCTCCTTCCGAGTCGCAACCCACTTGCCACAACGTCAGCTTTGTAGGACAGGGAAATAACCGCAGCGGTTAGGAGGCAGAGATGATTACCGCCATTCGTGAGGTGCGCAGAGCGAAGAACCTGACCCTCGAGGAGGTCGCGCGCCGCTGCGTTCCGCCGACGACCGCGCAGACGATCGGCCGGCTTGAAACCGGCACGCGCACCGTCTCGGTCGCCTGGCTCAACCGCATCGCCGCCGCGCTGGGGGTCGCGCCCGCCGATCTCGTCACCCTCCCCGACCGCGCGACGCTGCCCGTCGCCGCGACGCTCGATGCCGAGGGCGCGCACGCCCCGCGTCAGCCGCTCACCCTCGTCCCGCCGCAGCCCGCCCCCGGCGGCGTCGCGATCAGCGTCACCGGCGGCATCGGCGATTATCGCGCCGGCGACGCGATCTGGTGCGAGTTGCGCGCGCCCGACCGGTTCGACCAAGCGCTCAACCGCGACGTCCTCGTCCCCCTCCCCGCCGGCCGCTTCCTCTTCGCCCGCCTCATCGGCCGCGACGGCGACGCGCTGCTCCTCCTGCCCCTAACCCCCAACGCACGTCCCACCTCGGTCACATCACCGGCATGGTTGGCGCAGGCCTCCCGCCTGATCCGCACGTTATAGGCTTCACGCGAACCAAATCGTCGGGGCCAGCGACCCGCTTTAGCTGCACCGCAACATCTGCTACAGGCGCACGCATGCTCAACCTCAACGGCATCACCGTGCGCCTCGGCGGCCGCACGATCCTCGACGGCGCGACCGCGGCGCTGCCGCCCGGCGGGCGGATCGGGCTGATCGGCCGCAACGGCGCCGGCAAGTCGACGCTCGTCCGCGTCATCGCCGGCATGCTGGAACCCGACGACGGCTCGGCCGACATGCCCAAAGGCGCCCGCCTCGGCTATATCGCGCAGGAAGCGCCCTCGGGCACCGCGACGCCGTTCGAGACGGTGCTCGCCGCCGATACCGAGCGTGCCGCGCTGATGATCGAATCGGAAACGAGCGAGGACCCCGAGCGGCTCGGCGACGTCTACGAGCGCCTGATCGCGATCGACGCCTATACCGCGCCGATGCGCGCCGCGCAGATCCTGCTCGGCCTCGGCTTCGACGAGGAGATGCAGCAGCGTCCGCTCGACAGTTTCTCGGGCGGCTGGAAGATGCGCGTCGCGCTCGCCGCCCTCCTTTTCTCCCAGCCCGACCTGCTGCTGCTCGACGAGCCCTCCAACCACCTCGATCTCGAAGCGGTGATGTGGCTCGAGGATTTCCTCGTCGGCTACAAGGCGACGATCGTCGTCGTCAGCCACGAGCGCGACTTCCTCAACAACGTCGTGGACAACATCCTCCACCTGCAGAACGGCAAGATCACGCTCTACGCCGGCGGCTACGACAGTTTCGAGCGTCAGCGCGCCGAGCGGATGGCGCAGCTCGCCGCCGCCAAGGCCAATCAGGACGCGCAGCGCGCCAAGCTGCAGGATTACGTCGCGCGCAATTCGGCGCGCGCCTCGACCGCCAAACAGGCGCAGAGCCGGCAGAAGATGCTCGCCAAGATGCAGCCGATCGCCGAGCTCGCCAACGATCCGTCGCTGTCGTTCGACTTCCCCGATCCCAGCGAATTGCGCCCGCCGCTCATCACGCTCGACATGGCGAGCGTCGGCTATGCCGAAACGCCGATCCTCAAGCGGCTCAACATGCGGCTCGACCCCGACGATCGCGTCGCGCTGCTCGGGCGCAACGGCAACGGCAAGACCACGCTCGCCCGCCTGCTCGCCGCGCAATTGACGCCTATGGACGGCGACATGAATGCGAGCGGCAAGATGAAGGTCGGCTATTTCACCCAATATCAGGTGGAAGAGCTCGATGCCGACGACACGCCGCTCGAACATATGACCCGCATCATGCGCGGCGCCAGCCCCGCCGCGGTGCGTGCGCAGCTCGGCCGGTTCGGCTTCTCCGGCGACAAGGCGGTCGGCAAGGTCGGCAAGATGTCGGGCGGCGAGAAGGCGCGGCTCGCGCTGGCGCTGATCACCCGCGACGCGCCGCATCTGCTCATCCTCGACGAGCCGACCAACCATCTGGACGTCGATGCGCGAGAAGCTTTGGTGCAGGCGCTCAACGCCTATACCGGCGCCGTCGTGCTGGTCAGCCACGATCGGCACATGCTGGAGATGACCGCCGACCGGCTCGTCCTGGTCGACAACGGCACCGCGCGCGAGTTCGACGGCACGCTCGACGATTATATCGCCTTCGTGCTCGCGGGCGACAAACAGCCCGAGCAGAAGGGCAAATCGGGTACGAAGAAGGAAAAGGGCAAGCCGCTCGACCGCGACGCCGACAAGGCGCGACGCAAGGCGATCCGCGATCGCGAGGCGGAGATCGCCAAGCTCACCACCGACCGCAATGCCATCGACCGCGCGATGTTCGATCCTAAGACGGCGGAACCGCGCTACGCCAAGTTGGCGATGGGCGAGTTGATGAAGCGCCGGGCGGACGTACAGGCGCAGATCGAGACAGCGGAAGCGGCATGGCTGGAAGCTACCGAGGCACTGGAGACGGCTTAGGGAACGGGTGCTCCGTTAGACCACGAGACGGATCGACGATCACGGCCGCATCGCATGCACGAAGGCGCGGAGGTGTAAAGCGTGCATCCTATCCTCCCGTCACCCCGGCCTTGCGCCGGGGTCCCGCTTCTTTTTCTCTCCCGGCGGGAAGCGGGATGCCGGATCAAGTGCGGCATGACATAGCCCGTCATAACGGCGCGTTCGTGACATCGTCACCACCGCATGCTACCTGTAAATCCCGATCGCGCCGCCGCCCGCCCCCAGCGCAATGCAACATCGCGGTTGCACTTAGATCCTTCCAATAATAAGCAACTTCACGGTTGCATCAGGCGCAGCCGAAAGGTTGCCGATGTCCTCCCCCACGCCGATGCCGAAGCCGGTGCAGGCCGCCCGCCTGTTCGCGGCGCTATCGGACCCGACGCGGCTGTCGCTGCTCATCATCCTGCGCAGCGGCCCCGGCCGCTCGATCGCGCGCCTGTCTGCCAATGCCGGCATGACGCGCCAGGCGGTCACCAAACATCTGCGCGTGCTCGAAGACGCTGGTCTCGTCACCGCCGAACGGCTCGGCCGCGAGACGCATTACAGGAGCAAGCCCGGTGCACTCGACGCCGCGCGTCGTACACTGGACGCCATCGCTGGCGATTGGGCGGCGCTCCGCCCCCCGCCCGCCGCAAGCTGACGATACCGGACAAAGAAACGGCGCAGGAGTTACCCCCCGCGCCGCCCTCATGTCCTGAAACGGGGTTCAGCCCTCGGCGTCGGCCTCGTCCGCGGCACCCGCCGCCGGCCGCTCGAACCACGCCTCGATCTCGCCCGACAGCTTCAGCGTCAGCGGCCGGCCGTGGCGATCGACCTTCTTGCCCAGCGCGACGCGGATCCAGCCGGCGGGGCGGTCATATTCCTCGACGTCGCGGCGCTCGACGCCCTTGAAGCGGATGCCGATGCCGCGCTCCAGCGCGGCCTGGTCGAAATAGGGGCTCGACGGATCGGTCGACAGGCGATCGGGGGGCGTATCGGTCATGTCGCCGCGCTTAGCGGCATCGCCCCGGCCCCGCTACGAAAAAGCGGCGCGGACAGGATGTCCGCGCCGCCTTCCCGACGAAACCGCTGCAAGCCTTAATAGCCGTAGCCATATCCGTAACGTGGGCCGTAATCGTAATACCGCTCGCGGACGACCACGCGCGGCGGCGGGGGCGGCGGCGCGTAATATTCGTCGCGATAGACCACCCGCGGCGGCGGCGGCGGCGCGTCGTAATAATAGCCACGGTCGTAATAACGATCGCGGTTGTTGCCCGCGACCGCCGCACCGATGCCAAGCCCGACGATGCCGCCGAGCAACGCACCCGCCGCGACGCTGCCGCCGTTGCCGCGGTGATAATGGCGATAGCCACCCCAACGCTGCGCATCCGCCGGCGCGGCCGCCGTCAGCGCGGTCGCGGCGAGCGCGATCCCCAGACCTGCCTTCTTCAACATCGCATTCATCACGTCGAACCTCCTCTAACACGACGCTCGGAGTATCTGGTCCAAACGCACAGAGCGGCGAGCGTGTTGCATATCGTTTAGGCGAGTCGGGCTGAACCGAGGCGGAATGCCCCGTTCATCCGCGGTTTAGGCGGCGTGCCCAGCGAAGGTGCGGCCGCGGCTCAGTTCACCCAGCCGCCGTCGATGACATGCACCGCGCCGGTGGTGAACGCCGCCTCGTCGCTCGCCAGATACAGCGCCAGCGCCGCCACCTCGTCCGCTTGGCCCAGCCGCCCCATCGGCTGGCGCGCGACGAACGCCGCCTGCGCCGCGGCATAATCGCCGGTGTCGTGCAGCCGATGCTGCAACGACGGCGTGTCGACCGTGCCGGGGCAGATCGCGTTGCAGCGGATGCCCTGGCCGACGAAGTCGGCGGCGACCGCCTTGGTCAGGCCGATCACGCCCGCCTTGGTGGTGCCGTAGGCGAACCGGTTGGGGATGCCCTTCACCGAACTGGCGATCGAGGATACGTTGACGATCGCGCCGCCGCCGCCCGCCAGCATCGCCGGCAGGAAGGCGCGGACGGTGCGATACATCGCGGTCATGTTGATCGCGATCGCCTGCGCCCATTCCTCCTCGCTGCAATCGAGGATGGTGCCGGCGTGGACGATGCCGGCGACGTTGGCGAGCACGTCGATCCGCCCGATCTCCGCCGCCAGCGCCGCCACCGCCGCGCCGTCGGTGACGTCGAGCGCGCGCGTCTCGCACCCCGGGACGTCGGCGAGCGCGTCGCGGTCGCGGTCGGTGGCGATCACCCGCGCGCCTTCGGCGGCGAACCGCTCCGCCGTCGCGCGGCCGATGCCCCGCGCCGCTGCGGTGACCAGCGCCACCTTGCCGTCCAATCGTGTCGTCATACTGCCGTCCTGCGTTGGGCGATCGGCAGGCACGCCGGGCCGATCGGGTCGAAAGCCTTGTAGGTGAGAATGAATTCGCGGTGGCCCAGCTCTTCGGAGACGCTGCGCTGGCCGCCCGCGACGGCGAGCACCGCATCGACGATCTCGGCACCGACCTCGTCCAGCGTCGCCGCGCCTTCGAGGATGCGGCCGGCATTGATGTCCATGTCGGCGGCGAGGCGACGCGCGGTCTCGGGATTGGCACACACCTTGATCACCGGTGCGATCGCCGATCCCACCACCGATCCGCGTCCGGTGGTGAAGATCGTCAGATGGCAGCCGGAGGCGATCATCTCGACGATCTCGGCATTGTCCGAGATATTGGGGAAGCCGAAGCGCGGCTCGCCGTCGGGCACCACGTCGAGCAGGTAGAGCCCGCCCGCCGGCGGCACGTCGCCAGGCTTGATGATGCCGCTGATCGGCGAGGAGCCCGATTTGGAATAGGCCCCCATCGATTTCTCCTCCTGCGTCGTCAGTCCGCCCTCGGCATTGCCGGGGGCGAAGCTGCCGAAGCCCATGATGGTATAATAACGTTCGGCCTTGGCGACGCTGGCGATCAGCTCCTCGCCCAGTTCGGGGGTGATCGCGCGATCGGCCATGATCCCCTCGCAGCCGACGAGTTCGCCCGTCTCCTCGAAGATGCAGGTCGCGCCGGCCCCGACGAGCGTATCGAAGGCGCGGCCCACGGCGGGGTTGGCGGTGATGCCGCTGGTGCCGTCCGAGCCGCCGCAGATCGTGCCGACGACGAGTTCGTCGATCCCCATCGCCACGCGCTCCACGCCGGCGATCTCGGCCTGCACCCGCGCCACCGCGGCGAGGCCGGCGGCAATCGTCGCCGCGGTGCCGCCCGTCTGCTGGATGACGAGCAGCTCGGCCGGGCGGCCGCTCGCCGCGACCAGCGCCTGCAACCGCTCGCGATCGAAGCTCTCGCAGCCGAGCGAGACGATCACCAGCCCGCCGACGTTGGGATGCGTCGCCACCGCCTCCATCACCTTGGCGGCATAGGCATTGGGGTAGCAGCCGGGGAAGCCGATCAGATGGACGTCGGGATCGTCCGCCTTGTCGACGATCCGCCGCGCGACGTGATGCGCGCATTCGACCAGATAGGCGACCGCGACGGTGTTGCGGATGCCCTTGCGGCCGTCGGCGCGGGCGTAGCCGCGGATCATGCCCGCGCCTCCGTCACCGTCGCGCGCGTGTGGCTGGCGATATAGTCGCTCTTCATATTGTGCATATGGACCCAATCGCCGGTATCGGCCGCCGCGGTCATCGACCCGATCGGCGCGCCATATTTGATGACCTTGTCGCCCAGCGCGAGGCGGCGGCGCGCGATCTTGTGGCCGACGGTGATCCCCTCGCGCGCCGGCACGGTGCCGCCGCCGATCGGCAGCACGTCTCCCGCCGCGATCGGCGCGACGCAGATCAGGACGTTGTCGTCGGGGTGAAGCAGGATCAACTGGTTGGTCACGGGCGACATCGGCTCCGGTTGCGGAAGGGGATCGAGCAGCGGCCACGCGGCATCGGGCACCGGCGTCGCGATCCGCGCCACCATCGCCGCGACCTGATCCGCGCCGACCAGCCCGGCGACGACGCAGGCGACCGCCGGGTGGCGCAGCGGGAAATGCAACGCCGCGGCCGGCAGCGCCACCCCCGCCCGCGCACAGGCGGCGGCGAGCGCCCGCGTCCGCGCGACGATCGCCGCATCGGGCGCCGCATAATCGTAATGCAGCCGCTGCGGATCGGCCTCGGCCGGGTCGGCGGCGAGGATGCCGCTATTGTACGGGCCGCCGACGATCACCCGCACGCCGCGTTCGGCGCAGCGATCGAGCAGCGCCGCCGCGCTCCGGTCGAGCAACGTATAGCGCCCGGCGAGCAGGATGACGTCGAGGTCGACGCGGTCGAGCAGTTCGTCGCACACCGCGATCTCGTTGACGCCGATGCCGATTCCCCCGACCGCGCCGGCCCGCTTCAGCGCCACCATCGCCGCATGCCCGCCATCGAGGAAGGCGGCGAGATGGCGGGGATGATCGTCGCCATGCGTCATCCGGCCGAGATCGTGCGCGAACAACAGGTCGACGCGCTCGCGGCGCAGCCGCGCCAGGCTCGCCGCGAACGACGCGCGGATCCCGTCCGCGCCGTAATCGAACGCGGGCTCGAACGGATCGGCATCGACGAAGCCGTGCCGGCTGCCCTGCGCCGCGGTCGGCACCAGCAGCCGCCCGACCTTGGTCGAGACCAGCGCCCGCCCCGCCGGATCGTGCACGGCCAGCGCCGCCCCCAGCCGCCGCTCGGCGAGGCCGAAGCCGTAATGCGGCGCGGTGTCGAAATAACCGATGCCGGCAGCGAGCGCCGCGGCGACCGTCGCCATCGCCTCGTCGTCGCCGACCGCGCGATACAGATTGCCGATCGCCGCGGTCCCCATGCCGAAGCGCGGCAGCAGCGGCGCGCTCACGCCGTCACCGCCGTCACCGCCGTGTCGCGATGCAGCCGCGCAAACAGCGCGACGCCGACGAAACAGGCGGCGGGCACCAGCATCGCGAAGCGGATCGACCCCAGGTCGGAGACGAACCCCATCGCCGCGGTCAGCACCGCGCCGCCGATGATCGCCATCACCAGCAGCGACGCGCCCGGCTTGGTCAGCGGCCCCAGCCCGCGCAGCGTCAGCACGAAGATCGTCGGATACATGATCGACATCAACGCGCTCGACAGCACCAGCGCGGCGACGCCGGCCGGCCCGCCGACGAAGGCGGCGACGGCGCACAGCAGCGCATCGATCGCCGCGAAGATCAGCATCAGCCGCGCGCCCGAGATGCGCGCCATCAGCGCCGCGCCGACGAACCGGCCGGCCATGAACAACGCCAGCGACAGCGTCAGCAGCCACGCCGCGCGCTGCGTCCCGAACGACGGCAGCTCGACCGCGACGTAGCGGATGAGGAAGCTCCACACCCCGACCTGCGCGCCGACGTAGAGGAACTGCGTGCCCACCCCGGCGAGATAGCGCGGCGACGCCAGCAATTTGCCATAGGCGCCGGGGGTGCGCGCGTCCGGTTCGCTCGGCCGTGTCGCGACCGCGGGAAAGCGCGTGACGACGATCACCGCCGCCCAGGCGAAGACGAGCAAGGCGATGACGAGATACGGCAACCGCACCGCCGACGCCGCGGCGACGTCGCCCGCGCGCTCGTCGGCGAGGATGAAGGTCGCGCCGAGCGTCACGCCGGCGATCGAGCCAAGGGGATTGAACGCCTGCGCGAGGTTGAGCCGCCGCTCGGCGGTGGCGGCGCTGCCGAGCGCGGCGACCATCGGATTGGCCGCGGTCTCGAGGAAGGCGAGGCCGCTGGCGATGACGAACAGCGCGAGCAGGAAGAAGCCGTAGCTCAGCATCAGCGATGCCGGCCAGAACAGCAATGCGCCGATGCCGAACAGCACCAGCCCCTGCACCACCGCGGTCTTGTAGCCGAACCGCTGCATCACGATCGCGCCAGGAATCGCGAAGCAGAAATAGCCGAGGTAGAAGGCCGATTGGACGAGGCCCGATTGCAGGTCGCTCAGCGTGAACACCGCACGGAAATGCGCGATGAGGATGTCGTTGAGATTGTTGGCCATGCCCCACAGGAAGAACAGGCCGATGGTCAGCAGCAGCGCGCCGCGACCGGCAGGCGTTGTGCCATCATCGTCCTGTACGGCGACGCTCGGGTTCATTATGCCTCTCCCACGCTCTCTCCACGAACGGTCGCGGTTCGCGGGATTTGGCCGTGAGTCTATGCCCTCCGGCCGCGATATGAAATGTAAAAATCACTTTCATCTGCGGATTTTCCTTGCCACGATCGACGCTTAGGTGACGGGAGTGACGAGGACGATGACCAAACCGTTTCCATGTTTACCCCGTCACCCCGGACTTGTTCCGAAGTCCACTCTGCGGCGAGGAGAACGGCGTGAGGCGCGGGCATCCTCCCGAGGGACGGTGGCCCCGGAACGGGTCGAAACTTCGAAAAAACACCTCATGCACCCCGGCGAAGGCCGGGGCCCAGTCGGTAAGGCCGTCGCAAGTCATTACAAACCTTCGCCCAACTGGACCCCGGCTTCCGCCGGGCTACAAGCTTGGCGCGTCACGGACCGATTTCCGCAGCGGTCTCGAACAAGTCCGGGGTAACGGACGGATGGGGAAACGGCGGCAAGCGTCGACGTAAGAACAACGACCGGGGGAGGACAGATGACGACCAAAGCGCGCTACCAGGCGCCGGCACTCACCAAGGGGCTAGAGATCCTCGAACTGCTCGCCGCGTCGAGCGTGCCGCTGACCATGTCCGATGTCTCGACCGCGCTCGGCCGCTCGGTCAGCGAGATCTTCCGCATGCTGCAGGTGCTCGAGGCGCATCGCTACATCGCCCGCGGCGACGACGGCTATCGGCTCACCAACCGGTTGTTCGCGCTCAGCATGGGCCAGCCGCCGGTGCGCGATCTCGTCTCCACCGCGCTGCCGGTGATGCGCACGCTCGCCCGCGAGACGGGGCAGAGCTGCCACCTCGTCGTCGTCTCGGGTGCGGAGATCGTGGTGATCGCCGGGGTCGAGGCGCCGGGCCTGTCGGGGTTCGCGGTGCGCGTCGGCTATCGCCGGCCGCTGCATCGCTCCGCCTCGGGCCGTATCCTGCTCGCCTTCCAGCCCGAGGATACGCGCGCGGCGATGCTCGACGAGGTGCGCGCGACCGGCGACACGATCGACGACGCCGCGCTCGCCGGCCAGCTCGCCGCGATCCTCGCCGAAGGCTGCGGCACGACGCCGAGCCCGCTGCTCAACGGCATCACCGACCTGTCCGTCCCGATCCTTTCGTTCGGCGCCGCCCGCGCCGCGCTCACCGTGCCGTTCGTCGACGGCCCCGGCAGCCTGGTGCCGATCGCCGCGACGCAGGACGTGCTGCGCGCCGCCGCCGCCGCGATCGCCGAGGCGCTCGACCCGGCGCTCGGCGATCTCTCCGGCAAGGGCGAGGCGACATGATCCGCCGGACGACGGCGACCGCCCTCGCGCTGGCGGCGCTGCTGCTCGCCGGCGGCGCGCAGGCTCACGACTATCCCAGCGGCGCGCCGGCGCGCGACTATCCCAGCGACGCGCCAGCGCGCGATTATCCCAGCGACGCGCCAGCGCGCGATTATCCCAGCGACGCGCCAGCGCGCGACTATCAGAGCGCGCCGCCGCGGCGCACCGCGGTGGAGAAGGATTGGGGTCCGTGGCTCGGCCCCTATCGCGCACGGCTGGTGCCGGTGCTGATGGAGGATTTCGGCGAACGCTATCTGTATGCGCCCGCCAACGCCGCCTTGCCGCCGCCGCGGCCGGGCGAGCAACGCGTCGTCTTCCTCGGCGATTCGATCACCGACCGCTGGGATCTCGCCGCCGGCTTTCCCGGCGCGCCCTACGTCAATCGCGGCATCGGCGGGCAGGTGACGGCGCAATTGCTGCTGCGCTTCCTGCCCGACGTCGTCGCCTTGCGACCCGCGGCCGTGGTGATCCTCGCCGGCGTCAACGACGTGCAGGGGGTTCTGCAACGCGAAACCCCCGAGCAGATCGAGGATCATTGGCAGGCGATGGCCGACATCGCCGACCGCCACGGTATCGCATTGGTGTTCGGCGCGTTGCTGCCGGTCAACGATTACACCCCCGCCGCGCGCGACGTCGTGCGCGAGCGCAAGCCCGCCGAACTCCACGCGCTCAACCGGTGGCTGCGCGGCTTCTGCGAACGGCGCGGCTATGCCTTCGCCGATTACGAAACCGCGCTCGCCGACGACAGGGGCCTGATGCGCCGCGACTATACCGTCGACGGCATCCACCCGCTCGCCGCCGGTTACGCCCGCATGGCGCCGGTCGCCCACGCCGCAATCGAGGCCGCGCTGGCCAGCAAGACGAAGAGGACCCCCTGATGCGCTATCCCAAGCTTCTCGCCGCCGGCCTGTGCCTGACGGCATCCGCCGTATCGGCGCAGACCAACGTGCCCGGCGATCCCTATGCCGGCGACCCCGTCGGCATCGTCGCCGATCCCTGCCCCGCCCACCCCAAACCCGCCGACGGACAGGCATGGCAGATGTGGAAGCTCCACATGCTGACGCGCGACCACGGCCAGCTCTGCCGCTATCGCGCGCAGAATGCCGCGCTCACCGAACCGGCGCGCGTCGTCTTCATGGGCGATTCGATCACCGACAATTGGATCGGCGCCGATCCGTCGCTGTTCACGCACGGGCTGGTCGATCGCGGCATCGGCGGCCAGACCACGCCGCAGATGCTGCTGCGCTTCCGCCAGGACGTGATCGCGCTGCGCCCCAAGGCGGTGCACATCATGGCCGGCACCAACGACATCGCCGGCAACACCGGCGCCGCGACGGTCGAGACGGTACAGGGCAATATCGAGACGATGGCGGAGCTGGCGCACGCGCACGGCATCAAGGTGATCCTCGCCTCGATCCCGCCCGCCGCCGCCTTTCCGTGGAGCCCGGAGATGCGCCCGGCGCCGCAGATCCTCGCCTTCAACCGCTGGCTGCGCGGCTATGCCAGCGCACATGGCTATACCTATGTCGACTATCACGCCGCGCTGACCACGGCGGAGGGCGGCATGAAGCCCGGCCTCGCCAGCGACGGCGTCCATCCGACCCCGGCGGGCTATGCGATCATGCGTCCGCTCGCGCTCGCCGCGGTCGCCAAGACGCTGGGTGGCGGTCGATGAGCGTCGATCGCCGCGGCTTCCTTGCCGGCAGCGCCGCACTCGGCCTCGCCCAGGCGACACCTGCCATAGCCGCCGCCGCGCCGCCGCACGCGGCGCTGCGCCCGGTCAAGGTCGCCCCGCCGCAACGCTTCACCGCCGACTGGCAATCGCTCGCCGCCGGCTATTCCGCGCCCGACTGGTTCCGCGACGCCAAGTTCGGCATCTGGGCGCATTGGGCGGCGCCTTCGGTCCCCGGCATCGGCGACGATTGGTATGCGCGCAACATGTACCTTCAGGGTCACCCGACCTACGACCATCACCTGAAGCATTACGGCCATCCCGCTGACACCGGTTTCATGCAGATCCAGAACCAGTGGCGCGCGGAACAATGGGACCCGGCCGAGCTGCTCGACCTCTACAAGGGTGCGGGCGCACGCTATTTCATGGCGCTCGCCAACCATCACGACAATCTCGACTGTTTCGCCTCGACGCATCAGCCGTGGAATTCCACACGCGTCGGCCCGAAGAAGGACATCGTCGGCATCTGGGCCGGACTGGCGCGCGAGCGCGGGCTGCGCTTCGCCGTCTCCAACCACAGCGCCCACGCCTGGCATTGGAACCAGATCGCCTACGGCTACGATCCCGTCGGCCCGCGCCGCGGCCAGCGCTACGACGCCGCGACGCTGACCCGCGCGCAGGGCCGGGGCGCATGGTGGGACGGGCTCGACCCGCAACAGCTTTATACCGGTCCGTCGATGGCGGTGCCCGACGGCATCGGCTCGCTCGCCGAAGCCGGCGCGTGGCATGCCGCCACCGACGGATTGTGGAACGAGGGCGTGCCCCCCGATCCCGACTATGTCCGCCGCTGGACTTTGCGCTGCCGCGAGCTGATCGACAGATACGAACCCGACATGCTCTATTTCGACAATCACGATCTGCCGCTGCAACAGGCCGGGCTCGACATCGCGGCCTATTTCTACAACCGCAACATGGCGCGCCACGGCGGCCGGCTGGAGGGCGTCGTCACCGCCAAGGAAACGCCGCCGCAGCGCCGCATGGGCCTGGTCGACGTCGTCGAGCGCGGGCAGAAGAGCTTCATCGACCCCTATCCGTGGCAGACCGAGACCTGCCTCGGCAATTGGTTCTACGGCGCGCAATATGAGCGCGAGAACCTCTACAAGACGCCCGCCAAGGTGCTGCACACGCTGTGCGACGTCGTGTCGAAGAACGGCAACATGATGCTGAGCGTGCCGATCAAGGGCGACGGCACGATCGACTCGCGCGAACGCCAGATCGTCGGCGAGATCGGTGCGTGGATGCGGATCAACGGCGCGGCGATCTATGCCACCCGCCCGTGGCGCATCCATGGCGAGGGGCCGGGCGGCGCCGGCGCGGGCAGCTTCTCGGAGGGCGGCCGCGACACCGGCTACACCGCGCGCGACATCCGCTACGTCACCCGCGGCAAGGCGCTGCACGCGCTGGTGCTCGGCTGGCCTGCCGACGGCGTCGCGCGGCTGACCCTGCTCGGCCGCGACAATCCGGTCGGTCGCGGCGAGGTGCGCCGCGTGTCGCTGCCCGGCAGCAGCGCGCCATTGCCCTTCACCCGCACCGGCGATGCACTGGAGGTGCGGCTGCCCGCCGCCGCGCACCACGCCATCGGGCTCGCGCTGATCGTCGAGGGGCCCGGGCTGGTCGACTGAGCCCGCCTATTGCGCTGCAGCACGGATCGGTTTAGGCGGCCGGCATTCGCCTGGACCCGGTGCAATTCCGGGTGGCTATTCCGGCCGCCGATCCGCCGGACAACGCAACCGCTCCCGAACATTGACGCGTCGCCGCCGGCGGCGCCGGAGCGGTCATGCGGATTTTCACGTCATGACCAGTCTTTCCCTATCCCGTTACCGCGCCGAATGGTTTTCCAGCGCCGCCGGCGCGCGGCGCGACGTGCTCGCCGGCATGGTCGGCACCTTCGCGCTGATCCCGGAGGTCATCGCCTTCTCCTTCGTCGCCGGCATCGATCCCGAAGTCGGCCTGTTCGCCTCCTTCGTCATCGGCATCGTCATCGCGATCGCCGGCGGCCGCCCGGCGATGATCTCGGGTGCCGCCGGCTCGGTCGCGCTCGTCGCCGCCGCGCTCGTCCACGCGCACGGCCTGCAATATCTCCTCGCCGCGACCCTCCTCGCCGGCCTGCTCCAGGTCGCATTCGGGCTATTCAAGCTCGACGTCCTGATGCGCTTCGTCTCGCGTTCGGTGCGCACCGGCTTCGTCAACGCGCTGGCGATCCTGATCTTCTCGGCGCAGCTGCCGCAGATGATCGGTGTCGACTGGCACACCTATGCTATGATCGGCCTCGGTCTTGCGATCATCTATCTGGCGCCACGCGTGACCAATATCATCCCCTCGCCGCTGATCTGCATCGTCGCGCTCACCGCGGTCAGCATCGCGCTGCCGATGCCGCTGCGCACGATCGCAGACCTCGGCCGCCTGCCTGCGTCGTTGCCGCAGTTCGGCTGGCCGTCGGTACCACTCGAATGGCAGACGCTGACGATCCTCGCGCCTTATGCGCTGGCGATGGCCGCGGTCGGGCTGCTCGAATCGATGATGACCGCCAGCGTTGTCGACGACCTGACCGAGACGACCAGTTCCAAGGCGCGTGAATGCAGCGGGCTCGGCCTCGCCAATATCGCCGCCGGCCTGTTCGGCGGCATCGCCGGCTGCGGCATGGTTGGCCAGACCGTCGGCAACGTCCGTTATGGCGGCCGCGGCCGGCTGTCGACGCTGGTCGCCGGCGTGTTCCTGCTCGTCGTCATGGTGCCGCTGCGCCCCTGGGTCGCGCAGGTGCCGGTGGCGGCGTTGGTCGCGATCATGATCATGGTGTCGATCAGCACCTTCTCCTGGGGATCGTTGCGCGATCTCGTCCGTCATCCCAAGACGTCGGGCGCGGTGATGCTCGCCACCGTCGCGGTGACGGTGACGACGCACGATCTGTCGGCGGGGGTGGCGGTCGGCGTGCTGCTGAGCGGCGTGTTCTTCGCCTTCAAGGTCACCCGGCTGATGGAGGTGACGGTCAGCTACGATGCAGAGACGGATACGCGCGACTATCGCGTCGCGGGGCAGATCTTCTTCGCCAGCGCCGAGATCTTCGCGGATCGGTTCGATCTTGCCGATACCGCCCGGCATGTCCGTATCGACCTGACGCAGGCGCATCTGTGGGACGTGACCGCGGTCGGCGCGCTGGAAGAGGTGGTGACCAGGATGCGCCGCCACGGCATCGCGGTGGAGGTGGTCGGCCTCAACGCCGCGAGCGCGGTGCTGGTCGACCGGCACGCGCAGACGATGCGCGTGCCGGCGGCCTGACCTCCCGCCGTTATGCGGCGGTCGAGGTCTTGATGTTGCCGTTGAGGCCGGCGGGGAAGAAGCCGCCGCTGCTCACCGCGCCAGCGTTTAGGTACGCGACGTTGAGAACGTCGCCCGCCGTCCGGCCGAACACGATGCCGTTGCTGTCCGCGGGCACGATATTGGACGCCGCACCGCCGTTGATCGTCGTCGGGCTGATTCCCTGATCGTCGTCGAAGCCGTTGTCGACGGTATCGCGCGCATTGGAGATCAGGTCGGCGTTGGTGCGCAGCGCCGGCATCGCCAGTCCCTTGCGGTACAGCAACGTGCGGATCAGGCCCGAATGATAGGCCTCGACCGCTAGGATGCCGGCCGCCGCGTCCAGGATCACCTTGTTCGAGATCAGCGACGCCGATCCCTTATAGGCGGTGACTCCCACGTCGGACAGCAGCATGCCGCCGAGCAGCCAGTTCTCGTCCGAGGCGTAGGGATTGAACGTCCCTGTCGCGCCGACCACGCCGGCGGCACGCGCCGCGGCGGTGAACGCGCCATTGGCACCGCCGTCGATGTTGATCGCCGGCATCGCTACCGCCGACGAACCGAGTTGCTGGCGCAGGAAGGTGACGTGGAGGTTCTCGTCCGCGGCGATCTCGCGGGCATAAGCAGCCACCGTGGCGTCCTGGAACGGTACCTGCGCGCCGCCGGTCACCGAACCCTGCGTGCCGGTACCGGCCTGCAACGTCGTGTTGAGACCGCTGCCGAAGGCGGCGAACGTATAATAATTGGCCTCGAGATATTCGAGGTTCAGTGCGAAGTTGAGCACGTCGACATCGCCGGCCGGCAAACCGGCGGTGGGCGTCGGCGACGGCGTCGGCGTGACCGGCACCGACTTGTCGTCGTCGTTGTCGCAGGCGGCGAGCAGCGACGCACCGGCGGTCGCGGCAACGGCGGTGCCCGCCATTTTGATGAAGCGGCGGCGTTCGTTGCGCCGGCGCTCGGCGATGTCGAACCCTTCGAGAAGCGTTTCACGATCGATCATAGGAAATCCCCTTTGAACCCGAGGCTCAGGCGTTGTTGGCGCTGCTGCGGATGGTGCCGTTGACACCGGACGGGAAGAACCCGCCGGCGGTGACCTGAGCCTTGTTCAGGTAGACGATGTTGAGGACCTGCCCGGTCGTCCGGCCGAAGGCGATGCCGTTGCCGTCGGTGGGCGCGATGTTCGAGGTCGGACCGGCGCCCGAGCTGACATAGGCGATGCCCTGGTCAAGGTCGCTGGTACCGTCGAGGCTGTCGCGTGCATTCGAGACCAGTTCGGTATCGCCGCGGATCGTCGAGGCCTTCAGCCCGACGTTGCCGCCGAGTTGATCGATCGTCGTGCGGATCATGCTGGCATGATAGGCTTCGGCAGCGAGGATGCCGGCTGCGGCATCGAGATAGGTCTTGTTGGTCAGCAGCGACGACGCGCCCTTATAGGCGGTGACGCCGACGTCCTCGAACAGGAATGCGCCATAAAGGAAGTTGAGGTCCGAGGCGTAGGGATCGAAGATGCCGCCGGCGGGAACGAGCGTTGCCGCCTGTGCCGCCACGCTGAACGCGCTGGTCGCCGACACGCCGATGTCGATCGCCGGCTGGGCGACCGCGGCCGTTCCCAATGCGGTGCGCAGGAAATTGACGTGGGCGAGTTCGTCCTCGGCGATCTCACGCGCCATCTCCGCGAGCAGCGAATCCTGGAATGTTACCTGCTTACCGCCGACTGCGGCGACCGGCGTACCGACGCCGGTGATCGACGTCGCCGGGATGCCGCGACCGTAGACGGCATAATAATAGAAGTTCGCCTCGAGATATTCGAGGTTCAACGCGAAGTTGAGAATGTCCGCATCGGTCAGGGTTTGCGCCTGCGCCGGACTGCTTACCAAAAAGGCGCCGGCCCCGACGGCCGCCGCCCCTACTGCCGCCTTGAAAAAGGCCCTTCGGTCCTTGCGCTGTTCGGCATGCGTCGCAAGCGCGTCGATCGGACTGACATCGTGACTCACGCTGAGAACTCCCCTTTGTGTTGAGAACAGCAACATCCGGACCACGGTTCCGTTCCAGCATTATCGTCGCCGACTCCAAATCATCTGAGCGTCTAGACTTCAATCAATATGACTTCGGCCGTTGTTTGGTCGTCAAGGTGACACCAGACGATTATGTCTATCTCGGACTATATTGCAGTATCAACGATTGTGCGGCGCAGCGAAACTCGAGCAGAGTGTCCGTCACGAAACTGAAATTGGTATTACTTTGGCGTGTAACCTTCTCCTCCTATCGGCGGGGCGAACGGCACAAAGCCGAGGGGGAATATGCATGCTTCGCACTTCGCGCCTGATTGGCGCCACGCTGCCGCTTACGCTCGCGGCACTGCTCGCCGCGCCGACCGCAGGCGCGCAGACCCGGTCGACGGATACGACCGACGCGGCAGCCGGTGATACGGTGACGGGTAACGCGGAGCAGGATCGCGACATCGTCGTCACCGGCAGCTATGCGCGCAGCATCGCCGCCGCCACCGAAGCCAAGCGCAAGGCCGCTTACGGCCTCGATTCGATCGCCTCGACCGACATCGGCAAATTCCCCGCGCAGAATGTCGCCGAGGCGTTGCAGGTGGTTCCCGGCGTCGCGATCACCCGGCCGCGCGGCGAAGGGCTGTACGTCAGCGTCCGCGGCCTCGGCCCGCAATTCCAGAACACGTTGGTCAACGGCCGCACCGTCGCGCTCAACGACCTGATCGAGAACGGCGGCGCCAACGGCCGCCAGTTCCGCTTCGAGATGCTGCCTGCCGAATTCGTGTCGAGCATCGACGTGATCAAGACGCCGACGCCGGACATGAACGAGGGCGCGCTCGGCGGTAATATCGACGTCAAGACCTTCCATCCGCTCGACATCGGCACGCGCACGACGCTCAACTCGCGCTACACCTTCACCGCGCAGACGCACCGCGTCGAGCCCAATGCCACACTGCTGACCAGCTATCGCAGCCCGGACGAGACGTTCGGCATCCTCGCCGGCGCGCAATATTGGGGCAAGCAGGTCCGCAACGACCGCTTCATCAACTTCGGCTGGAACCTCGACAAATTCACCAAGCCTGAGGCCGGCGCCCTACCCTCGGGCCTGTACACGCCGACGCGGACGCGCCCGACCGTCGAGACCGAGGACCGCAAGCGCCTTTCGGGCATCGTCTCGGCGCAATGGCAGCCGACGCCCGCGCTGCGCACGACGCTCGACGTGATCGCGACCCGGCTCGACGTCGCCTATGACGAATTCGGCATCGACATCTATCCCGACGATCCCGGCACCTCGGTGGTCGCGGGGTCGCAGAAGGTTGTCGGCAACACCGTCGTCGGTGCGACGATCAACAACGCGCGCTTCATGGCGTCGCGCGAATACAGCCTCAACCGCCACGACCTGCTGACCATCGCGCTGCGCCAGAGCTTCGACCAGGATCGCTGGCACGCCTCGGCCGACGGCAGCTGGTCGAGCGCGCACAGTTATCACCCGAGCAATGCCGAGGGTACGGTGCGCAGCCGCGCGCAGTTCATCGCGCCGCTGACCTATGACGCGTCGGGCGGCTACAAGGTGCTGCCGACGCTCACCACCACCCGCGACCTGTCCAATCCGGCGAATTACACGGTATCGCAGTTCAACATCGCGCCGAAGGACAGCAAGGATTGGGACGCCTACGGCCGCGCCGACCTCGGCTATGACGTCGGCGACGGCCTGCTGCGCAAGATCGCGGCGGGCGGCGAATATCACTGGCGCAAGCGCGACTATCGGCGCCGCGACTTCCTCGTCAACACGGTGACGGGCCAGCCGCTGTCGGTGCTCGGCTCGGGCGCGTATCAGCAACTGCCCTATGACGACTTCCTCGCCGGCGTCACCGGCAACAGCCCGCGCACCTGGCTCGTGCCCGTCACCAAGGCCTATTATGACGCGCTGTTCACCCCGGCGATCGCCAATGCCGCGCTCACCCCGGCGGACCAGCGCTCGTCGTTCGTCACCACCGAAAAGATCGCCGCCGCCTATATTCGCGCCGATTACGGTGTGATGCTCGGCTCGGTCGAGGTGACCGGCAACATCGGCGCGCGCTACGTCCACACCGATCAGGTCGCGAGCGGCACGCTGACCACCGGGAGCACCCCGCAGGCTGTCAGCTATCCGAGGTCGTTCAACGATGTGCTGCCAAGCTTCAACCTGCGTGCCGAGCTGACGCCGCGACTCGTCGCCCGCCTCGCCGCAAGCCGCGTGCTGACCCGGCCCAACATCACCGACTCCGCACCGCGCATCACCGTCTCGACCGATGCGGCGACCGCGAGCGGCGGCAACCCGCAGCTCAATCCCTTCCTCGCGACGCAGTTCGACGGTTCGCTCGAATGGTATTTCAACCGTCGTGGCGCGCTCACCGGCGCACTTTTTTACAAGAACCTCGACGACTACATCACGGCGCAGAACGTCAATATCGACATTCCCAACCGCGGCACCGTGCTACTCAGCACCTCGGTCAACGGCGGCAAGGCGAAGGTCTACGGCTTCGAGGCCGCCTATAATCAGGTCTTCACCTTCCTGCCCAAGCCGCTCGACGGTCTCGGTTTCCAGGCGTCCTATACGCACACGTCGGTGGAGGCGAACTACACCGCCGGCAATCGCGTGCTGCGCAACGAGATGCTCGGCCTATCGAAGCAGAGCTACAATCTGGTCGGCTTCTACGATTACGGTCCGGTGTCGGCGCGCCTTTCCTACGTCTGGCGCGACAAATATCTGTCGGGCACCGGCAGCACCTCCCAGGCGCCGACCTTCACCGCGCCGTTCGGTTCGCTCGACGGCAATCTGTCGCTGCGCGTCACGCCGCAACTCATGTTCAGCGTCGAAGGCATCAATCTCGCCGGCGCGCGCGCTTACACCTACAACGACGACACATTGCGCTTCGGCGAGATCAATTATTACGGCCGGACGATCCTGTTCGGCGCACGGGCGGAGTTCTGATCGATGCGGCTTCGCTCCCTCGCCCTGCCGTTGCTGACGCTCGCCGCGTTCGGCAGCGCCGCCGAACGGCCGCCGCAGGCGATGAACGACATCCAGGTCATCGGCTCGCACAACAGCTTCAAGGCGCGCATCCCGGCTGCGGTGATGGCCCGGCTGCGTGCCGCCGACCCGAAGCTCGCCGAGGCGCTCGATTATTACCACCTGCCGCTAACCCGCCAGCTCGACGCGGGCGTGCGCCAGCTCGAGATCGACGTGTTCGCCGATCCCGAGGGCGGCCGCTATGCCGATCCCAAGGGCGAGGGCATCGCCCGCGCCGCGGGTGAGGCGACCGGCTTCGACCGACCCGCGATGCTGCGCCCGGGCTTCAAGGTCTTCCACATCCCCGACGTCGACTATCTCTCCACCTGCGTGACGCTGCGCCGCTGCCTCGGCGAGATCGACGCATGGTCGCGCGCGCATCCGCGCCACCTGCCGATCATGATCACGATCAACGCCGCCGACACGCCGGGCAAGGATGCGCGGGTCAGCCCGCCGCTGCCGCTCGACGATGCCCGCCTGCTCGACGCGCTGGACACCGAGATCCGCGCCGCATTGCCCGGCAAGCGCCTGATCACCCCCGACGAAGTGCGCGGTACGGCCGCCACGCTGCACGCGGCGGTCACCACCCGCGGCTGGCCGACGCTCGCCGCCGCGCGCGGCCGTGTCTATGTGCTGTTCGACGTGCGCGACGCGGTCTCCGCCGTCTATCGCGCCGGCCATCCCTCGCTCGCCGGCCGCGCGATGTTCGGCTGGTATCCCGACGACCAGCCGGAAGCGGCGGTGGAGATCGTCCAGGACCCTGTGGCCGACGGCGCCGCGATCCGCCGATGGGTCGCGCAGGGCCTCATCGTGCGCACCCGCACCGACGCCAACACCGTCGAGGCGCGCGCGCACGACCTGCACAAGGCCGCCGCCGCTGCCGCGAGTGGCGCACAGGCGGTGAGCACCGATTATTACCCCGGCGCGCCCGATCCCGCCCATCTCGCCTTCCGCGTCACCCTGCCGGGTGGCGCGATGGCCCGGTGCAATCCGATGCGGAGCGCCCCCTGCCGCCTCGCGCCCTGATCCGTTTGCGGCGGCAGTCCGCGGTTCAAGCCTCAGTTCTGACACGGTTTTCTTTGCTCTAGGATGACTTGACCAAAGAACCGGCGGCGCCAATGATCGCGCTAACAAACGATCGAGAGGACCGCTTATGCCCCCGTCACGCCGCGAGCTGCTCGCCGGTGCCGTCGCCACCGCGGCGGTCGCCGCCGCCGCACCGCTCGCCGCCGCCGCGGCGCCCGACAGCCTGCAGGGCATCGCCGCGCGGCGCGGGCTGCGCTTCGGTACGGCGGTGCCATGGCAGGCGGATGGCCGTGACGGTGTGCCCGTCGCCGATCCGGCTTATGCGCGGCTGATCGCGGCGCAATGCGGGCTGATCGTCGCCGAGAACGAGATGAAGTGGCAGCATCTCCGCCCGACCCCGACAACCTTCGCCTTCGCGCATTTCGATGCGATCATGGCCTGGGCCGAACGCGAGCATCTCGCGGTGCGCGGCCACAATCTGCTGTGGCATCAGCCGAAATGGTTTCCACGCTGGCTCAACGATTATGATTTCGGCGCGCAGCCGCATGCCGCCGCCGAGGCGCTGCTGACCACCCATATTCGCACCGTCATCGATCGCTACGGCCGGCGCATCGCCAGTTACGACGTCGTCAACGAAGCGGTGCGGCCGGAGGACGGCGTGCTCTACGACACCAGTTTGTCGAAGGCGCTGGGCGGCCCGGAGGCGACGCTCGACCTCGCCTTCCACACCGCGCGGGCGGCGGCACCGCAGGCGCAGCTCGTCTACAACGATTATATGAGCTGGGAGCCGGGCAACGCCGCGCATCGCGCCGGCGTGCTGCGCCTGCTCGAGGGCTTCCGGCGGCGCGGCGTGCCGGTCGACGCGCTCGGCGTCCAGTCGCACCTCGTCACGCAGGGCATCGATGCCGGCGCCGACGCCGCGCGGCTCGAGGGCGACTGGCGGCGCTTCCTCGATGCGGTGACCACGATGGGCTATGGCCTGCTGATCACCGAACTCGACGTCCGCGACAACCATCTGCCCGCCGCGATCGCACCGCGCGACCGGGCGGTCGCCGACTTCACCCGCGCCTATCTCGACATCACTTTGTCCTATCCCAAGCTGCGCGACGTGCTGTGCTGGGGCCTGAGCGACGCACACAGCTGGATCGAAGGCTTCGAACCGCGCCCCGACGGCGTCAAGCGCCGCCCGACCCCCTACGACCTCGCACTCCACCCCAAACCGATGCGCACCGCGATCGCCGCCGCACTGGCGGCGGCACCGGCGCGATAGCGGGGGCGGGCGCGATCAACGTACCGTCGGCGCGCGGCGGCCGAACGCGGCAAACAACAGCCATCCGGTGAGTCCGGCCATGATCTCTAACACGCCGCTGACGACGTAAGCCGCTATCACGCGATCCGGCACGAACAGGCCGCCGGTCATATAGCCCAGGGTGCTGGCGCTGCTCGTCGCGGCGCCATAGATCGCCGCGACCTTGCCGTGCGCACCGGCAGGCGCCTCGTTCTGCAGGATCGTCCTGACCGCGACATTGTGGACACTGTTCGCCGCACCGCCGATCCCGAACGCCGATCCCACGAAGACGAGATCCCCCGTTTCCGTCAAACAGGCGATGCCGATCGCCAGTATCATGCCGTCCATCATCGCCGCCGCGCCGAAGGCAAGCGCAGCAAGATGACGCATCGCGAAGGCGCCAGACGCCGCGGCCCCCGCCATCATCCCGCCGGCCCAGCAGGCGGTAAGCAGCCCGAAGGCAGTCGGACCCGCCGACAAAGAACCGGTGACCAGAAATATGAAATTCACGTCGGCGATGGCGGCGGCATAGACCCCCATCGCGAGCGCCGCGGCGACGACCCCGATCCGGCGGTTGCTCAGGACCTGCCAATAGTCGGAAAGCAGCGCCTTCGTGCCGCCGGCCTGGGTTGTCATCGCTGGTCGCCGTATGCCACTCGCCAGCGCAACGATGGCCAACAGCGCGAAACTGGCCGCATCGATCAGCAGCGCGTTGCCGGCTCCGCTCCGGGCCACCAACACGCCGCCTGCAACCGGGCCGGCGAGCATGCCCACACTGCGGACGAACTCCACCACCGCGTTTGCGCGCGACAAGGTCATGCCCACCCCGCCGGCGACGACGGGGATGAGGGCGAAACTGGCAGCACCGCCGGTCGCGAACGTCATACTGAGAATGCCGGCACCGCCGATCGTAGATGCGAGATCCGGGTGCCACGCCATCCATGCGATGATTGTGGCATCGGCCGCCGCCGTCACGACCAGCAGCCTGGCCGCATCATACGCATCGACCAGCCGGCCGATGACCGGCGCGGCCAGCAATCCCGGCAGCAGTTGGGCGACGAGCAACATCGGTACGGCGGCCGTATTTCGATCGCTTGCCGTCCGAAACATCAGCGTTATCAGCGAGATCTCATCGCCTATCGTCGACAGGACGATGGTTACGAGCAGCAACCATCCCCAAGTTTTCCCGATCTTCATCGCTACCGACCATCGACGCCCTTACGGCGTTTAATACCGCCTCAGATGATCTGCCACCGAGAAGCAACGTCCTTTGAGGATTAGATGGCGCCTATCGCAGGTCGCCTTCCTCCAGATAGAGAAGGAGATCACGCGGAGGACGCAGAGGGGTCGCCCTCGTCGCGATGCACCTCCATGGGAGCTGACTGACGATCCTTCCTACACACTGCTGCGCACGGATAAAACCACCGCCGCGCCTCGAAGGTCACAGCCTAGCCCGCCACCTCGATCCCCTCGATCACCACCTGCGGGTCGACCAGCCAGAGGTGCAGCACGTGCCGTCCCGAACGCGCCACCGGCAGCGTCGCGCCGGCGACGCGGCGATTGTCGGCGACCGCCTTGCCCCAGCGTGCCTCGGTTTCGCCGGCGAGCAAGTCGACGATCACCGGCGCACCCCGGTCGAGGGACAGCGCCACCCGGTGGCGGCCGGTGCCGCGCACGTCGAGCCCCGGCGCGGCGACCACGTCGAAGCGGCGGACACCCGCCGGCAGGTCGATCGTATAGGCGAGCTGCGGCCCCGTGCCGCCCGGCCGCTCGATCGCCGGCGCGGTGACCGGCGTCGCGATCATCGCCGCGCCCTCCGCGGTAAAGCCCGCCACCCGCTGCCAGCGCAGGCCGGCGCCGTCGATCGTCCGGCCGGCGTCGGCGGCGATGCGGCGCAGCGGTGGCGCGACCATCGCCGGCACCGGCAGTGGGGCCGCCACCGTCGCCAGCGCCGGCATTACGTCGGCATCGGGCTGCTGCCAGCCGGTATAGCCGATATGCGTCTGCGCCATCATCTCCGGCCATTTGCCGCCGGCCAGCCCCTCGTAGCGGCGACGCAACGCGGCATCCTCGGCGAAATAGCCGCGCGCCGCCGCCGCCCAGCGTGCCGTCGCCGCCGCGTCGCCGGCGCGTGCCGCGATGCGGTTGGCGGCGACGGCCGCGTAGAGGCGGTGCAGGTTGGTCATCGCCTCGATCCGGTGCAGCACCAGCTCGTCATAAGCGTCGCGCCGCTCCGTCGGGATCGTCATGGCTGTGCTACGCGCCCGCGCCGCCAGCGCGTTCCATTCGCCGAGCACGCGCGTCCAGCCGCCCGCGGTCGTGGCATAGGTGTCGGCGTCGATCAGCTCGGGCTTGCGACGGCTGGCGAGCCGGCCGTAATCGGCGATAAGCGCGCCGATCGCCGCCCCCTGCGCCGTGCCGAACTGCTGCGCCGCCCAGCGCGCCGGATAGGCCTGCATCGCCGCCTCGGTCATCCGATCCGGGTCCCACGCCATCGTCAGGAAGAAGCTGGTCGCATATTCCATCGGCTTGAGGTCGCCGACGTTGACGATCCACAGCCGGTCGGCGCCGAAGCGGTGCGCCATCGCCATCTGCTGCCACACCCGCGGCACCGCGTTGGTGTCGAGCCATTTGTAATTGCGCGGTCCGCCGACGTAATCGAAATGGTAATAGACGCCCGCCCCGCCCGCGCGCCGTTCGCCGGGCGTCGGCAAGCGGCGGATGTTGCCCCAATTGTCGTCGGAAAACAGCAGGGTGACATCGTCGGGAACGCGCATCCCCTGATCGTAATAATCCTGCACTTCCTTATAGAGCGCCCACACCTGCGGCGTGGCGGCGGCGGGCTTGCCGGTCACTTCGGCGATGGTGCGCCGCTGGTCGGTGATGATCCGCTGCAACAGGCCGATCGCAGTGCCCTGCGTCATCGGCTCGTCGCCGTCGCCGCGCATGCCGATCGTCACCGGGTCCTCCGATACGCCGCGCCGCGCGATCCCCGCCCGCCAGAAGGCGCGCAGCCGGTCGGCGTTGCGGGTATAATCCCACGGACCGCCACCCTGCCGCTGCCATTCGATATTGGCGCGCTCCATCGGTTCGTGATGCGAGGTGCCGAGGATGACGCCCATCTCGCGCGCGAGCGGCGCCGAGGCGGGATCGTCCTGCCACAGCGACTTGCCCCACATCGCCGGCCACAGGAAATTGGCCTTGGAGCGCAGCAGCAGCGTGAACAGTTTCTCATAGGCGAGATGGTTGACCCCGCCGAACCGTGCGCGCGCCCAGCCGCCGAACGCCGGCTCCTCGTCGTTGATGAAGATGCCGCGATATTTCACCGCCGGATGGTCGGCGACGCGGCCAGCGGTGACGTAGAGCGTCCGATGCTTTTGCGCGGGCACGTCGGCCCACCAGGTCCACGGGCTGACCCCCGCTTTGGCGCTGATGTCGTAAAGGCCGAAGATCGTGCCGCGCCGATCGGCGCCGACGATCACCAGTGTGCGATCGACACCCGGCAGCGGCCGCTCGACCACCTGTTCGACATAGCCCTCCCATTGCCCGGCGAGACCACCGACGTCGATCTTGCCGGCGCGGATCAGCGCTTCGATGAGCGGACTGCCGAGCGTTCCCGCGATCACCGTTGTGCCCGCGTCCGCCTTGTCCGCGAGCATCACGGTGCCCCCGCCGACCGCGACGAGATCGCCGACCAGGTCGCTGGCCGCGCGCCGCACCCCGGCATCCTCGGCGGCGTCGACGGCGATCAGCGTCGCCCGCCCCGGCGCGAGCAGCGCGACCGCGCCCGGCGCCGCGCGCGTGCACGCCGCCACCGGCCCCGCACATTCCGGTGCCGCCGCGACGACCGCGGCCGGACTGGCCGCGACGAGCATCGCCATCATGATCCGGTGCAGCCGCATATCCTCTCCCGTCCGCCGGTTGTCGCGGTACCTGCTTCGGTGATAACGCTAACACGAAGCCTCGGACAAGAGGCTGGACGATCAGGAGCGGCGAATGACGAAACGGTGGCGCTTTGGCACGATGGCGATCGTGCTGGCGGGTTTGGCAGCCGGCGGATCGTCGCAGCCGCTCCGTTCGACGGCGCCGGCGCGTGCGTTGCCCTCGCCACGATGGGTTCCGGCCTGGGGATCGGCGCAGATGCTCGCCACCGCCGCGGATGCCGAGCGGATCGCCGCGCTCGGCCCGGTGACGATCCGGCAGATCGTCCATCTCTCCGCCGGCGGCGCGACGCTCCGCGTCCGTCTGTCCAACGTAATGAGCGACACGCCGCTGCGCATCGGCGCGGCGCGGTTGGGGCGGGGCGTGCCGGGCCAGCCGCAGGTTGCCGGCAACGTCGCGCTCACCTTCGCGGGCGCTACCGCGATCACCATTCCGGCCGGTGCGGAAGTCTATTCGGACCCACTGCCGCTGGCGACGCATGCTGGTGACGATCTCGCGATCAGCCTGTTCCTGCCCAAGCCGGCGACGCGTCATACCGGCCACCCCGGCGCGCGCGCGACGACCTTCCTCGTGCACGACGACCAGAGCGCGGCGGCGACGCTGGTCGCGCCCGAACGGATCGGCGGCTGGTGGGATCTCGCCGATATCGAAGTCGCCGGCGGCGGCACGCAGGGCGCGATCGTCGCGATCGGCGATTCAATCACCGACGGCCGCGGCGTCCGCGACGACGGCAACGCACGCTGGACCGACGTATTTGCCCGCCGCCTCGCGGCGAACCGGGGGACGGCGGAGCTCTCGGTAGTCAATGCCGGGATCGGCGGCAACCGCATCCTGCTCGACGGCAACGGCCCCAGCCTGATGGCGCGGTTCGACCGCGACGTCGTCGCGCGGCCGAACGTCCGCTATGCCATCGTGCTGGAGGGGGTGAACGACCTCGGCGTCCTCACCCGCGACGCCCCCGCAGACGACGCGACACACCGTGCCCTGATCGCCACGATCACCGCCGGCTATCGCGAACTCGCCGCCCGCGCGCACGCCCACGGCATCCGGCTGATCGGCGCGACGATCACCCCGCTCGTCGGCAACGACTACTACCACGCCTCGCCGCAAACCGAAGCCACCCGGCAAGCGCTCAACGCGATGATCCGCCGGTCGCGCATCTTCGACGACGTCATCGACTTCGACGCGGCGACCCGTGACCCCGCCCATCCGGACCGGCTGTTACCAGCCTATGACGGCGGCGATCACCTCCATCCCAATGAAGCAGGATATCGCGCAATGGCAGACGCGATCCCGCTACGCCTGTTCGAAGCAAGCGATCTGCGGGTGCGTCGCCGGCATCGGTAATGACGCAGTCGACGCCAGGCACAAAAAAGCCTCCGCGGGCATTCCGTCGGAGACGTTACAGGTGAGTATGGTTGCGGGGACAGGATTTGAACCTGTGACCTTCAGGTTATGAGCCTGACGAGCTACCGGGCTGCTCCACCCCGCGACACTGTTTTGGAACGCGAACG